>CAXRJI010000001.1:0-2156 GCA_964231105.1 Porticoccaceae bacterium
TGCATAAAACATCCAGCTTCACCTTCGCAAATACCCTGACTGACCTGTTCAGTGCACAGGGTGGCTGCAAGGGTCATATAGCCCCCTGTAAGGGCTTTACCTAAACACATAATATCCGGTGATATATTGGCCCATTCACAGGCAAACATTTTGCCAGTGCGACCAAATCCTGTGGCGATCTCATCAGCAATCAACAGTACATTGTATTGATCACATAACTCACGTACGCGTTTTAAGTAACTGGGTGAGTAGAAGCGCATACCGCCTGCCCCTTGAACAATGGGCTCTAGAATCACTGCTGCCAGTTGCTGGTGTTTAGTTGAAATTATAGTTTCAAATTCAGCGATATCTGAATCGCACCAGTTTTGGTGAAATTCAATTTCCGGCCTGGGAGCAAATAGATGCTTTGCCATCACCTTATCAAACATATGATGCATGCCATTGACAGGATCACACACCGACATAGCCGCAAAGGTATCACCATGATACCCGCCACTCAATGTAAGCAACTGATTTTTATCAGATTTTCCCTGAGAAATCCAATATTGAAAGGCCATTTTTATGGCTACTTCAACACTGACGGAGCCCGAGTCAGAGAGGAATACTTTGTTTAATCCATCGGGGGTCAAATAAACCAGTTTCTCACACAGCTCTACAGCGGGTGCATGAGTAATACCACCAAACATTACATGGCTCATTTTCTCTAATTGATCAGTGATAGCACGATTAAGTGTTGCATGATTATAGCCATGAATAGCACACCACCATGATGACATACCATCTATTAATTTTTTGCCATTAGCTAGATGAAGGTAGACACCCTGTGCTGAATCTACCTCGTAAGCTGGAATGGGTTGGGTTACTGACGAATAGGGGTGCCAAACATAGGCTTGATCTTTTTCAAGTATCTGCGACAAACCCTGTGATTGAGTTTTCAAGGTATTTTTGTTCCTAAGAAAGGTATTTGGAGTTGCTTGGGATATAAAGTGTAACTAATAAATAAAAAAAATCACCTTTAGCTTAATATAAATACGCTATGCAGTTGGTGATGGGCTATTAAGTCTCTACAATAACCCACTTTGAAAATTGATGGGCTTGTTGATGACAGACAGAAAGGATCAGCTTGAGGCTAATAAACTGCAAAAGCGCCTTAGGCGCAATGTGGGCAAAGCCATTGAAGATTACACGATGATTGAGGACGGGGACCGCATTATGGTCTGCTTGTCCGGTGGCAAAGATTCCTACGCTATGCTGCATATTTTGCAGTGCTTGCAACGCAATGCACCCATTAAATTTGATTTGATCGCTGTTAACTTAGACCAAAAACAGCCCGGATTTCCAGTGGATGTGCTGCCCAACTATCTGGATACACTGGGTATTGAGTACCATATCTTAGAGAAAGACACGTACAGCATTGTGACTAGTAAAGTGCCTGAGGGTAAAACCTACTGTGGCCTGTGTTCGCGCTTGCGCCGGGGGACCCTATACGGCTTTGCGCAACAGATTGGTGCGACTAAAATTGCCCTTGGACATCATAGAGACGATATTGTAGAAACCTTATTTTTAAATATGTTTTATCAGGCCAAATTAAAAGCTATGCCGCCTAAACTTCTGGCTGATGATAAGAAAAATATTGTAATTAGGCCTCTCGCTTATTGCCGCGAAAGTGACTTGCAGGCTTTGGCAGAGCTCAAGCAGTTCCCGATTATTCCCTGTAATCTTTGTGGCTCTCAGGATGGGCTTCAGCGTCAGGTGATAAAAACCATGCTAATGGAATGGGAGCGACAATATCCAGGTCGAATCGATTCTATTTTTAATGCCCTCAAAGATGTTTCTCCCTCTCAGTTGGCGGATACAGATCTTTTTGATTTTAAAGGTCTAAAACTTGAGCGTCCTCAAGATTTAGAGGATGAAGCGCTTTTTTCTACTCAAATTCGCACGGTAAATCTCTAGATAATGGCCTATTAAAACAGGCAGTAGTTTCTAAGGAGTAAGCATGTCCGATCTATCAGTTCCCACGCTTATTGCTTTTGTTAGCTATATCGCAATTGTTATGGCTATTGGTTTTGTAGCCTACCTAAAAACCAAAAATGCGTCTGACTACTTTTTGGGTGGAAGGCGATTAACACCCAGATCGGAAGAGCGTCGTGTAGGGA
>CAXRJI010000002.1:0-3552 GCA_964231105.1 Porticoccaceae bacterium
ATAAAGGGCAAGCAGTATTCAGTAGATTCAGGGTTTATTGTGTTTAATCACAAAACCTATCCAAACTTTATTCAGTTGCTGGATGAATTGGGGGTATCTGAGCAGCTTTCGGTTATGAGTTTTGGTGTTAAGTGTGAGAAAACGGGCCTTGAATATATGGGCTCTACACTCAATACCTTATTTGCCCAGCGACGCAATCTCCTGCGTCCCTCATTCTGGAAAATGATCCGTGAGATTTTACGTTTTAATCGTGAAGCCACAGCTCTGGTCAATACGCCGGAGGATGATATTACCTTGGGTGACTACCTTGAGCAGGGTAACTACAGTCGAATGTTTATTGATTACTATTTGGTGCCTATGGCCGCCGCTGTCTGGTCAGCCGATTTGCAACTGATGTATCAGTTTCCTGCGCGCTATCTAATTCGCTTTTTTTATAATCATGGCCTGTTAAGTGTTAGTAACCGCCCCGACTGGTATGTAATTAAGGGCGGTTCGAAGACCTATGTTGAGGCCCTGACCCAAGGCTTTAAAGACAAAATTCGCTTGGCGTCACCGGTGTCTAAGGTTGAGCGACAAGAGAAGGGTGTGCTTATCACTAGTGGCCATGGTGAGGAGCATTTTGATGCTGTCTTTATCGCCTGTCACAGCGATCAGGCACTGGCACTTTTGCATAACCCAACTGAGGCTGAGCAAGAGATTTTAGGTGCCATTAATTACCAGCCTAATGAAGTATTGTTGCACACAGACAGCTCGGTGATGCCCAAGCGCAAGCGTGCATGGGCAGCTTGGAATTTTCACTTGTTAGACGGCCACCAAGGGCAAGTGCCGGTTACCTATAATATGAATATTTTGCAGAGCCTTGATTGTGAGGAACAATTTTGTGTGACCTTAAATAATAGTGATGCAGTTGATCCCGCTAAAATTCTAAAGCGACTTAATTACCATCACCCTATTTATACCCAACAGTCAGTGGCGGCCCAGGCACGGCAATCTGAGATTAATCGAGATCGGCTCTATTTCTGCGGTGCCTACTGGCGCTATGGATTTCATGAGGACGGTGTTGTCAGCGCTCTGCAGGCACTGAAGCATTTTGAGCAAGACAGCTTGAACGGGGCAGGCTGTGAATAGTCGTCTCTATGCAGGCACCATCGGCCATCATCGCCACGTACCTGCTGTAAACAGTTTTCGCTATGCTGTGTTTATGATGTATTTGGACTTGGATGAGCTGGAAACGGTGTTTAAGTCCCATTGGCTCTGGTCCACAACACATATTAACTTTGCTTGGTTTCGGCGGGCAGACTATTTAGGTTGTGCACAACAGGCTTTAAGTCAATCGGTGCGCGAACTGGTAAATAAAGAAACGGGCACTACACCTACAGGCCCTATACGTCTGCTTACCAACCTACGCTACTTATTTTATAAATCAAATCCAGTGAGTTTTTACTACTGCTTTGAGGCTGACGGCAAGACCCTGCACAGTATAGTGGCTGAAGTGACCAATACTCCTTGGGGAGAGCGCTATTGCTATGTGTTGGGACAACAGCAGAGGGTGCAGTGCGATGGGGAACATTGTGATAAGTCGGATACAGATAGAGTACAGGGTGATTACCACTGCTTTCAGAGCGCAAAGAAGTTTACTGTTTCGCCGTTTATGACTCTAGATATGGATTACTGGTTTAAATTTTCACTGCCTCAAGAGCAATTATTGGTAGAAATGCAAAATCAGCGAGAGGGCAAAAAACTATTCGATGTTAAGTTGTCTCTGCAGGGGTATCCAATTAATTCGGCTAACTTGGCAAAACAATTACTTAAAATACCGCTAATGACCACAAAGGTAACAGCGGCCATTTATTGGCAGGCGTTAAAGATTTGGCTAAAGGGTGTTCCATTTCTCGGACATGGTGGAGAAAAGCATAAATAAATATAGGGATCGAACTATGAGCAAAAGTACTTCTGCACCAGCAGTTAAAAGCAAGTGGCGATGGATCGACCGTCTCGCTCGCAAGGCCTTGCTTGGACGTTTACAAAAAATAAATTTTGGTGAAATTCGTATTGCAGATACTCTGGGTGATTTCACTTATGGTGATCCTAAGCAGTCACAGGGTCCCTCGGTGCAAATAGAGGTAACAGATCCCACCTTTTATTCTGAGATTGTTTTTGGGGGATCGGTAGCTGCGGGAGAGGCCTATATGCAAGGCTTCTGGCGTTGCAGTAATCTTACTAATTTGATTCGCATTATGGTGCGCAATCGCCAAGTGCTCGATGATCTTCAAGGCCCACTGACGCAATTTAAAGAAGTTTTATTGCGCTTTATGCATTGGTTTAATCGCAATACTCAGGCCGGAAGTCGGCGCAATATCAAAGCCCATTATGATCTGGGCAATGATATGTTTGAGACGTTTCTCGACCCCAGCATGATGTACTCCAGTGCCTACTATCCAGAGGATGGTTCAACCCTGGATCAAGCTGCTGAGGCCAAGCTCAAACGCATCTGTGACAAGCTGCAACTGTGCAGTGATGACCATGTGATTGAGATCGGAACTGGGTGGGGTGGGTTTGCGATTTATGCTGCTACCCACTACGGTTGCCGCGTGACCACCACCACTATCTCTCAACAACAGCATGCCATGGCCAAGCAGCGTATTGCCGCCGCTGGATTGGAAGACAAAATTACCCTATTGATGAAGGACTATCGTGATCTTGAGGGCTGCTATGATAAATTAGTCTCTATTGAAATGATCGAGGCAGTGGGACACCAGTATCTTGATACCTACTTCGCCAAGTGCAGTTCCCTGCTTAAGCCTGAGGGTATTATGTTAATTCAGGCAATTACCATTGCCGATCAAAACTATGATCGGGCAATAAAATCAGTGGACTTTATTCAGCGTTTTATTTTCCCAGGTGGTTTTATTCCCTCAGTCAGTGCCATTACAAGCTCAGTTAAAAAGGCTACCGATATGCGTCTATTTCATCTTGAGGATATTGGCCCCCATTACGCCACCACCTTAGAGCACTGGCGACAGCGCTTTTTTGATAATATAGAAAAAGTTAAAGCTATGGGCTACTCGGACGAGTTTGTGCGCATGTGGGAATTCTACCTTTGCTACAGTGAAGGTGGGTTCTTAGAGCGTGTATTGGGTGATGCACAGTTGGTATTTATCAAGCCACATAACCGAATTGATTGGCGCTTATCGTCTTCTAAGCTTTAACTGATAACCCTTAGAGCTGGGCATGTGGTTTAGAGAGTTAGGAGTGTAGGGGTTAGGCTGGCGTTCAAGCAGCCCTCTGTCAGCCCTCTGTCAGCCCTCAACAAAAGCCCTCTCAATAACATACTCGCCTCTATGGGTACTGCGGGCTTCAGAAAAGCCGCGTGCCTGCAGAATCGTGCTCATATCTTTTAGCATACTAGGGCTGCCGCAAAGCATAAAGCGATCATCTTGTGGGTTGGGCAGGGGCATTTTTATATCCAAAAATAATTTACCTGAAGTCATAGCCTCGGTAACACGCCCGTTGTATTTATAGGGTTCTCGGGTCACTAAGGGATAATAAATA
>CAXRJI010000003.1:0-11412 GCA_964231105.1 Porticoccaceae bacterium
ATGGCCAATCATGGCTTTAATCTCGGCAAATGCTTCATAGTCCAACGGCGTATCCCACTGGGACTCTGGCAAATAAGCTCCCAGAGGGCCACCCACCTGAATAGCACGAATGGGTCGACCGCTAAAAGTACCCTGCCCGTACTTTTCAACTATCTCTCGCAATGTAGCCCCAAAGGCCAGTTCAATAAGACCACCGCGCTTGATATTACCTGCCAACTGTATCGCTAAGGTGCCCCTTGAGCGCCCCATACCATAGTCTTTATAAGCGTCTGCACCCTGCTCTAAGACTGTGGCTACAGCGGCTAGCGTTAAGACATTATTTACAACCGTAGGCTGGCCAAATAAGCCTTTTATTGCGGGTAGTGGCGGCTTGGCACGGACTAGACCCCGCTTACCCTCTAGACTATCTAATAGAGAGGTTTCCTCACCACAGATATAGGCGCCGGCACCCAGTCTTACCTCAAGGTTAAACACCCTGCCTGAACCCTGTATATCAGCACCTAGGTACCCAGCCTGCTCAGCTTTATCAATGGCCGTATTTAGCAATTGATGTGCCAATGGGTATTCAGAGCGCAAGTAGATATAGCCCTGAGTGGCACCCACGGCTAGACCGGCAATAACCATTCCCTCAATAAGCTGGTAGGGATCAGCCTCCATCAGCAAGCGATCAGCAAAGGTTCCTGAATCGCCCTCATCGGCATTACAAACAATATATTTTTGTTCGCTAGGGGTATCTAAAACCGTCTGCCATTTAATGCCCGCAGGAAATGCCGCACCGCCGCGACCACGCAGGCCCGACTCTTTTATTTGATCAACAATTTGCTGTTGTGACATAGACAACGCAGTTGTTAGACCCTTAAAGCCGTTAAGCCGCTTGTAATTATCAAGACAAATAGGGTCTCCAACGCCGGCACGGGCAAAGGTAAGCCGTTGCTGGGACGCAAGATAAGGAATTTCACTGACTGACCCCATAGACAGAGGATGCTGACTGGGATCGTCTAAGGCTTGGATAATGGAATCCACATCCTCAATAGCAACTGGCCCCAGGGCAATCCGACCCTGTTTGGATTCAATCTCAATCATTGGCTCTAGCCAAAACAGACCTCTAGAGCCATTGCGCACAATATCCACTGATAGTTTATGCTGCTTAGTTAACTCAAGCAGTTTATCGGCAATTTGGTCGGCACCTAAGGCAACGGCTGTGGTGTCCTGAGGTATATAGATCTTAATCACCGGCGCTGCCTCCATTAAGACTAGTCACTAACTGATCAAAGCGATCACCATTGACTCGGGCATAAACACGGTCATCGATTCTTACCGAGGGCGAACAGGCACAGTTACCCAGACAATAAGTGGCTTCTAGGGTAATTTTGCCATCTGCGGTAGTTTCACCATAGTCCACACCCAGTGAATTTTTTGCGTGTTTTTCGAGGTCTCTAGCACCCATAGCTTGGCAGGCTTCAGCACGGCAGATATGCACTGTATGATCACCCGTAGGTGCTGTTTTAAAATCATGGTAAAAGCTTATAACGCCCTGCACTTCTGCTCGCGAAAGATTAAGTGCTTGAGCGATCACAGCTATGGAATCATTGGGGATATAACCATATTGTTGCTGAATGGCATGTAATACTGGCAATAGCGCGCCGGGTAGATGCTTTAGATTATCTACAATTTCTTTGAAATCCGCTTTTGGCTTAGTATTTTTCAATTTGTATTTTTCACTTTGTATTTTTCACTTTTTTCACTGTCTATTTTCGGATTAACCCACCTAATTTTCACCGATCAAGCGCTGCTACCTCTGCTAATAACTCAATTTTACCTATTCTCGATAGGATAAAACATTTTTGCCTATGCGCTCATAGTTGTGCATAGAGTTGCACTCATAACTGCGCTTATAGCCAACCACAAAGCCAATCAGTTTTTGCTCAATGCTTTACTATGAAAGGCAAGATGCTCAGCAATAAAAGTCGCAATAAAGAAATAGCTATGGTCATAGGCGGGTTGCATTCTAACGGTCATCAGCGAATTATTTTGTTTGGCCAGATCTGCTAATAAGGGCGTGTTTAGCTGTTCCGCCAAAAAATTATCCGCTTCCCCTTGATCAACTAAAACAGGTATTTTACTGGGCGATTGTTTTAGCAATTCCACAGTATCATGTTGCAACCATTCACTTTTATTATCCCCTAAATAGTGGCTAAAGACTTTTTCACCCCAAGGACAATTTACGGGAGAGCAAATGGGCGAAAATGCCGATACTGATTTGTATTTTTGTGGGTTTTTTAATGCAATGGTTAAGGCGCCATGCCCCCCCATAGAGTGTCCCGAAATAGACATTGATTGGCTATCAACAGGAAACTCGCTATTAATTAGCGCAGGCAACTCATCAACCACATAATCATACATATGGTAGTGCTTGGCCCATGGCTCTTGCGTTGCGTTGATATAAAATCCTGCCCCTAGGCCCATATCATAGGCACCCTCTGGGTCATCAGCTACGCCCTCCCCTCGAGGACTGGTATCAGGACAGACAATAGCCAAGCCCAACTGCGCGGCAAATTGTTGAGCACCGGCCTTTTGCACAAAGTTTTCATCGCTACAGGTAAGCCCAGATAGCCAGTACAGCACTGGCACAGATTGATTCTGCGCCTGCGGCGGCAAATAGATACTAAAGGTCATCTCACAGTTAAGTGATATTGACTGATGTTTGTATCTCAGTTGCTGACCACCAAAACTCTGATTTGCAGATATTTGCTCTAAGGACATCTAAAACTCCACCACGGAACGAATACTCTCGCCCGCATGCATTAAATCAAAGGCCTTATTAATATCCTCTAAGGGCATCTTGTGGGTGATTAGATCATCTATATTAATTTTACCGTCCATATACCAGTCGACAATACGTGGCACATCCGTGCGACCGCGGGCGCCACCAAAAGCTGTACCGCGCCATGAGCGCCCCGTAACCAACTGAAAGGGTCGCGTAGAAATCTCTTTACCCGCACCGGCGACACCGACAATACAACTCTCGCCCCAACCCTTATGACAGCACTCCAGGGCTTGCCTCATTACTTCAACATTGCCGATACACTCAAAACTATAATCAACACCGCCGCCGGTTATTTCGATTATATGCTCAACGAGATTATCGACCTCTTTTGGGTTAATAAAATCGGTCATACCAAACTGCTTACCCAGAGCCTCTCTTGCTGGATTTAGATCAATACCAATAATTCTGGTTGCTCCAACCATTCTGGCGCCCTGAATCACATTTAGGCCTATCCCTCCAAGGCCAAATACGGCAACTGTGGAGCCTGCCTCAACATTCATGGTAAAAGCTACCGCACCAATACCGGTGGTTACCCCACAGCCTATATAACAAATCTTATCGAAAGGAGCGTCTTCTCTAACCTTAGCCAGAGAGATTTCAGGAAGCACGGTGTAATTAGAAAAGGTCGAACAGCCCATATAATGCAAAATTGGCTTACCCTGATAGGAAAAACGGCTACTACCATCAGGCATAACCCCCTGTCCCTGAGTGGCTCTAACGGCCTGACAGAGGTTAGTTTTTGGATTTAAGCAAAAATCACATTCACGGCACTCTGCGGTGTACAAGGGGATAACATGATCACCGGGCTTGAGGCTTTTAACGCCCGGACCCACATCAACAACCACACCCGCACCCTCATGACCTAAAATTGCTGGAAAGGCACCCTCAGGATCGTCGCCTGACAAGGTAAATGCATCTGTATGACAAACTCCCGTAGCTTTGATTTCTACAAGGACTTCACCGGCCTTGGGGCCCTCTAAATCAACCTCAACAATTTCCAGTGGCTTGCCAGATTCAAATGCAACAGCTGCTCTTGTTTTCATGATCAATTACCCTCTTTTATATTTTTTATTACTCAGCATCATAATTTACTGCTAGACAGTATTAAACCACTTATTTAAACCCTTAAATCAGTCACTACCCCTAATTGGGTAACAATACCAATATAAAGCAATTCTTTGATTAGAGTGATGGCATAAGTGGGAGATATTTTATAAAGTGTTAGTAACCCATAGGGGCATAAGACTTAAAACAATAAATGTATTTATAAGAGGCATACACTCATGACAACACTAATTATTGCCGCACTGGCGCTAGCACTGATACAAATTTGGCTTCTCCCCATGGCATTAAATCTTTCCAACATTTCTTATCTATTATCTAATCGTGATGAGGAATTAAAGGGAAGTGTTACAACCCAGCGCATCAAAAGGGCTGCCGCCAACCTTCAAGAAAGCTTGCCAGCATTTTTGGCTCTGGCTCTCTTAGCCGTTTACCAGCAAGTAGATATCAGCAACCTAGCCTGCGCATGGCTGGCTCTTCGTGTCGCTTATCTTGCCTGCTATGCCTTTGGTATTACCTATATTAGAAGTGCCGTTTATTTCGCGTCTATTGTGTGTTTGGTGATGATGGCATTGGCGTTAATATAAAATCTTGCACCCGCAGGGGCTTATAGTAAAAGGTTACAGGGGGGCTATATTGCCCCCTAGATAGTTGCCCATCTGTTAAGTGATTAATACCGTAAAATTAACGACATTTACCTGGGTCCAAAACAAGTTGCTATATGCAATGGCTATCGAAATCGACAAACTAAAAAAATATTTCTATATAGATAAGCTTATATACCATTCGGTCGACTTAAGCCTGTATATGGTGTCAGTAATCATTGATAAACAAGAGCATTATATTACTGACAAAAATGGACACTACCTAAAAGCCAGCAACTTAACCAGTTTGCAAAAAGAACTGGCTAATATAGAAGCCTCTGAAATAGTTTTAAGACATACCAGCCCCTATGATGAAATGATTGGTGGGCCAGAAAAAGACAATAACCTGCTTGAAGTCCCTCTTAAAGATAATCAGCTTTACTAGACGTCTTATTATCGTGATTTAGAAAACAATCTCTTTGACCAGCCTCGAAACTTTTGAAACCTAAATAGCATCAGCAATACAAATAAAAAGAAGTAAATAAGCGGCTCAGTCACACCGGATTTTAGTGACCAATAAAAATGAATCAAAATCAATAAAGCCGCTAAATAGATTAGATTATGCAGACTCTGCCAATGGTGACCCATTTTTCTGCGCAGTGAATTAATTGACGTTATAGCCAGTGCGCTAAGTACCAAAAATGCCAGCATGCCAACGATAATATAGGATCGTTGCAGTAGTTCTTGTACAAATAATTGAAGGTCTAACTGCACCTCAAATAACAAAAAATTTAAAATATGACAGAGAGCATAGGCAAAGGCATAAAGCCCTAGCATGCGCCGACATCGCAACAAAAAAGGTAGATTAGCCTGCCTCGCCAGAGGGGCTATTAACAAGGTTATTAGTAATAGGTTAAGCGCACCTACTCCTGTAAAATGAATGACCGCCTCAACAGGATCAGCGCCTAACTGGTCAGTAAACGCCTGATAATAGAGCCAAAACAATGGCGAAGCCGCCAAGCTATGAATAAGCACTTTTAGCCAAAAAAGCTGACGCCCTGATACAGCCAAAGCCTTCACTTTAATAGAACTTCCTGAGGTTCATACCGCGATAGAGTTCAGCCACTTGATCTGCATAGCCATTAAAGGGCAATGTGGGAATGCGATTTCGGTCAAATATGCCGCCATCAGTAATTCGTCTCTCGCTGGCTTGACTCCATCGCGGATGGTCAACCTGAGGATTTACATTAGCATAAAACCCATATTCATTGGGTGCCAACAGATTCCATGTAGTCTCTGGTTGTTTTTCTACAAACTTGATGCCCACGATAGACTTAATGCTTTTAAAGCCATACTTCCATGGCACCACAAGACGAATAGGCGCACCGTTTTGTGGCGGAAGTGTTTTACCGTACAGGCCCACTGCAAGCATAGATAGGGGGTGAACTGCTTCATCAATACGCAGCCCCTCAACGTAGGGATAGTCTATTCCTCCCCCAAGTCGACGATTGCGTTGCCCAGGCATTTGCTCTGGGTCATAGAGGGTTTGAAAAGCAATATACTTGCCCTTGGAGGTGGGTTTGGCTCTTTTAACAAGTTCAGCCAAAGAAAAACCAATCCATGGAATCACCATTGACCAGGCTTCCACGCAGCGCAGGCGATAAATTCGCTCCTGCAGTGCAAAAGCCGAGAATAAATCATCGTAATCCAAGGTCAGTGCCTTTTCGACCTCACCGTAGATCTTAAGCTGCCACGGGTTAACACTTAAGCCCTGAGATAACTCCGCTGGCTGATGTTTTTGGGTACCAAATTCGTAGAAATTATTGTGGCTGGTCACCTTACCCTCAGGGGTTAGGGTTTCGTTTACAGCGGGTGCAGGCTTAAATGACAAATCATGACGTACAAAGACCTCCCGCTCAGAATCTGATGAAAAAAGATTTAAACCTGCGGCCGAAGCAGATGCACTTAGTAGCGAACCTGCACCTAGATAACCCATCTGTTTCAGTATTTTTCGGCGCTCAAGGTATACCTTTTCGTCAGTTACCTGATGCTCTTTGCAGTCACTTGCCCTGTTAGCTTTTATGAACATAATTGCCCTATTTGCTTATAAACACAGTGTTTTAAGATAGAGAACTTTATATGTTAGCTATACGTTTTGAGTCAGAAATAGTGTCAGTATCTGAGGAAAAATAAAAACCCCCTTACGGGGGTGTTTTATCTTGGCGGAGAGAGAGGGATTCGAACCCTCGATACGCTATTAACGCATACACACTTTCCAGGCGTGCTCCTTCAGCCACTCGGACACCTCTCCAGAATAAAAATCAATGCTTAAAAGACCAGAAAGCCTTTAGCTAGCATGTTTTTGAGGTGCGGAACTGTACACAAACAGTGCGTTAAAAGCAATGATGAACGCAGAGATAAGAAATCTTAGCGAAGCTGAGTTTTGGGTGTTAAGATTTATCAATGAAAAGGAATTTTGAATACTCCCATGGATGGAGAATTGAACACTTATATCGCATGATGCAAGGCCTTAGTTTGTCGGTCTTAATCTTGACTCAATGGGGCCAGATTAACTACAGCATCATTGCCCTGTTATTCTTGGTTGGCTTAACAATCTACCAATTGCTGATCTTCTCATTATCGTCCTATCTACATAGACCAAGCTCCAGGGCACTTATTGCAATTAGTAGAGTTATTGATAGTTTAGTAGTTGGAATTTTCTATGAATTAAGCAGCCATAACCTTATTTTGAGTGTCGCAATTATTATCAGTTTTGGTGTCACATGCGTAAACTTTAGTGTAAAAAAACTGCTGCTTTCTGTTATTGGCTTTGTGACTGGTATTGTATTGGTAAGTAGATTGGAACTACCGCCCCTTGTGATCACTGAGCTTATACAAACTTTTATCATTATTGTTTTAATCAGCTTTATGCTTGGCTGCGAAATAGTAAAAAATTGCTTCTACAAGCGCTTATATGCTGAATATCAGAACTTATCGAGGGATAACCAAATGCTAAAGCAGCAAAGTTTTAGATTATCTAAGTATCTCTCTCCTACACACAGAAAGGAAATTTTGGCAGGTAAAGAGGTTCGTGTTACCGCTCAAGAAAAAGCACTGACCCTATTTTTTTCTGATATGCAAGGTTTTAGCAAAATGTCTGAGCAATTAACTCCTGAGCAGCTAACTGGAGTTATTAATTCATATCTCACTGAAATGTCTGAAATTGTCTTCCGCTTTGGTGGTACTTTGGACAAGGTAATCGGTGATTCCTTAATGGTATTTTTTGGTGATCCTGATAGTCGTGGCAGGGTCAATGATGCAACAGCCTGTGTTTGCATGGCGCTGGCAATGAGAGAGGCTATGCAGACTCTAAGAGCACGTTGGAAGTCTGAGGGAATTAAAGAACCGCCATGTTTGCGCATGGGTATTCATAGTGGCAGGTGTAAAGTCGGGAACTTTGGCACGGATAACCGCCTTGAATACACAGCGCTGGGAACAGCAGTCAACTTAGCAAGTCACCTTGAATCATCAGCAAACGCCAATGAAATTGTTATTTCTCAGCAAACCAAAAATCTGGTTGAGCATCTGGTGTACTGTGTTAAGCGAGACCCAGTAAAGGTAAAGGGGTTTTCGACATCAATGCCTGCTTTTAGCGCCGTGGAAATTATAAAAGATAAACCTACAGTTCCGACTGGCATGTCAAAGCGCTAAAAACAAGGCTTTACGTAAGTTTTTGGCTTATTGGTATTCCTTGATTGAAGGACAGGAGCAAATCAAATTGCGGTCACCAAAAACATTATCCAGACGACCTACCGGTGGCCAATACTTATTGTCACGCACAGATTGAGAGGGATAAACGGCCAAACTACGACTATAGCCTCTCTCCCATACATCGGATGTGACTGCTTCGGCAGTGTGTGGTGCACCGACTAGAGGATTATTATCAAGAGCAAATTCTCCCTTTGCCACCTGCTGAATTTCCTTGGCTATAGAAATCATTGCATCGCAAAAACGATCAATCTCCGCCTTAGATTCACTTTCGGTGGGCTCTATCATTAACGTACCTGCAACAGGGAATGACATTGTAGGCGCATGGAAACCATAATCGATTAACCGCTTAGCAATGTCATCTACACTAATACCCGTATCTGTTTTAATCGAACGGATATCCACAATGCACTCATGTGCAACACGATTATTGGCACCAGTAAACAGAATGTCATAGTGCTCTTCTAATCGTTTGGCGATGTAGTTTGCATTTAAAATAGCATTTTCAGTGGCTTGCTTTAGCCCCTTAGCGCCCATCATGCGCATATACATCCATGTAATTGGTAAGATACTTGCGCTACCAAAAGGCGCGGCTGAAATTAGACCCCCAGCTCTGCTGTTATCCTGAGTATCCACAGGCAAATAAGGGGCTAGATGACTGCCTACAGCAACAGGGCCAACACCGGGCCCACCCCCACCATGGGGTATGCAAAAGGTTTTATGCAAGTTTAGGTGGGACACATCACCACCAAATTGACCAGGCTTGCACAGACCCACCATGGCATTGAGGTTAGCACCATCGATATAGACCTGACCTCCATTGTTGTGAACCACCTCGCAAACTTCGACAATATGCTCTTCAAACACACCATGGGTTGATGGATAGGTAACCATTATTGCTGCTAACTGATCTCTATTTGCTTCAGCCTTTTTTTGTAAGTCCTCAATATCAATATTACCCTGATCATCACAGTCAACCACCACCACATCCATACCACACATCTGTGCGGATGCTGGATTAGTGCCATGGGCAGAGCTAGGGATAAGGCATACCGTCCTATGGCTATCACCACGGCTGATATGGTAGCCCCGTATCGCTAGCAGACCAGCATATTCACCTTGGGAACCAGCGTTGGGTTGCAATGAAATAGAATCATAACCAGTGACTTTACAAAGCATAGACTCTAACTGGGATATAAGTATTTGATATCCCTGAGTCTGATCGACTGGGGCAAAGGGATGAACATTGGCAAACTCAGGCCAGGTAATGGGTAACATTTCCGAGGTGGCATTGAGTTTCATTGTACAAGAGCCCAAGGGGATCATTGAGCGATCAAGAGCAATATCTTTGTCCGACAAACGACGGATATAACGCAACATTTCTGTTTCTGAATGATAGCGATTAAATGTTTCGTGAGTCAGAAACTCATCTGTACGCATAAGATTGCCGGGAATATTATGCACAGCCTGTTGTGATAATTTATCAACACACAGATCATGCTCACCAATCAAAACATCCCATAGATCAACAATATCCTCGGCGGTTGTGGTTTCGTCGATTGAGATACCTATGTGATCTTGGTCTATATCACGAAGATTGATGCCTCGTGCCGCCGCTACTTTTAGAACATCCTGAGTTTGGGCATCTGTTTTTAGGGTTATGGTGTCAAACCAACTGTCATTGACTACGGATATATTGTGCATACCTAGACCCTTGGCCAAGGCTGTGGTTAACAGATGTATCCTATTGGCGATTCGTGACAAGCCCAATGGGCCGTGATAGACGGCATACATACCAGCGATTACGGCTAACAAAACCTGCGCGGTGCAGATATTTGAGGTGGCTTTCTCACGCCGTATATGTTGCTCTCTGGTTTGCAGGGCCAACCTGTAAGCTGGATTACCTGCGGAATCTTGTGAAAGACCAACTAAACGTCCCGGAATATTGCGCTTGTAGGCCTCTTTAGTTGCCAAATAACCTGCATGCGGACCACCAAAGCCCATTGGTACGCCAAAGCGCTGGGTAGTTCCAACTGCTATATCAGCACCCAAAGAACCGGGGGATTGCAACAACGTAAGGCTGAGGATATCGGCAGCCATAACCACCTTGCCTTTATGCTGCTGGACCCTCTCAATAATTGCACGGTAGTCATGGATTTCTCCATTTGCACTGGGATACTGGACTAACAGACCAAAGACATCGCCTTCACAATCCTTGGGCTTACCTACAACAAGCTCAATACCCAGAGGCTCTGCTCTTGTTTGCAGAATCTGTAGGGTCTGGGGCAAACAACCACTGTCTACATAAAATCGCTGAGATTTAGAGCGGGATACGCGCTGACAGAGAGCCATGGCTTCAGCAGCGGCTGTACCCTCGTCAAGCATTGACGAATTAGCTATCTCTAGACCTGTTAAGTCTGCAATCATAGTCTGGAAATTAAACAAGGCCTCTAGGCGACCTTGCGAAATCTCTGGCTGATAGGGTGTATATGCGGTATACCACGCCGGATTTTCTAGAATATTGCGCTGAATCACTGCGGGTGTATGGGTACCATAATAACCCTGACCAATAAAATTTTTATATAGCTTATTTTGCTCGGCTATTTGACGGAGTTCAGCTAATGCTTCAACTTCAGTACAACTGTCCTGAAGGTCCAAGGGCTCGCTAACAGCAATAGATTTTGGCACCACTTGTTCAATTAACTGCTGCAAATTATTGCAGTCTAGGGCATGTAGCATTTGTTGCTGATCATCAGGGCTTGGGCCTATATGTCGCGCTAGAAACTCAGCTGCATTTTGTAGTTGCTCAAGATTGCGTTTTTGTTGAAGCATAAGTATCTCCCAGATACTCCTAGTTAATGTTAACCACGGTAATACCTATGAGGCACCAGAGGCATGGAGGTTATAGTGATAGTTCTTGGCTTACCTCGAACAAGGGCATTTAAGGCTTGGCCATTTTGTGCAAATTGACTACTTATATAGCCCATAGCAATTGGTTGCTGCAGGCTAGGTGAAAATCCGCCGCTGGTTATAGTGCCGACACAATTGCCCGATGCATCAACAATCTCTGCACCCTCTCTTACCGGCGCGCGACCGTCTACTACAAAGGCAACACGTTTTTTAGACGCACCATCAACGATTTGCGGCAAGATGATCTCAGCACCCAGAAAA
>CAXRJI010000004.1:0-11925 GCA_964231105.1 Porticoccaceae bacterium
TTGATTACAATCCAAGGTGCCGTATCAGAGTCTGTAATTTGAAAACGCCATGCTTCATGGAATAAAACACCATAACCACGCCTATCCAACGCTGAGGCGCTTTCATTAAGATCTCGCGAGGGGACCTCTAATTGAACGAAAGGTGTTTCGTACTCTGGCACAAAGGATTCATATAAGTCCTGTGGCGTATTCCCCACAAAATTTTCTTGAGTATTTTCCTGTCCTTCGGGTGTGTCGCTGAGGTACGGTATTGATGCTTCGGGAATTGAGTCACTGGCTTCGTCAGCCACAGGGAACGCTTGAAGGGAAGTTGGTTCGTTGTCTTCTGCCAATAATAAATTGGTCGCTATTATTTCCTCAGGATCCGTTAGTTGAAGCCAGTTTTCAGGAAATTCAAGCACATAATCTTTAGGTGGCGCTTCATTTCTGCTATTGCCATCCTGAGTGAAAAGTATAACTTCAGCTTGATACCAGTTTTCAGGCGCCTCTACAGGTACCTCTAAAGGAACCTCCTCCTCTGTTGTTAAAGCCTCTATTTGAGCTTGGACGTTTGCAGACAGTATAGTAACAAGCAATGGTAAGTTGATTTTAAGCCATAGCTGGTATCGTTTATTTTTCATCTACGAGTTCCCTAGACATTGCTGTCATTGCTCTGATTTTTTCCGGTTAAATCAGTGCTTTCAAGTAATAATTCTAAGATAGCATACACGTTTGAGAAGCGAGTTTCAGCGCTTTCCATTTGGCAAGTAAAATTCAGTTGATTATTGTTTTGTAATCGAAATTTAGCCGGATCGTTTTGAATCATCTGAATAATTGTTATGGGTGCGACCAAGGTGTTGTCTGAAAACTCAAGTCGACCGCCTTGTGGGCCTGCCTCTATTTTTGTGAGCCCCAATTTTTCTCCCATTTGACGTAATTCTGTTACCTTGATTAGAGTCTTAAGCGATTCTGGAAGCAGACCAAAGCGATCTATCATTTCAACTTGAAGATCATATAATTGTTGCTTATCCAGGCAGTTAGAAAGTCGCTTATATAGCGTCAACCGGGTATTTGTATCCGCGATATAGTCTTCTGGAATTAGTGCTGATAGATGGAGGTTTACCTCAATACCTTTATCAAAGGCTGAGGTCTTAGGATCATCTCCGTTTTGTATGGCTTTAACAGCCTGGTCTAGCATTTCTAAGTACAGGGTAAAGCCAATAGTCTGAATATGGCCACTTTGATTTTCACCTAAAAGCTCTCCTGCGCCACGAATTTCTAAATCATTGGTGGCCAAGGTAAAACCAGATCCTAAATGATCAGCCGCAGCTATTGCCTGTAAACGTTTTGTTGCTTCTGATGTAAGTTTTTTCTCAGTGGGCGTTAATAAGTAAGCATAGGCTTGGTGATGAGACCTGCCCACTCTTCCTCGAAGTTGATGGAGTTGTGCAAGACCAAACTTATCGGCACGTTCAATAAGTATGGTATTGGCGCTGGGTATATCAATGCCAGTTTCGATAATCGTTGTGCAGACCAATACATTGAAACGTTGACGATAAAAGTCAGACATAATCTGTTCGAGTTGGCGTTCACGCATTTGTCCGTGGGCTACGTCTATTCTTGCCTCGGGAACCAATTCGGCCAGTTTTTCAGCTGTTTGCTGTATGGTTTTAATATCGTTGTGCAAGTAATAGACCTGACCACCCCGCAACACTTCGCGCAGTATCGCTTCCCGAGTTGCCCTTGACTCCTCTTTACAGATAAACGTTTTTACAGCCAAACGCTTTGCCGGTGGGGAGGCAATAATGGATAGATCTCTAATGCTATGCATTGACATATTAAGTGTGCGAGGAATGGGTGTGGCAGTCATGGTCAGCATATCCACCGAACTTCTTAAAGCTTTAATCTGTTCTTTTTGCCTCACGCCAAATCGATGTTCTTCGTCGATAATCATCAATCCCAAACGACTAAAGTCTACGCTTGCATGCAGTAGTTTGTGAGTGCTGATTAAGATATCTATTTTCCCCGATGTCATATCGGATAATATCTGTTGTTGCTGTTTTGCCGATCGAAAACGTGAAAGTTCCTCAATTTGAATGGGCCAGTTAGAAAACCGGTCGCGGAAATTTTCTAGGTGCTGATGAGCGAGTAGGGTGGTAGGAACCAGTATGACAACTTGCTTGCCACTGGTAACCGCCAAAAAAGAAGCGCGCATTGCTACTTCTGTCTTACCAAAACCAACATCGCCACACACTAAGCGATCCATGGGCTGAGATGCCAGCATATCATCTCGCACCGCTTCAATAGCTGATAGCTGATCAGCTGTCTCCTCAAAGGGGAATTCACTACAAAATTTGAGGTAATCTTCATTGTTATCCGTACAGGCAAACCCTTGTTTTGAGGCTCGTCTGGAGTAGATATCCAATAGTTCAGCAGCTGTGTCACGAACCTGCTTCTGTGCTTTTTGTTTGGCCTTATCCCACTTGTCTGAGCCCAATTGATGGAGTGGGGCTGTAGTTTCATCGCCACCGCTAAAGCGGCTGATTAGATGGAGGGATGACACCGGCACATACAGCTTAGAGCCCTGGGCGTAAAGTAAGCTTAGAAATTCCTGAACGGCACCATCAACAGGTAGCGTAATAAGTCCCTCGTAGCGGCCCACACCGTGCTCCAGATGCACCACAGGTGCTCCCTCTTTCAGCTCAGCTAAACTTTTAAAGACTTGATTAGGAGCATCAGAGATTGCTGACCGACGTCTCTGTTGAAGGATTTGTTGACCAAATAGCTCGCCTTCAGTTATCAGACCTAGGGATTTATCCTGATAATAAAACCCGTGATCAATGGCATAGGTGGTGATGCCCAGTGTTTGGTTTGAGTCTAAAAAGTGTTTCCATGAATCAAACTCTTTGGGCTTGATGCCAGCATTATGAAACAGCTCAAGTAAAACCTCTCGACGACCTGCAGACTCTGCACAAAAAAGCAGCCTTGTATTTGAGTCGAGATTTTCGATAAAGGACTGTAGTTTTTCTAAGGGGTTACTTAACTTGGCATTGACGCCAATATCTGGAAGCTGGCTAATGGGTATATTTTCAGACTTGCTAGATAGTATAGCTGGCTGTTCATCAAGGGTAGTTACCGGGTATTTTCGCAGCTGAGAAAAAAGCTCCTCTACTGCAATAAACACATGCTTAGGCTTTAGAAGAGGGCGATGCGCGTCAATACCATACTCTTCAAAGCGACCATGAACGTCCTGCCAAAATATCGTTGCTGCCTGCTCAATGCCTGACTGAGTAAAGACCTGTGTTGTCTCTGCTAAGTAATCAAATAATGAGGCTGTGTGTTCAAAAAATAGACTTAGATAGTACTCGATACCCTGAGGCGCAATGCCATCCTTGATATCAAGATAAAGCTGACATTTGTTTGGATCGCGATCGAAATGATCATGCCAGTTGTTAAGGAAACAATTTATTCCCTCTTTATCAAGGGGGAATTCCCTAGCGGGTAGAAGTTGTAATTTTTCAACAGTTCTTAGGGTTCGTTGCGTATCCGCATCAAAAATTCGCAGAGACTCAATCTCATCATCAAGCAAGTCAATGCGGAAGGGGTTTTTCTCGCCCATGGGATATATATCTATTATCGATCCCCTAAAGGCATATTCACCGTGTTCGTACACGGTTTCAACACGTTGATAACCAGCATGACCTAGTTGTTGATTGAGAATAGATCGATCGAGATTTTCCCCCACGCAATAGTCAAAGGTTCGTGACGCAACATAGTCAATCGGCGCTAGTCGATGAAGAAGCGTAGGTAGCGCAACAATTAACACAGCCTGCTGGGTTTTTGGTAGTGCAGCCAGTATTTGTAAGCGTTCAGAAATTATATCTTGATGAGGCGAAAAAATATCATAGGCCAGAATTTCCCAATCTGGGAACATAAGTGTTGTTACCGATGTATTGACCAGAAAAAACTCAATTGACCTTCTTAGTTGGGCTGCCTCATGAGCTGTTTTAGTGATGACCAAAGTGATTGCATTGTGTTGCTTTGCAGTTTCCGCTATAGCGAGGGCTTGGCCGCTCATACAGAGATTACCCCAATGAAGTTTCTGACCTGGTTGAATGGCTGTTGTTGCTTTTATTAGGGTCATAAATTGGGACTGTCTAAGCGTTTTTGAAGATTATTGATTGTCGCGTTAATTGGCATAAAAAATTAAGCGCAACATTCTACTCTTCCTTTCAAATTGATGACACAAATAATGTCTATCATTCAAATGATATAGGGTTTCGTTGTATGACAGTCACAGCTATTCGATAATGCACTCTGTATCGCAACTAAAGGGAGTATTATCGTGAATACACAGTCTCGTCCAGCACCCAGTGACTTCTTCTTGGATTGGAAAGAAAGGGAGGCTCTGGCGGAGTCCATGATTCCAGTGATCGGTAAATTATATCGTCAGTCCAACGTATCGACCTACATGTACGGCAAAAATATGGTTAACAGATCTGTTATAGATCTGATGAAAGCCCATCGTTTTGTGCGTCAAGTGGAGCAAAATGAGCTTTCAGAGTTTGACACCGCCCCCATGCTTGCGGCTATTGCAAAATTACAACTTGGACCAGCCCATGTTGATGTGGGCAAGATGGTGGTTAAATACCAACAGCAAGGTGAGGGTCAGTCCCTTGATGATTTTGTTGTTCAAGAGCTAAAGGAAATTATTGGCTGCGACCTCAAGCCTTTACCGCAACCTCAAGACGTTGTTCTCTATGGATTTGGCCGTATTGGGCGCTTGGTGGCTAGGTTGTTAATTGATAAGGCTGGCGGTGGAGATACACTGCGCTTGCGGGCCATTGTTATTCGTAAAGGTAAATCCTCCAAAGATCTAGAGAAGCGCGCGGCGCTGTTAAGGCGTGATTCTGTACACGGTTCATTTAAGGGCACGATCCGGCTCTTAAAAGATGACAATATATTGGTAATCAATGGCAACCCGGTAAAGGTTATTTATGCTAACTCGCCCGCAGAAATTAATTACCAGGATTATGGTATTAACAATGCGTTGGTGGTTGATAATACCGGTGTATGGAAGGATACAGCTGGTCTTAGTGAGCATCTGCGTCCAGGTGCCTCTAAGGTTTTGCTCACAGCTCCTGCGGGCGATGATATTCCCAATATTGTTTATGGCGTAAATCATGATCAAATCACTGATGAGCAGAAAATCATCTCTGCAGCATCTTGCACCACCAATGCCATCGTACCTGTACTAAAGTGCCTTCTAGATGAATATGGTATAGACAGCGGTCACGTTGAAACAGTCCATGCTTACACCAATGATCAAAATTTAATCGATAACTATCATAAGGGTGATCGCCGAGGCCGTAGTGCCGCATTGAATATGGTTCTAACATCCACAGGAGCTGCCAAGGCTGTTGCCAAGGCAATACCCGCCTTAAAAGGAAAGCTGACCGGTAATGCGATAAGAGTACCAACACCCAATGTATCTATGGCTATTCTTAATCTGCGCTTAAGCAAAAAGGTAACGACCGAACAGCTCAATGAATTTTTGCGTCAAAAAGCCCTGCATAGCGATTTACAGCAACAAATTGGTTACACCCTTTCATCTGAGGCTGTATCGACTGATTTTGTTGGCTCGCGTCAAGCCTGTGTGGTAGATTCCAGGGCTACAATTGCAGAAGATAATAACTGTGTACTCTACTGTTGGTACGACAATGAATTTGGTTATAGCTGTCAGGTGGTAAGATGCCTAGAAAAATTTGCTGGTGTAGAGTGGCGAACCTATCCCGTCAAAGGTTAAGCCTTTTATTGCAAAAACATTATGTTAATTGAACAAATTTGGACAAATAACCCGTGGCGCAATTTCAATTACTTAATTGCTTGCCCAGCTACCCGAGAAGCTCTGGTTATCGACCCATGCGATGTCAAAAGATGTATTGAAATTGCCAATAAACACGATTGGGCGATTAAGCAAATTCTTAATACCCATGAGCATCATGATCATATTGAAGGTAATGATGCTATGGCTGCGGCTACAGGGGCAAATGTCCTTGCCCATCATCAGGCGGCTGAAAAAATTAGTCGCATAGATAAACCACTTAGAGCTGGCGATAGGGTTAATGTCGGCTCTTCAGTGGAGCTTCGGGTTCTAGATACCCCTGGTCACACCATGAGCCATATATGCCTTTTTGCTGATGATGAGGAGCCTGCACTTTTTAGTGGAGATACCTTGTTTAACGCAGGTGCCGGTAATTGTCATAATGGTGGGCATCCAAACGAGCTATACCATACCTTTGTTGAGCAACTTGCCAAGCTCCCAGATTCAACGCGCCTGTATCCCGGCCATGACTATATCGTTAATAACTTACAATTTACGCTAGATCGTGAGCCGGGAAATCGACAGGCCGCATTGCTTTTAGAAAAAGTCTTGACCCAAGACCCGGACAATGCGTTAGTAACCACCATCGGTCTTGAGAAGCAGATTAACAGCTTTTTTAGATTGGATAATGCAGAGATTATAAAGGGTTTACAGCAGTCCATTGACGACTTTCCTGACAAGCCAGATGCCAGAACAGTTTTTTTGGCGCTTAGATCCCTGCGCAACAAATGGTAGATGCTCATTTCAATGCTACTCAGTAGTCAGGGGTAAAAGTAATCTCAGGTGAAAGTATTCAAGGGTAAATGAGTTAAAAAACCCTCAAAAATAGCTTAATTTTCGTCTTTTGCCCTAGCAACAAAAGGGCAACAATATTATACTGCCCCGCGAAATTTTACCGACCTTGTACAATCGGAAAAAATGTTCAACCCAAGCCCTTTGCTATGCGTACTTACCTATGTTTCTGCGGCAAATGGTGTAAGCGGTTTACATTGAGATCGCAGGATGACGGCCTCATCGCAAGTATTAATTAGTGCTTTATGGAAACTTCTATGATCAAAATTCGCCGTGGACTGGACCTGCCAATCGCTGGTACGCCAGTACAGAGCATAAATGAAGGACCCAAAATTAGTCAGATAGGTATAATAGGATCCGACTATCAAGGTATGAAACCAACTATGGCTGTTCGGGTTGGTGAGTCAGTGTCCCAAGGTCAGCTGTTATTTGAAGATAAAAAGAATCCTGGAGTTAAATTTACTGCACCTGCATCAGGTACAGTGGTTGCGATAAATCGCGGTGAGCGTAGGGTTTTTCAATCTCTGGTTATTGATGTTGAGGGAGATGCTAAAGAAACTTTCCCTGTGACTGCTGCAGATGCCCTTGAAAAGCTTAGTAGAGCTGAAGTAGTCGAGAATTTGGTCAATTCTGGTCAGTGGGTGTCCTTTAGGACTCGCCCATACTCAAAAGTTCCTGCCATCGACAATATTCCGTCATCAATCTTTGTGACCGCCATAGATACTAATCCGTTGGCAGCAAATCCTGAAATTATAATTGAGTCCCGCCGAGAGGACTTTGAAAATGGCTTGAAGGTCATTGCCAAACTGACTGATGGCGCAGTTAATCTGTGTACGGCTAAACTCAGTAATATTGAGCGGTCAGAGATCGGTAATGTTCAGGTGCATAAATTCGCTGGCCCCCATCCTGCAGGTTTAGCGGGTACCCATATACACTTTATTGATCCAGTAAGTGTCAATAAGACTGTTTGGACAATTGGCTACCAAGACGTAATAGCCATAGGTGCCTTATTTACCACAGGGCACATTGATAATAGCCGTGTTGTTGCATTGGCTGGTCCGCAAGTTTATGAGCCACGATTATTGCGCACGCAACTTGGAGCCAATCTTAATCAGATGGTAATCGGCGAATTAGTAAATGACGAAAATCGTATTATTTCTGGTTCTGTCTTGTCAGGTCGTAAAGCGGCGGGTGAATTCGCCTTTTTAGGTAGATACCATAATCAGGTCTCTGTAATCCAAGAAGACCGCAATCGCGAGTTTCTTCATTACCTGCGATCAGGTATCAATAAACACTCCAGCATACCTATTTTTGCGTCAAGACTGACCAAAAAATTGATCAATATGACTTCTAGCACTAACGGAAGTGAGAGAGCTATGGTGCCTGTGGGTGGTTATGAGGATGTCACTGCATTGGATATCTTGCCTGTTCAATTATTGAGATCACTGATAGTTGGGGACACTGAAATGGCCCAACAACTGGGTTGCTTAGAGCTGGATGAAGAGGACGTCGGTTTGTACACCTACGTATGCGTGGGTAAGTATGAATATGGCCCTATTCTTCGCGACAACCTTACCCGCATTGAGAAGGAGGGTTGATCATTATGCGACGTTTACTGGATAAGTTAGAGCCAAACTTTAAACCTGGCGGCAAATGGGAAAGTTGGTATGCGCTTTATGAAGCGGTAGATACGGCACTCTATAAGCCGGCTCATGTGACGAAAAATAGTTCCCATGTTCGCGATGGCATTGATCTTAAGCGCGTGATGATCACTGTGTGGTTAGCTACATTCCCGACCATGTTTTTTGGTATGTGGAATATTGGTTTTCAGGCTAACACCATTATCGCTGATATGGGTATGCAAGGGCAGGAAGGATTGCGGGGCTTATTTATAGGGCTGCTTGCGGGCTATGATGCCAACAGTGTTTGGGACAATATTGTCCACGGTGCTGCCTATTTTCTGCCCATTTATGCCACCACCTTTATTGTGGGCGCCTTCTGGGAAGTTCTTTTTGCCAGTGTGCGCGGCCATGAGGTCAATGAAGGTTTCTTTGTCACCTCAGTCTTGTTTGCACTTTCTTGCCCACCAGACCTACCTCTGTGGATGGTTGCTGTTGGAATTAGCTTTGGTATTGTTATTGGCAAGGAAATCTTTGGTGGTACAGGTAAAAACTTCCTTAATCCAGCGCTGACTGGACGAACATTTTTGTACTTTGCTTATCCAGCCTATATGAGTGGTGATGCAGTGTGGACTGCAGTGGATGGCTATACAGGTGCTACCATGCTTTCAATTGCAGCCGCTGATGGTATGGAAGTCCTAAAGCAATCAGCATCATGGATGGATGCCTTTATAGGTACTATTCATGGGTCTATTGGTGAAACTTCAACCCTGGCTATCCTTATTGGTGGTGCTGTGTTGCTAACAATGCGCATCGCCTCTTGGCGGATTGTATTAGGGACTTTGGTTGGTTCTGCTGCACTGGCGACACTATTTAACTTTATTGATTCAACGAACCCTATGTTTGCGTTGCCTTTTTATTGGCATTGGGTAATTGGTGGTTTTGCCTTTGGTGCAATTTTTATGGCCACAGACCCCGTTTCCGCAGCCATGACTAATACCGGTAAGTTTGTGTATGGCGTGCTTATTGGCGTGATGGTTATTCTAATCAGAGTTGTAAACCCAGCGTTCCCCGAGGGCATGATGTTGGCTATTTTATTTGCCAATCTCTTTGCGCCCCTAATCGATCATTTTGTTGTTCAAGCTAATATTCGCAGGAGGCTTGCTCGTGGCTAATGAATCAGTGACCAAGACCTTTGTGGTCGCCTTTGCTCTGTGTATTGTCTGTTCTATTGTGGTCTCCAGCGCCTCAGTGGTTCTTAGACCCTATCAAGAAGTCAATAAACTATTAGACCTGAAAACTAATATTCTTGCCTCTGCTGGCCTACTTAAAGCGGGCATTGATGTTGAGACCCAGTTCGAGCAAATCAGTGTCAAAGTGGTTGATATGGAGACAGGTCGTTACAGCAATGCGGTTAATCCAGCCACCTATGACCAGAGAAAGGCTTCCAGTGATCCGGCGCTATCAATTGCCTTGGATCCCTCTCAAGATATCGCCAAGATAAAACGCCGTGTAAATTACGCAACTGTATATATCCTTGAGGGGGTTGAAGGACTTGAAAAAGTTATTCTTCCCATCAAAGGCTACGGCTTATGGTCAACCATGTATGGGTTTATTGCCTTAGAGAAAGATCTGCAAACCGTGGCCGGAATAGGTTTTTATGAGCACGGAGAGACACCGGGTCTGGGTGGCGAGATTGATAATAAAAACTGGAAGTCTAGTTGGATAGGTAAACAAGCTTTTGCTGATGATGAACTGGTGTTGACCGTTATTAAAGGTAAGGTAGATATGAATAGAGCTGGCTCTAATTATCAAATTGATGGATTGGCTGGCGCTACCCTAACCACTAAAGGGGTTGATAACCTTGTGCAATATTGGTTAGGCGATCAGGGGTTTAAGCCCTTTATTGAAAATTTAAAGTCTGGGGAGGCCTAATTAATGTCCAAAACAAAAGATATTTTATTAGAGCCAATCGCTAAAAATAATCCGATTGCGCTGCAGATTTTAGGAATATGCTCTGCACTGGCCGTGACATCCAGCATGAAGGTGGCCTTTGTGATGTGTTTGGCGCTGACAACAGTTAATGCTTTCTCAAATCTCTTTGTCTCTTTAATTAGAGAGTATATTCCCAACAGTATCCGCATTATTGTGCAAATGACAATTATTGCATCGCTGGTTATTGTGGTGGATCAGGTGCTTAAGGCAGTAGCTTACGATATCAGTAAACAGCTATCTGTATTTGTGGGTTTGATTATTACCAATTGTATTGTTATGGGCCGTGCCGAGGCATTTGCGATGAAAAATCCACCCTTGGCTAGCTTCTATGATGGTGTGGGTAATGGACTTGGTTACAGTGCGATTCTGATGATCGTAGCATTCTTCCGTGAATTATTTGGTGCTGGAAGGATTTGGGATTATCAAGTATTTCCAGTGAGTACAGAGGGTGGTTGGTATGTTGCCAATGGCATGATGTTAATGCCCCCAAGTGCATTTTTTCTTATTGGTCTGCTTATCTGGGCTCTGCGTGTTTGGAAAACAGATCAAGTTGAGAAGCCCAGCTTTAAAATTACCGCGAATAGCCGTAAGGCTGAGGTGTCCTAATGGAGTATTATCTCAGTTTACTCGTTCGATCTATCTTTATAGATAACATCGCCCTAAGTATGTTCTTGGGCATGTGTACCTTTATTGCACTATCAAAAAAGATTGATGCTGCCATTGGGCTTGGTATTGCGGTTATCGTTGTACAAACCATCACCGTGCCTGTTAACAACGTGCTTTTGAACTACTTCCTTGCAGATGGTGCTTTGGAGTGGGCTGGTTTGCCCGATGTAGACCTCAGTTTCTTGGTCTATTTGTGCTTTATTGGTGTTATTGCCTCAATGGTACAAATTTTAGAGATGGTATTGGACAAGTATGTCCCTGCCTTATACAACGCCTTGGGGGTATTTTTACCTCTTATAACAGTTAACTGTGCCATTCTGGGTGGTTCGCTGTTAATGGCCCAGCGTGGTTATGGGTTTACTGAGAGTGTTGTCTATGGGTTTGGGTCTGGTACCTCCTGGGCCTTGGCAATTGCTGTTTTAGCTGGAATTCGAGAAAAACTTAAATACAGTGATATTCCAGAAGGCCTACAGGGGCTTGGCATCGTATTTATAACTGTGGGTCTCATTTCCTTAGGGTTTATGTCTTTTGGTGGCATTGACCTTTAATAGCGGAGTAACTAAGCAGAATGTTAACTGAAACTACTTTACAAATTATTCTAGGCGTCACCATGTTTACCGTGGTAATACTTGCTCTTGTGGCATTTATTATCGCTGCGCGAAGCAGATTAGTGGCATCTGGTGATGTCAATATTGAAATTAATGGTGAGAAAACCATCACCGTCCCAGCCGGAGATAAATTACTACAGACTCTTTCAAATGCTGGTCTTTTTCTGCCTTCAGCTTGTGGCGGCGGCGGTAGTTGTGCTCAATGTAAATGCATAGTTGGCGACGGTGGTGGTTCTATGTCGCCCACTGAGGAGAGTCATTTTACCCGCAGAGAGGCAACTGATGGTTGGCGTCTCTCCTGTCAGACACCAGTTAAGCAAGATATGAAAGTTGAGGTGCCCGAAGAGGTATTCGGTGTTAAACGTTGGGAATGTACTGTTGA
>CAXRJI010000005.1:0-12081 GCA_964231105.1 Porticoccaceae bacterium
TTGGTTTAGAGCCCTGCGCACTGGATTCAGCAACTGCCGCCATTACCATGCCCAACGTTAGCAAGCCTACTGTTAGCATACCTACTAAAAAGTGGGTTACAAATAGGCGCCTGTAAAAAATTATCGCGGATTCAGTACCTAACACATTACATCCCTTTAAGACCGCGTTTTTGCAGTGCTCTTGCGATGACCATGCGTTGAATTTCGCTACTTCCTTCCCAGATTCGATCCACACGAACCTCGCGGAAAAAACGCTCTACAGCGTTATCTCTGCGGTAGCCCCGACCACCCCAAAGTTGTAAACAGCGATCAGCTACCCGATTTGCCATTTCCGTTGTGTAAAGTTTTACCATGGAGCAACGTGTATGCAACGATTTTAGATCTTCCCCACGATCATGGGCCGCAGCAGCCTCATACACCATTAACTGAGATGCCCACAACTCTGTGGCGCAGTCGGCCAAACTAAATTGAGTTGCTTGCTTATCTATTAATTTTTCACCCTGAATATCGCGTTCTTTGGCCCAGGCTGTCGCCTCCTCAATCATGCGTGCGGCGGCACCCAACATGCGTGCAGCAATGGTTAGCCTTTCGTGCCTAAACCAGCTGCGACTGTAGTCCATGCCGGATCCTTCACCTCCAATTCGATTTCTCTCGGGCACAAATACATTGTCAAAGCGGTAGGTTGGGTGATGGGAGGGGAATGTATGAGAGAAAGCTGGATTTTCAATCATACTGATACCATCAGAGTCTTTATCGATAAAGAAAAGAGCGTCTTCACCCTTTTCTGTCTGAGCCTGCAAAAAGAAAAAATCTGCCAAGTTAGCTGTAGTCACATACCATTTTTCACCATTGATTCTGTACCCATCTTTACAGGCACTGGCCGTGGTATTGATAACTTCATAGGAGCCGGATTCAGCTTCAGTGATGGCATAGCATTCGCGCAATGTGCCGTCCATAAGAGACTGCAAATAATGTTCAATCTGATACTGATTGCCCTCACAGGCTTCAAACATCCAATGCTGTGCCTCAGGAAAACACCAACATAATGCATTGGTGACTCTGCCTAGCTGTTCCCATGCGGCGACTTGATCCACCATACTTAAAGCCAGTCCGCCATAGGCCTTAGGTGCATCCATCCGCGACAATCCTAGCTTGATTGCACATGCTTGCATGTTTGCGCTTATTTCGCTGGGTATAACGCCGTTGTTTAACTCCGCTTCAACTTCCCAGGGTATCAGTTCCTTATCGACGAAATTTCTGATCTTACTTTGCCATTCTATGGTGCTTTTAGAGAGTTGTATGTGCAATTTAGCGCTCCTTTAAAACACTGATAAATTTTTAAAAGTGATAGGGAAATTGACTGGCCAGAAAGTCATCAACTACCACTCTAGCCTCTGCGACAGTTAGTTTGCGAGGCGAAATTAGTAGGTTTAGCCATAAACACTATACATTAATAGATCATTTTAAGCGGAGCAATATAATGAATGAACGCTCATTATAGACAGCAAATGCAATTTTTGGCATTCTCATCTCCCTAGAGGCAATCGTGAATGAAAAAGTCGCCCTCAACCTAAATTTGGGGAGAAAAAAGTGAATAAAAAATACGATGCGATTGTGATTGGGGCTGGTCACAATGGACTTACCAATGCTGCCTATTTGGCTAAGGCAGGCCTCGATGTTTTGGTGCTTGAAAAAAATTCTTATATCGGCGGAGCTGCTGTCAGTCGTGAGCTTTATCCCGATTGGAAATATTCTAATTGCTCCTATGTGTGCAGTCTTCTCAGGCCAGAAATAATTCGTGACTTACAATTGCCGCGTCATGGTCTTCAGGTTATACCCTATGGAGGTGGTATTACCTTTTGTGAGAATGGCGATTACTTTGGCAGTTACTCTGATCACGAGCGTCAATACCGTGAAATAGCACGCCACTCTATTCGCGATGCCAATGCGTATGATCGCTATGAAGCAGATGTGATGAAACAGACGCGCTTGATTCGTCCCTTTTTAATGCGCACACCGCCAGATCCAACATCATTAAAGCCTCGAGATCTGAAAGAGCTGGCTCTGTTGGCCAAGGCCTTTTCCGAACCTGGTGAAGAAGGCCTGGCGGATACGTTAAAGTTTTGGACTATGAGTATCGGTGACTTTCTAGACGAGTATTTTGAGACTGACGTCTTAAAGGCACACATGGCTGGCAGCGGCATTATTGGCACCGCGCTAGGCGTATACTCGCCCGGGACTGCTTATGTGTTGCTACATCATTATATGGGTGATGTGGACGGTTCTGTGGGCGCTTGGGGGTTTGCCCGTGGCGGCATGGGGTCTGTTTCCGATGCGCTCGCTTCCTCTTTGCAATCTTTTGGGGGTGAGATTAAGTGCAATGCCGAAGTGGCGCAAATCATTGTTAGAAAGAACAGAGCTGTGGGCGTTGCCCTGGCAAATGGTGATGAAATTTACGCAGATAGCGTTGTTTCCAACTTGGATCCCAAGCGCACTTTCTTGAAAATTATGGATGCTGGAGACTTGCCGGCGGATGTTGTTCAGAAGGCCAAAAACTTCAAAATACGAGGGTCTTCAGGAAAGCTCAATATTGCCCTTGATGGATTGCCAACTTTTAATGGCATCGATAAAAATAGTCCGCTTATGTTGGGTGATATGCATTTTATCGATTCCCTGACACGTATGGAGCGTGCCTACGATGATTGGAAAAATGGCACTTGGTCCAAAGATCCCTACGTAGATATGTTAATCCCAACCCAGGTTGATCCGACTATGGCTCCTCCCGGCAAACATATGATGACCGTGTTTGTGCAATATGCGCCACCGCGTGTAAATGGTAAGGACTGGACTGATGCTGATCGTGATGCATTTGGAAAAACCGTAATCGATCAGATTTCTCAGTACAGCCCAGATTTTAAAGATCTAATACTGCATTGTGAAGTCAGAACTCCAAGAGAGATTGAAGATGAGGTTGGCCTAACAGAGGGTAATATCTTTATGGGTGAGCTGACCTTTGATCAGTTGTTATTTAACCGTCCATTCCCCGGCTATGCCCAGTACCGCGGTCCAGTAAAAGGTATGTATATGTGTAGCTCTGGCACTCACCCCGGTGGTGGTGTGATGGCGGCACCCGGTGCCAATGCGGCCAGGGAAATACTGTTAGACCTAAAGCGCTCAAATACGGTGCCAGAGGGGTATGAAGATGACTAGTAATAAGGCTGGATTTGACGTTATTGTTGTCGGAGGCGGGCACAACGGTCTGGTGTGTGCACACTCCCTTGCATCAGCGGGTCGCAAGGTTCTGGTGCTCGAGGCGCGCCAAAAAATAGGAGGCGCGGCATCAACTACTGAAATAACAAAAAGCTTCTCTGTCTCCGACTGTGCGCAATGGTTGTTCCAGTTAAATCCTAAAGTAATCAAACGCATGCAATTGAATAAACATGGATTGCGAATGGCCGCCACCAATTTATCTACCATTGCCCTCGCTGAGAATGGTAAGCATCTGACTCTATCAGCTACAGGTGTTAGTGGTGCTGGTATTTCTGAGGCGGATATTATTGCCTATCAGCGCTTTGATAAACAAATGTTGAAGTTTGCCAAATTATTGGCTGGTGCTTTCGAGCGAAGGGCACCTAAATTACTGGATAAGAACTTTACCGATCGATGGACCCTACTTAAATTGGGTTTGGGTATTAAACTCTTGGGCAAACAGGATATGAGTGACCTGTTACGACTGGGGCTTATTAATATCTATGATGTGATGGAGGAAAATTTTGAACATCCATTGCTTAAGGCTGCTATTAGCATGGATGCAATACTAGGCGCGCATATGGGCCCTAGATCTCCAAATACTGTATTTACTTATTTGTACCGTAAATTAGGCGCCATCTATGGATATACAGGGCCGTCCCTTGTGCGAGGGGGTATGGGTGCTCTGGGTGCCGCTATGGCTGAGTCAGCCAAAGCTGAAGGTGTCGTTATTCGCCTCGGATCTGCGGTTGAGCGAATAAATATTGAGTCTGGTAGGGTGACTGGTGTTACATTGCAAAGCGGTGAGACTATTGACGCGTCTACCGTTGTTTCTAATGCCGATCCCAAGAAAACCTTTGCCGATATGGTAGGCTATAGCCAAATCGAGACGGGTGTTGCGCGTCGTGTGCATAACATTCGTATGCAAGGCAATACCGCTAAACTGCACATAGCTTTAGACGGCCTCCCAGAGTTTAAAGGCCTGTCGGAGCAACAATTGGGTCAGCGATTATTGATTGCACCGACAATGGACTACATTGAGCAAGCATTTAATGCATGCAAGTATGGTGAATACTCGAAGGCGCCGGCCATTGATATTAGTATTCCTAGTATGCACGATTCCTCTTTGGCCCCCCATGGTCGTCATGTTCTCTCAGCAACAGTTCAATATGCGCCCTACCAATTGTCTCAGGGTTGGTCCTCGGCTAAAGACAAATTTAAACAGTTAGTGATTGATAAAATTGCCAGTTATGCACCCAAAATTAAGTCAAAAATTCTTCATAGTGAATTGCTTACACCAGAGGACATTGAAACGCAGTTTGGGTGTACTGGCGGACATTGGCATCACGGAGAGATCAGCCTTGATCAAATCATGATGATGCGTCCATTTCCTGGTGCCTCGCAATATAGAACCTCTGTAGACGGCCTGTTTTTGTGTGGTGCTGGCACGCATCCCGGGGGTGGTGTTATGGGTTTATGTGGAAGTAATGCTGCAAGAGAGATCATAAAAGGGGGCGTGAAATGAATGAGCACAGCGAATCAATGATGTTGCACTCGCCATTTCATTCTCGGTTGTCAAAGGCCTGCGAGGTCAATCAATGGGAGGACTGGAGTGGATACACTATTCCTCAGGCTTTTACGGAAGTCGAACAGGAGTATTTTGCTCTAAGAAATAGCACCGGTGTGATTGATATAACTCCGATGATGAAATATCGAATCAGCGGCCCTGACGCTGAGGCCTTCTTGAATCGGCTGGTCACAAGAGATGTGAGCAAAATACCTGTTGGACGCGTTGGCTATGCTGTGTGGTGTGATACTCAGGGTCAGGTTATGGACGATGGGACTATTTTTCATCTCGCTGAAAATGATTATCGGCTGTGCGCCTATGCACGCGCCATTGACTGGCTGATGTGGTCAGCCATGGGTTTTGATGTCTCCATAGTTGATGAGACGGCCAACGTTGCAGCACTGGCTGTTCAAGGTCCTACCTCCTGTGCAATTCTCAAATTACTGGGCTGTTCAGGGGTAGAAAATATTAAGCCATTTGCTATCGCAAGCTTTGATTTTAAAGGTAAGGAGCTAGTTGTCAGTCGCACGGGATTTACTGGTGATCTGGGTTATGAGTTATGGATTGATCCCAAGGGCGCAGTATCTCTGTGGGATGCGCTTTTCGAGGCGGGCAAACTCCATGGCATTAGGGCGGTTGGAACTGCTGCACTGGAAATGGTGCGTGTAGAGGCGGGATTTTTACAAGCAGGTGTAGACTTTGTGCCAGCAGAAGAGGCTATTAGAACAGGCCGCACACGATCGCCCTTTGAGTTGGGCTTGCATTGGTTGGTAGACCTTAAGAAACCTGTTTTTAATGGCAAAAGAGCACTGCAGAAGGAGCAGCAAGAGGGCTCCCGCTACAGATTTGCTTATCTAGATGTTGAAGGCAATAAGCCAGCAGACCACTCTTTTATTTACAAAGGCAACAAACAAGTAGGTACAGTCACCTCAGCTGCCTGGTGTCCAACAGCCAAGACTAATCTTGCCTTTGCGCAGTTGAGCAGTGAGTACGGACAGATTGGTGAAATCTTTGAAGTCGAGATCTATTACCAACGTGAATTACAGTGGACTCGAGTGCTTGCGCCCTGCAAAGTTATTGAAGGTGCAGTTTTTGATCCGCCCCGTCGGCGTCAAACCCCAGCCCCTGACTTCTAATGTCTAAACGCTCCCTTCAGCCGCTCTTAAGACCAGCTTCGGTGGCTGTACTTGGTGCGTCAGAGAGACCAGGTTCTGTCGGTAACGAAGTATTTGTAAATCTACAAAAGTCACAATTTAAGGGAAGTATTTACCTCGTCAACCCTGCCTATGACAGCCTTCATGGTGCCGCTTGCTTTCCTGCATTGGATGCATTACCAGAAGTGCCAGAGCACGTTATATTCGCTGTAAGTGATAATCGCATTGAAGATTGTTTTGATCAAATGCTCGCTCTGGGTATAAGGGCATGCACCATTTTTTCTGCACTAATTGTAAGTGATGATAAAACCCCTAATTTACGTCAACGCCTTCAGGATAAAATCAATCAAAACAATGTGTTAGTGGCGGGTGCTAATTGTATGGGGTTTTACAATATTCGAGATAAATTTATGGCAGGAGGGTTTGATACCCGCACGCATCCCCATCCCGGTAATGTATCTCTTATTAGCCAATCTGGCGCAGGTATGTCAGGTATTGTTGATGTGGAAAGGCGAATTGATTTTAACTTTGCGGCTTCAACTGGCTATGAGCTTTCAGTGAGCTTAGAAGATTATCTGGACTATGTGCTAGATATGCCGGAAACCCGAGTAGTGGGTTTATTTATGGAGACCAGCCGTCATCCCCAACAACTTATTGCAGCGTTTAAAAAAGCTGCTGAGAAACATATACCCATTGTAGTTCTGAAGGTGGGAAGCACTGCGCTGTCGGCCCAAATGGCCCTTTCTCATACGGGTGCTTTGGCGGGCAGTGACGCGGCTTATAGTGCTCTCTTTGAGCGCTATGGTGTGCAGCGTGTTGCAGATATGGATCAGTTAGCCACTGCGCTGATTATGTTCTCTCAGACCCAGCCAATGGGTGATGGAGATTTAGTCTGTCTCCACGATTCTGGCGGTGAACGACAACTATTAATCGATTTAGCTGATGCGCAACAGGTCCCACTGACTAAACTTAGCTCCGAGACTGAGAAGCGCATTGCTGAGCACATAGATCCAGGATTGCCTATCGTAAATCCCCTAGACGGTTGGGGGGCGGGAGGTAGTGATGCTCATCAGCGTATGGCTAATTGTTTTGAAGCGCTGGTTGCTGACAGTCATGCGGCTGTGGGTGCGGTAGTCCATGATCGGGGTCCAGACAGCGAGGTCTACCCGATTTATATTAACTATCTAAGACAGGCGCAAAAAGCTAATGCCAAGCCAGTCTTTTTAGTTGCCAACAGGCAGGGAAGTGGGAGTGATACCTTAGCCATAACATCAACTCAGGATGGTTTGCCGGTAATTGATGGTGTTTCTCAATTTTTAGTTGGCGTTCGCTGTATGCTTAATTACAGAGACTTTTTATTGCAAGAGCTATCGCAAAATCTATCACAAGAGCTAGCTCAAAAAGCTGAATCACTGCCAAAGTTAGACCCAGCAATGGTCGACAGTTGGCGTAATAAATTGCAATCTAGGCAGGTCGTATCAGAGAGTCTGTGTGCTCAGTGTCTAGCAGATTTTGGACTTCCAATGGTTCAGGGCACTGAAATAAAAAATAAGGCTGAGCTGTCCGCCTATGCACAAAGCGCAACTTTTCCCTTGGTGCTAAAAACCGCTGAGCCGCAGATAAACCATAAGTCTGATGTAAATGCGGTGGCATTGAATATTGAATCTAAACAGCAGTTGCTAACTGTGTATGCAGATTTTAAATGTCGGTTAGGTTCACGAGCGCTGGTTGCTCCGATGATTACCGATCCCGGTGTAGAAATGATACTTGGTGTTGTAAACGACCCTCAGTTAGGGCCACTTATTGTTATTGGTTTTGGTGGTGTCTACGCTGAACTGCTTGAGGATAGGGTTGCCTTATTGGCGCCCTTTAGTGAGGCAGCGGCAAAGCGAGCGTTGCAAAACCTAAAAATGAAGGCTTTATTGAATGGATATCGAGGGCAGAGTGCGGTGAATATTGATGCGCTGTGTCGAGCGGCATCGCTATTATCAGTAATAGCTGATGAGTTAAAAGAAACAGTAGCTGAAATTGATATCAACCCGCTTCTGGTTACCTCAGATGGTTGCCAAGGGTTGGATGCTTTAATGCTTCTTTTATAACCCAAGCGGGGTACTCTAGACGGTTACTGTGGTGTATACATAAAATTTATTGTAGTTTCTTATGCAGGGCTGATTAAGGTGGATAACAATATATGAAAATTGCAGAAAAAAAAGAGATTGAAACGTTTTTAGCTCAGTATCCCGATACCACAATGTTGGAAGTGCTGCTGCCAGATATTAATGGTATTTTGCGTTGTAAGCGCATTCCAGCTATTGAATTCCAATCATTCTTTAAATCAGGTTCCAAAGGGCCTGCGTCTACTGTCTTAGTGAATTGTCGTGGTGAATATCCAGATGAGTTGGATATAGGAAATGCCGGTGGTGACCCTGATAAATTAATCAGGCCAATCAGTGGCACTCTGGCGCCCATCAGTTGGCTAAAATCAGATACAGCGCAGATCTTGGCCAGTTTTCAGGAGTTAGATCAAAGCCCTGGTATGTTTGATTGCCGAAATGTTCTGATTAAAACACTGGAGTGCCTTGAAGAAATGGGCCTTAAGGCAGTTGTTGCTACCGAATTAGAGTTTTATCTTATCAAACAGGGGGCAGATGGATCGCCTCAGCCCCTGCTGAGTAAAGTGCCTGGCACCAACAAAGACCAACAAGGTATTCAGTACTCAATGCCTGAAGAACTCTGGGATCATGATGAGTTTCTTGAAGATGTACGGCGCACCTGTGAGTTACAAAATATACCAATGACCACCGTGCACTCAGAATTTTCACCTGGTCAATATGAGATAAACCTGCATCATGTAGATGATCCAGTCACGGCCTGTGATCATGGCATACTGCTTAAGCGAATTATCAAAGGAGTGGCACGAAAGCACGGTATGGCAGCCAGCTTTATGGCCAAGCCTTTTGCAGAAATCGCTGGCTGCGGGTTACATATTCACTTTAGTCTCTACGACAAAGAGGGAGTAAATATTTTTGCTGATGAGAGCGCGAAGCAGCAACCGGGTATTTCCGAGCGTATGCGCCATGCTGTTGGCGGATTGGCTCATACTATGGAGGATGCGATGGCAATTTTTGCACCTACTGCCAATGCCTACCGCCGTCTTATACCCGGCAACTATGCGCCCCTAAGCCCAAACTGGGGTTATAACCACCGCGATGTGTCCCTGCGTATACCAGTATCAGGTAATAAAGATAGGCGTATTGAGCATCGCGTTGCCAGCGCTGATGCTAATCCTTATTTGGTGATGGCAGCCATAGTGGCGGGTATTCACTATGGACTCACGCATCAATGTGATCCCGGCCCAATGATCCCAGAGGGGTATGAAATTGAGGAGGAACAGATAACTCTGCCTTGCGAATGGTCCCAAGCATTAGATAAATTTGAGGCAAGCTCCATTATGCCGGCTTATCTGGGTGAGAAGTATTGTAAGTTCTTTACCGAAGTCAGGCGCGGAGAATGCAACGAATTCCACCGTCAGGTACCGGATTTAGACTATCAATGGTATTTGCGCGCCGTTTAACAGCCGCTGGTTTAATAACTGCAAACTTCCATTAACACAGCTATTTAAATGGCTTAAATAGCCGTTTAATTTACTATATGAACGTTTAAAAGTTTCCTGTATACTGATTTTAATAGTGCAAACATGAACTTTGAGTAAACGACTATGAAACACATTGCTACCGATGTAATGGATTCCCCGGCCCGATTGGCTGGTATGTTAAAAGCTCAGGCAAAAAAGCCCGGATTGGCGATGGATCCCTATTTCTATCGTTCCCATGTCACCTATCAAACTGAGTTAACGAACATCATCTTTAAAAGTTGGCTATATGCCGGTCATGTCAGTGAATTGCAGCGCAATGGTGACTATTTTCTCTTTGATATTGGTGAAGATTCAGTCATTGTTTGTCGTGATAATAAAGGTCAAATAAGAGCACATCACAATATATGTCGTCACCGCGGTGCAAGAGTTTGTGAAGAGTCGCGCGGTAATCGAAAAGCCTTTGTGTGTCCTTACCACGGCTGGGCTTACAACAATGATGGTTCGTTAAAAGTAGCTCGAGATATGGATATGCTAGACGGGTTTGATAACGCCGATTATCCACTAAAGTCAGTGCGTCTAGAGATCTTTCAAGGTTTAATCTTTATTAACTGTGATAATCAGGCCAGTGAGTTTTCTCCATTTCTCGAACCTATTGCAAAGCCTTTGGGTGCTTATGATCTTGATAATGCCAAAGTGGCCGAAAGTAAAACTTACAAAATCGATGCCAATTGGAAGTTGTGTTTGGAAAACTACCTCGAGTGCTATCACTGCGGAAGTTCCCATCGCCAATACGCTAAATTACACAGTTTGCAAGAGCCGCGTTCCAGAACTAAGGCCTTAAATAATGCCATGCTTGCGCGTGCTGAAGAAATCACCGGTGTAGAGGGTATTGGTGAAGAATTTTATGCCGCCTATGCTGCTTCTACAGATATGGGAACCTGTGCTTATCACAGTCGCTACGCACTCTATGAGGGGTTTAAATCGGGCAGTGCTGATGGCCAGCCGGTGGCGCCACTGATGGGCAATATGCAGGGTTATGACGGTGGGGCAGGTGACTTTCAGTTGGGACCGCTGTGTTTTATGTTGAATTACCCTGATCACTGTGTGCTCTATCGCTTTATCCCTCGCTCATTAACCCAGACTGATATGCAGTTGGTGTGGTTTGTTAATGCCGATGCGGAAGAGGGTAAAGACTACGACAAAGAAAAGCTAAGCTGGCTATGGGACCACACCAGTTTGGAAGATGAATTTATTATTTTGCGCAACAGTGAGGGTGTCAATTCGCAATTTTTTGAACCCGGACCCTATCATCCGGAATATGAGGGTGAATGCCTATCATTTATTCAATGGTATCAAAAGGTTTTGCTCGAGTCTGTTGAGCTCGTGTCCTGAGGAATTACCATGTTTTTGAAGAAAACAGATGATAATACAGAGCACGCTAACTCCTATTATGCGGCTACAGCCAATTGGCAAACTGACTATCCTGAACTGGAGGGTGAACTCGAGGTAGATGTCGCTATTGTAGGTGCAGGTTTCAGTGGTGTATCTACGGCAGTCGAATTGTGCGAACGGGGATATAAGGTAGCATTGATTGAGGCCAATCGTATTAGTTGGGGTGCCAGTGGTCGTAATGGAGGGCAAATTATCAGTGGTTATGGGCGCAACCCAAGCGCGTTTAAGCCATGGATTGGTAGTGAGGGCGTCAGTATTGTTGAGCAGATGGGCGAGGAATGTGTTGAGATCCTCAAAGAGCGCATCGAAAAATATAAAATAGACTGTGACCTTAAGTGGGGCTACTGTGAAGTGGCATTAAAAAAACGTCATCTTAAAGCCTATAAAGAGTGGGCTAAAGATGACCCCGCCATGGAATTGCTGGATGCTGATCAAATTAAACAGTATGTAAACTCAGACCTTTATCTTGGTGGCTACTACCGCAAGGATTGGGGCCATATCCAGCCTATTAATTTGTGTATTGGTGAGGCGCGAGCTGCTGAGCAAATGGGTGCGCAAATCTTTGAGCAGTCCAAAGTAAGCAAAATTACCTATGGCAAAAATCCTGCAGTGCATACCGAAAAAGGCATAGCAAAAGCCAAGTACGTGATTCTCTGTGGTAACGCCTATATGGGTCGTTTAGAGCCCTACCTAGATGCTCGTGTACTGCCTTCGACCAGTTGTATTATTGCTACTCAGCCCTTAACAGAGGAGCAAATACAGCAGACGCTGCCCCAAGATGTGGCAGTTTGTGATTCCAGAACCGCACTGGACTACTACCGTTTATCTGCCGATAAGCGCATGTTATTTGGGGGTTTATCAAACTATACTGGGCTAGAGCCAGTTAATGCGCAAGATATTATGCGCAAAAAAATGCTTAAGGTATTTCCTTCTCTGGCTGACGCTAGCATCGATTACTGTTGGTCGGGAAATATGGCAATCAGTGTGCGTCGTATGCCGCAGCTAGGGCGCATTAAAGACAGCAATGTTCTCTATGCAACAGGCTATTCAGGTCATGGTGTTGC
>CAXRJI010000006.1:0-35656 GCA_964231105.1 Porticoccaceae bacterium
AATTTTCCCGCATCAAGGTGGTAGCCATAATTGACATTAAAGGCAAACTCGGGTGTAGATATCTGTTTAGGTGCTAGTTTTGAAGCAACTACCTGACTTTGAGGACACACTGCATCAGCAAATTTAATCTGCTCTCGCACAGCCTGCCAATGAGGTGCCAAGTTAGTCTCACTGTATTTATGCGGCACGGTAAATGGATGAATATAGATATCATCGCCTCCATGAGTCCATCCATGAAACTCTGTACCCTGCTTAAAGCTTGCACTGCACTCACGAAAAAAATCCGTCTCAGAGAGACCTATTTTCTTCAGCGTTCCGCGCATCGACGGCCAGGTACCCTCACCAACACCAATTGTGGGTATATCGGGCGATTCGATTAAATAGATTTGCGTGTCAGTACACTGTTTTTGGGGATCAGACGAGACAAGATGTTCAGCTGCAATAATACCAGCTGACAACCAACCTGCGGTTCCACCGCCGACAATTACAATACGATTTACCCTATCGCTCATATTGACAATCAATTCCTACTAAAAATACTACTCGAAATCTTATTACACAGAGATTAGGGGGTTCTATTCAACCGTCTTTTCGCCCCGAATAGACTTAGGACTTAGGACTTATCAATATCACTGTGAAGTTAAATACTACTTATTTTGTACGCTAAAAATAAAGAAGCCGCTTAAAAATTTAAGCGGCTTCCTTAGCTTTTACCCAGTATTCAATTACACCATCTTCACCTTAGAAAGTGTAACGAACACCTAGGTTATAACGCGCGCCAGTTTGGCCAGATTGAAGCACTTGAGCCTCTTCACGACCATAGACACGGAAGGCCTCTTCAGTAACGTTGATTCCGTACATGTAAACTACAAGATTTTCGTTAATCTCATAACTTGCACTGATATCAACTTGACCATAGGCCTCAGTTTGAGTTGGGTTGATCTCCGTAGAACCCTGTCCTTGACCCATTCCGACAAAGAAACTATCGCGCCAGTTATAGGCGATACGAACATTTAGTCCATCTTTATCATAGAAGCCAATTAAGTTAGCAGAGTCACTGAGCCCACTCAATGCGAACTGAGTTTCGAGTTGTAATGGATCATAAGCAACATCTGAATCAACTAGCGTAGCATTAGCGATAAAACCATAGCCAGTCTCGCCAAAGTTATGTTGCCAATTGATCTCCATACCGTCAGCCTTGGCGGTTTTTTCATTGACAGGACCTGAAATGGTAAACATAACAGGATCGTTATCTGCGTCACCGTAGAGAGGTTCATCAGTAGTAACGCCTAAAATCCCACCAACTGCGATATACCCTTGGTTAGGATCTAGATCGTTTGCGATAGCTGTCTCTGCAAACGTACCACCAGAAGCCGGATCAGTTAAACCGAACAGATTTTCTTGACGGAAACCGTTACCGATAAAGTTCTCTACCGTTTTATGGAAGTAACCGACTGATAAGTAGTCAGCATCACCGTAGTACCATTCAACAGAGAGGTCAAAGTTCTCAGATTCAATAGGCACCAGGCTTGGGTTACCACCGCCAGCCTTAGCATCTTTAAACTTGAACGTCTGACCATCAATCGTTACACCACCTTTGATATCTTCAAAGCTAGCTCGGGTGATAGTTTTACTAACAGAAGCTCTGGCTTTAACAGTATCTGAGATATCCAAATCCAAATCTAAATTAGGTAAGAACAAGCTATAGTGTCCTTCGTAATCATCAAATGTAGATTCGGTACCCTTAACTAGGTAGAACTCATTACCACCTTCCCAATACACATCTGTATAGGTAGGAGCCAAAGCAGCAGAAGTTACATCAGTCTCTTCATAGCGAACACCCATGCGAACATTTAATGGCATGCCATCAAATTCAGTTGCATGATTGAGTTGCGCATAGACAGCTCTGGTTTCTTCAGTAGTTCGCTTATCTGTATCCCAATCAGTTGAGGCACAGTAGGGTGTTCCACAGTCGCCAACAGTTTGATCGGCGGGAACTGGCAGTTGCTCAGCTAAAGCAGCGATATCCTCTATAGTACCTGTGAAGGACTCAGACTGACGGCGTGCATCATCACCACCTGAAATATCATCAAAAGCATCCGCCATTGAAGTACGTACTAGTGCACTACTAATAAAGCCTGGATCGGATATACCACCCCAAGTCCCACGCTCAACCACAGCACTTACAAAACGATTGTCAACCTCAGTAAGCTCAATACCAAAATCAACACTTGTAATGTCGGAGAAGTCATAAGAGCCCATAAGTCTTGTTTGCTCAAGATCCATATTTGCAGAACCGTTTGAGAATACGCTTCCTGTGATGATCATGTCATCTTTATAGAGAGGTCTAGGCGAACCATCAGGTTCAGAACCCAGATCCAATTCAAGGATAGGTAGATCTTGGTCAAAGTAACCGGTTGTAACAACACGGTTAAAGCTAGCAATAGTTATCAATGAGCTTGTGCCATAGGGCGAATTAGAGAATTGTTTTGCTGAGGAATCATGATAATCTAGTTCTAATGACAGGCTATCAGACACATTCCACTCAACATTAATACCCATAGATTCGTTTTCATTAGTTGAACCATCGTGACCAATGCCCATTGCAAAGTCAGAGTTTCCACTAGCTTCGCTATAAGTTAACGGCGAACCAATAGGACCATCATCGTACACAGAAGTCTGAGTGTTGTTACCCAGGTTAAACCAAGACGATAGATCATGGTATGTACGGTCCAGGTCAAACTCAGAATACGTGTAATCAACTGTAGTAGTGACTGAATCAACAGGACGCCACTGCAGAGTTAATTGACCATTGATACGCTCTGTAGAAAACTCAGCCATATTGTAGGACATGCTCTGAGGGATAGAAATACTCTCGTCAGCGCCAGTGGGACGATTGACTTGCTCCGCATTCATGGGAACTGAAGTCCAACCACCGTCAGTATCACCTGCAACGGTATGCCAGCCACCAACACCAGCTGTGTTAACACCATTTTGACGTTCTTGAGAGGCGAAACTTAGAGAAACACCCACAGTGTCATCAGCAAATGTTTCAGAGATTAAACCTGTCACCTCAGGCGTTGCATCATCACCATAAGTGGTTGAGGTATCCATTGCAGCAGATGCACTGAAAGTAGCAACTGAGCCAGCCTCAAGGGGTTTAGTGGTAACGATATTAATTAAGGAACCCACGCCACCCGACGGTGCAGTAGCATCACCAGTTTTGTGAATTTCAACACGCGATATACCTTCAGAAGCCAAGTTGCCAAAATCATATGAACGACTTTCACCATAATGAGTTGGCATTTGACGACCGTTAAGTGTTACTAGGTTATAGTCTGGACCAAAACCACGAACAGTCACCTGACTACCTTCACCGCGCTGGCGATCAATAGATACACCAGTCACACGCTGCAATGCTTCTGCAAGGTTTGTGTCTGGGAATTTACCCATATCTTCAGCTGATATGGCATCAACAACACCAGTAGAGTCACGCTTTACGTCCATAGAACGCTTCAAACTTCCGCGGATACCACCTTCGACTATTACCTCTTCTATTTCAAGACCCTCGTCTTGAGCGAATGCAGGCATTGCAGAGCCAACTAAGGCTAAAGCAACACTGCTAGAGAGAACCTTCTTTTTGAATAACATTTTGTTAAACCCCCTAAATAAAGAAATATAAAACCAAGGAGTGAGTGATAGTTAATTTTTATACACCTAACTCCATAGCATTAACCTACATGGTTCGGTCAATAAAGGCACTGCTTTTGAGACCAAATAGATAAATATGCGATAACAGGGACTAGCTCAATAGGCTTCAAAAATAGCTGCGATAAAAGGGTCTTTTTTTGCGTTAGAAAGGGCTTACTTTTATTTTCCAGTGTATAGAATCCGCAAAGCTTAAAATCCACCTATTTATAGCAATTTCCCCTCAACACTGTCCCTGTGGGTATTAGCTAAGAAATTTTTTATTGAATAGAGCCTCGCTAAAATGAAACTTTGCATAAAATTTATCAAAATCCTTTGCTCGACTAGCGCAACATTAATACTGCTACTCAACCCTCTTAACGCAAATGCAGAGACAGAAAGCGCACCCATTTGGGCTGTCAATGTAGGTGGCGACACATTTATCTCGGCTAATAACCAAACTTTTTCAGCTGATATCTGTAGCGAAAACATAGCATGCAAACAAGTTTCAGAGATAAAAGGCACCCATGATCAACTGCTCTATCGGAGTTATCGCGAGGGTGACCTCAGCTTCGAGAAAGAAGTGCAAAATGGTTTATACGATATCACCCTTCATTTTATGGAACCTGAAAATACCCCAGTTGGAAAGCGACTTTTTGATGTTGTAGTAGAGAATTTCACGCATATTTCTAACCTTGATATACGCGGCCTAAGAGACGGCAAAATACACTCAGCACTGTCCAGAACAATTCCCAATGTGCGTGTTTCTGATGGCCGCCTAAATATCCAGCTTGTGAGCGTCAATGGCGCCCCTGTAATCAGTGGGTTTGATGTGCAGCAGAGATTCGAAAGCAATAAGGATAAATGGCAACTTGTTTGGAGCGATGAATTTAACCGTGACGGCCAGATAAACAGTGAAAACTGGTCGATAAATATATGGCCCGCTAGAAAGGTTAATAGCGAAGACCAAACGTACACTGAGAGAACTAAAAATTTAAGAGTTGAAAATGGCCTACTAGTTATTGAGGCACACAAAGAAAAGTTCCGTGGTGCCGAATATACCTCTGCACGCATTCATACTGAGGGTAAACTCGACCTACTTTATGGCAAGATTGAGGTCTCAGCTCGACTTCCAAAGGGTCAGGGTACATGGCCCGCTATTTGGATGCTTCCCTCGAATCCTTTTGAGTATGCGACCAATTGCGTGCATGGCAATGACTGGCAGGGAAGCAGAACCTGCGATGCCTGGCCAAATTCTGGCGAGATAGATATCATGGAGCATGTGGGTTATGACCCCAACATTGTACACGGTACAGTGCACACAAAATCTAACTATTGGAAAAATTGGAATCAGCACAAGGGCAGCATTCAACTAGAAGATGTTCATAAGCATTTTTATCGTTATGGTTTGCTGTGGGATGCCGATACAATTACCACTACGGTCAATGATATTCCCTACTTTACCTTTAAGAAAAACGCTGATGATTGGAAGCAATGGCCCTTTAGCCATCCCTTCAATATCATATTAAATTTAGCCATTGGTGGTGACTGGGGTAGAGCAGGAGGTGCCATTGATGATAGCGCCTTCCCCCTGCGTCTCGAAGTTGACTATGTCAGGGTCTACAAACCCCTTCAGAAGTAGAAAAATTAACAGCTCGCAGGCCTAAATATTCTTTTTAGACCATTGTAGCTTTGATACATGCAGCTAATGGCTCTCTTTTGCAAAGGCCTGGTTAAGCGCGTAAGCAATTCGAATTCCTGCCTGAACTAACCTTTTCTCTGCTAGAGGTCTATTGACGCGCACATACTGCTCATCTAGGTAAGGAGCCCCATCTGTCACTGTATAGTCGCTAAAGGTGTAAACACTGTTTAGTAACTGCTGCGACTCCTGAGCCCAATCCGTATAAGAATTATTCTGCCATTGATCGATTGATTGCTGAGAAACAGCCTTAAGTAAGCGCTGTGCATTTTCCCTATTAGAGAGTTTACTTTTGGTTAGCAAGCCATCCCAAACCTGATGAAGATTGTAGCTTCTGGCCTTTTTGTTCCAAACGACCGGCACCCTATTTCCACCCCGATCCGCCCGGGTGCCCACATGCAAGGGCTGATGTATATCAGCAGCAAAATGGATAAAAAATAATAGCGCCTGTCGCCGCCTCTCAATAGAGAGATACCTATCAGACAGCTGCTTATAGAAGTGCGTCAAGGCCCAAAGTACATCCCCTTGAACCTTAGGCTGAAACGATGAAAAGCTTTGACTAAGCTCAAGGTTTACATAATGCCATGACCTTGTATGCGACCAAGATGGCTGTGATTTTATTTGGTCAGCCCACAGGGATAGAGAGGATAAGCTGTTATCACCGATTAGATACTTGACTTGTTGGCGGCTATGTTCTGTAAGACGTTCTTCAGCAATTAAGGTGATAACTTGGTGCTCATCGCTCCACCAAGCTTGAACGGGTGTGACAAAAATCACACAACTGAGTGCAAGACACACACAACGCACAAAACTGCAGTTGGGAACCACAACAATCACCCTCGTCCAAAAGGACTCACTACATTAAAAACTAGTCAATAGTAACGGGTAAATGCCGGCTTAAAAAGTCCTGCAAGGAGGATAATACCTTGAGTCTATTTTCCTCAATGGACATATTGTGGTCGCCATTCTCTAACTCAATATATTCAACCTGCTTATTGTGTTTTTTCATTGCGTTGAACATAGCCCTACTATGCTCAACATCCACAACAATATCCTTATCACCATGTATCAACATGACTGGTATGGCGATATTTTTAACAGAATTAATTGGCGATTTGGCAGGATCGATACCGCCTTTATCGCCAGCTAACTGTTTTTTGACAATTTTATAATTAGAAAATCTTCGCGCATCATTAAGGATCATTTGCAAATCAGAAACACCTGCAAAACTAGCCGCACATTTAAAAGGCGCTTGCTGGGTGGCTGCCGCCATCAATGCTGCATAACCTCCATAGCTTCCCCCCAAAATACAAATTCTCTCGGGGCTTACATTACGATTTTTAATCAGCCAAAACGCAGCATCTGCCAAATCATCCTGCATGGCTCCACCCCAACCGCCAATGGACTCCATTGCGAACTCAAAACCATAACCTGATGACCCGCGGAAATTTGGCTGCAAAACGGTGTAACCGCGACTGGCAAAAAACTCCGTTAACCAATCAAAACCGTCATGATCTCTTGCTATGGGTCCACCATGGGGAATTATCAGGGCAGGGCTATTTTCTATGTCTCCACCACGAGGTGGTGTCAAATAGCCTTCAATAGATAACTCGTCTCTAGCCTGATAAGTAATTTTTTCTTTGCCCGACAACGGTTGCTGATAGAGAAGGGGATATTGCTCAAGTACAAAGGTTAAACTTTTGGTATCTCTATCACCTAAATAGTAAGCGCCTGGCTCCTTAGTATTGCTCGTGAAAACAATATACCTTCTCTCATCTTGGCTAAAACTAGAGATTAAGTTAAATGCATCGGGAATCGCCTTATCCAGCGAGGCCTGAAAACTCTTATACTTTTTATCGAAGAAAATTTTAGAGCCCTCTGCCTCACTGTGAAAGATGCCAATTACATCTCTTGTTTTATCTGAATAGATTAACCACCCATCAATATCATAGTTGGCGTCAGAATAGACTAACTCGCGAGGTAGATCGGGCTTAGAAACATCTACTTTAAAAATAGCGGCCCGATCGTTATGTTGGGCACGCACATACAATATATTTGGATCTAAACCAAAGCCCAGCGGACTTACACCTGGTTCATCAAAGATTTCATACTCCCATATTCTGCGCCACTGATTTGTTTGCAAATCTAATAGTCGATAAAAACCTGTCGTGTCATCACTACCAAAACCCAAGCGCACTCTGTGTTGTTGATCTGTCATCCAATGGTGGATATGCGCTCTTCCATACTGAACCAATTCACGCTTTCTTTTCTTACCTAGACTTACCTTATAAACCCCGTATCTTTCTTTTCTATTTAGGTATAGCGCCATCAAAATATGCTCTGGATCATCGGGCAACATATCAACTATATTACTCTGAAATTGAGCACTGACATCATGTACACCGGACCTAACAACTGGCTCTGGAGCCTTACTGCCATCAGCTGGTACTTTTAGCAAGCGACTCTCCCCATATTTGACCTGTAACCCTTGCATAGCAAAATGTGAGCTAACCAGTATTGTTTTGTTATTGGCCCATCTATGCCAACCAATCTTGAACTTTTGATTATCAGTAGTGACCAGATACTTTTTTTCACCACTACTGAGATCAACAGAGGCAATAAAAGATTGGCCATTTAGGTTACCCTTGTAAGCTAGCATTTGGCCATCTGGTGAGAGTTTTACCTGAGATGCTGCTGGCAAGGCACCAAAGGCCTTAATTGGTAACTCCTGCGCATAACAAGAAAAACTAACGAAAAAACACAACAGAAGGATACGCATGATTTTTTTCTCTATGCTGAATTAATCATTAATAGATAGATCATATATACCCTACTGTCAAATTGAATACAATTCATCGAGCCAGCGGAATCGAATAAGGCAGGCCTTATTTTTGAGTTGAAACATAAATTCGCATCTATTTTGAATCGCGTATACTGCCAAACAATGATGATATCGCCGCAACAATACAGACTAATTTGGGCACTACTGCTGTTATGGGTAAATTTGCCGCAAGATAGTCTCGCTGATCAATTGCGTGTTGCTGTTGCCAGCAACTTCGCTCCAGCACTTAGGGCAATCTCTGAACACTTTGAGAATCAAACAGGTCATAAGGTTCAGATCAGCGCTGCCTCAAGCGGAAAGCATTATGCTCAAATAATCCAAGGTGCGCCCTTTGATATTTTCTTTGCTGCCAATAAGCAATATCCAAAAAAACTGCAACAACAAAAACTTGCAACGCCTGATAGTCGCTTTACCTATGCCCTTGGCAAATTAATACTATGGAGTGCCGATGCAACTTTGTTAGATGATCAAGCCTCAATTTTGCATCAGGGGAAATTTCGTTATCTGGCTATAGCCAACCCCAAACTTGCGCCCTATGGGCAAGCGGCTAGGCAAGTATTGCAAGCCTTTCAGCTTTGGGACCCTTTGCAACAAAAACTCATTCGTGGTGAGAATATTGGCCAGACTTTTCAGTTTGTTTATAGCGACAATGCCCAGCTCGGGTTTATTGCCCGCTCTCAATTGATGCAATTAAATGACGACAATCAGGGATCCTTTTGGCCAGTGCCACAATCACTGTATACACCTATAGAGCAACAGGCAGTGCTTCTTAACAATAAAGCTAGCGCACAGGCATTTATTTCCTTTGTAAAAACTCCCGCAATGCTGGAGATTATTCGAGGTTTTGGATACGGTACTCCTTATGCTGAGTGAATATGATCTTATGGCCTTTATGGTCACCCTTAAGTTAGCTGTTGTCAGCACCCTAGCATTGCTAGTTTTGGGAACCCCTCTAGCTTGGTGGCTAGCGCATAGTCGCTTTAGATATAAAGCTGTTATTGAAGCTGTTATCGCCTTACCTCTGGTTTTGCCGCCCACTGTATTAGGTTTTTACTTATTGATATCCATGGGGCCTAACGGACCTCTGGGGAGTGCAATGCAATGGATGGGCGGACAACCGCTAGCATTCACTTTTACTGGACTGATAATTGGCTCAGTGATTTATTCAATGCCCTTTGTGATTCAGCCATTACAAAATGCTTTTAGTGCCATTGGCAACCGACCCCTTGAAGTGGCAACCACTCTGGGCGCATCGCCTCTAGATCGTTTTTTTACTGTCGCAATGCCGCTGGCACGCTCAGGATTTATAACCGCGGCAGTCTTAGGCTTTGCTCACACTCTGGGAGAGTTTGGGGTTGTGTTAATGATTGGCGGCAATATACCCGGTGAAACTCAAGTACTGTCCATTGCTATTTATGATCATGTTGAAGCACTAGAATATGCTCAGGCTCACTGGCTAGCGGGTGGCTTACTGTTATTATCGTTTCTGATGTTAGTAAGCATCTATACTTTAAATCGGCGTTTCTCAATTCTACCTCAGGCACAGTATGAGCATTAATTGTCGTATTAAGGTAGAGCGCAAAGACTTCACTCTCGATGTTGATTTATGTCTTGCAGATGCTGGAATTACTGGCGTGACCGGTGCCTCAGGTAGTGGTAAAACAACATTATTAAGAGCGATAGCTGGTCTCGAAAAAAGCAGTGAAGGCAATTTAAAAATAGGAACATCAGTCTGGCAAGATAGGGATCAATACCTACCCGCCCACCAGCGCAAAGTAGGTTATGTATTTCAAGAAGCCAGTTTGTTTTCCCATCTCAATGTCGAAGACAATATCAATTATGGCCTGCGGCGCACACCTGCAAATAAGAGAAAGATCGCGATAGAGCACACAATTGAACTATTGGGCATTGGATCATTACTTAAACGTAAGCCTTGGCAGTTGTCTGGCGGTGAAAAACAGCGGGTGTCTATCGCTCGAGCACTGGCTGTGAGTCCTAAATTGCTATTGATGGATGAGCCCCTCTCAGCATTAGACACAACTCGCAAACGCGAATTTATGCCCTATCTGGAAACCCTGCAAAGAGAGCTAAAAATACCCATTATCTATGTCAGTCACTCCCTAGATGAATTAGCACGTTTAGCAGATCAATTAATTCTTTTGGATAAAGGCAAGGTTGTAGCAACTGGAGATATTGCTGATTTGTTAACGCGCAGTGACTTACCTCTAGCCCAAGGTGATGATGCCAGTTCAGTGATAAGTGCAAAGGTTGACGAGCATGATAATGAGTTTAACCTAACCTATATCAGGTTTCCCGGTGGTCGCTTTACAGTCCCTAAAAGAGGTCTTCCCGTAGAGGCACCTGTGCGATTATCAATTGCAGCGCGAGATGTCAGCCTTACAACAGAGCAACAGTTGGGTACCAGTATTCTTAATATAGTTGCAGTTACAGTCAGTGAAATAAACCCAGAGGGCGAGTCTCAGGTTATGGTAAAACTAGATGCTCAGGGAACGCCACTGCTATCGAGAATTACTAAAAAGTCTGCACAACTATTGGCATTAAAGAAGGGTAGCCAAGTGTTTGCTCAAATTAAAAGCGTAGCATTATGGAGCACAGATAATACCCAGTTGTAAATAAAACAATACCCAAATAAGCTCTTTACTTAGGATAATCGTAATAAAATTTTGTAGCTAACCGCTATCGTCATTGACTGGTTATAATGACTCTTAAGCTATCGACACAGTGCAACAAACTGCTTAGCGCAAACAGAGAATACTCTTATGAAGATTAAACAATACATTCTAGTGGCGGCCTGCTTTTTGTTTGTTGGCTGCACCCAACTAAGCCCGTCAGCAAGTTCCGCAAAAGGGGTCAACCCGCCTGCAAATAACCCCCAGCCCGTAGATGAAAAATATATATGGAACCTCACTGACTTATTTCCCAATCCTCAAGCTTGGGAAACAGCCAGACTTGAAACTATTGATAAAATCGACGAGTTAAAGTCGCTAAAGGGGTCTCTTGGAGATAGCGCCAAGTCGCTGCTAAAAGCTTCCGATGAAATTTCACGCGTTTATAAAGATGTCGCTCGTCTGTATGTCTATGCCAATCTTATGGCAGACGTAGATACCCGTAATGCTGAGAATGAAGAGCGCAGTCAAATGGCGCGCAATCTGCTGACTGATTTAAGTACAGCCGTTAGTTGGTACAATCCGGAATTGCTGGCACTTGGCGATAAAAAAATACAAGCGTTTACAGATCAAGAGCCTGGTCTGGACAAACACCGCTTTGGAATGGCCAATTCCCTAAGGCAGGCACCCCATATACTGAGCGGAGATATAGAAGCAGTGCTGGCTAAAACTGGTCAACTTCTGGGTGCACCAGACTCAATCTATTCCATACTTGCAAACGCCAATTTGCCGTGGCCTGAAGTGACACTCTCAAACGGCGAAGTTATACGCTTAAGCCAAGCCGGCTATTCTGCAGGACGTCAGGCTAAGGTCCGTGCGGATCGCAAAATGGTTTTTGATACATTTTGGTCGGTATGGAAGGACTATGAGGCGACATTAGGTGCAATTATAAACACCCATATACAGGGTCTAGTTTTTCAGACGCAGGTGCGCAACTATGAAAGTTCGGTAGGTCGCGCGTTGTTTGACGACAATATGCCTCCAGAGGTCTATCACACCCTAGTAGACGAGGTTAATAAGGCGCTGCCCACCCTGCACCGCTATTTTAAATTGCGCAAGCGCATGCTTAATATCGAAGATGATATGCGCTACTACGATATCTACCCACCGTTGGTTAATCTTGAGAAAACCTATGGCATTGAGGATTCAATTGCTATCACACGGCGTGCTTTACAACCCCTAGGTGAGGAGTACTTGGCTGCCTATGATCGTGGTGTAAAAAGCCGCTGGATGCATGTCTATCCCTCTGCAGGCAAGCGCTCTGGCGCCTATATGTCTGGATGGGCCTATGATGTCCATCCCTATGTATTGTTAAACCATAATGATGATTATGAAAGCGCCTCAACCTTTGCCCATGAATACGGCCATGCTGTGCACTCAGTGTTAGCCAATAAGACCCAACCCTGGGAGACCGCTCCCTATTCAACTTTTATTGCTGAAACCGCTTCAATCATGAATGAAATGTTGTTGCAGGATTTAGTCGTCAGTGAGGCAAAAACAGACAAAGAGAAGCTATTCTATCTTGGTATTGGCCTCGAATCCCTTAGAGGCACTTTTTTTAGACAAACCATGTTTGCTGAATTTGAACTTGGCATTAACAAAGAAGTGGAAGCAGGCAATGTGCTGACGGGTGCCAAACTTAGCGAAATGTATCTGGAGCTTCTCAAGCGTTATCACGGCCATGATAAAGGTGTAGTAACTATTGATGATCTGTACGCCATTGAATGGGCATTTATTCCCCACTTCTACTACGACTTTTATGTATTTCAGTACTCAACATCAATTGCTGCCGCAACTAAACTGGCGGAAAAAATCAGTAGTGGCGATAAAAGTGCACAACAGGATTTTATTAACCTCCTAAAAGCGGGTGGCTCTGATTACCCCTATGAGTTAATGAAGAAAACCGGCATTGATATGGCAACTGCGCAACCCTACCAAGCATTGGTAACTCGCATGAATATGATTATGGACAAAATGGAAGCCATTCTAGATAAGCCTGCTGGGTAAAAATTGAAAACAATAATTTAACTTAAACAAAAACAATAAGAGAATAATAATGAGCCACTATACAAGTATTCATTTATCCGCCCGACCTCAACCGGGGCCCGTAAGTTCAGATATATTTGACGTGAAAAGCCAACCTATACCTAGCGCTGGCCCCGGACAAATCCTTATCAAACAGACCCATATGTCGTTGGATCCTGCCATGTTCGGTTGGATGAATCCAGATCCTGAAAGCTATATTCCCCCGGTTGAATTGGGTGCAGTTATGCGTTCCTCAGGCTTGGGTGAAGTGGTCGAGAGTAATCATGCAGATTTTGCTGTGGGCGATCGAGTGCGCGGTATGACCGGCTGGACAGAGTATATTCTCAGCTCCGGTGAAGGCTTTAGCAAGGTGCCAGCAGGCATTGATGCGGAAACAATATTGGCTGTTTTTGCCCTGCCCGGCTTAACCGCCACTCAGGGTTTATATGGCTTTGGTGATCCCAAACCGGGTGAGACCATTGTGGTCAGCGGCGCTGCCGGTTCTGTGGGCTCAATCGTTGGCCAACTGGCAAAAGCTGATGGTTTAAATGTGATCGGAACAGTGGGTGATGATGAAAAATGTGACTGGATTGTCAATGATCTCGGATTCGATGGTGCCATTAATTATAAGTCAGATGACATCCCCGCCAAGTTGTCTAAGTTAGCGCCCAAAGGCGTAGATATTTATTTTGAAAATACTGGCGGTGCAGTCCAACAACCGGTGTTCAATTGTATGAATGCCCATGGTCGAATTGTTGTCTGCGGTATGATTGCCGACTACGGTACCGGCAGTCCCAGCGCCGGACCCAACTGGATTCCACTTATCAAAAAACGCATTAACATACGCGGCTTCGCGATGCCCGATCACTTTCAAGATGTGCCAAAGCTTTTAGAGAAACTAACACCCTATGTCACCGGCGGTAAAATCAAATACCGCACCCATGTGCTCGAGGGACTGGAATCTGCTATTGAAGGTTTGAATCTGTTCTTTAGCGGCGGCAATAGAGGCAAGCTAATCGTTAAGCTCTAGTTCGAGCTTATGCAGCAAAAGAAAGGCAGCCTCGTAGCTGCCTAGTCGTCATCTTTTTTATGTCTAGGCAGAGTCGTTTCAGGTTTTTCTTTTTGCAACTGCTGCTCAAGTTCATCCATGGATAAATAGTCCAAGTCCCAATGGTTGCAGATATCATGTCTGAATTGGGTATGGTGCTTATCCGTCGATTTGGATTTGCGGCGATTAAAGTAAGCCAGTAGTCTTTCGCTGATAGCCATGGGATACATACTATCAGCGATTTTAATTTGATTGTAGCTAACTAGTTTTGTGAGTAATAAATATTCCTGATGTAAATCTTCTTTAAATCAGATGTTACATCGCTCCAGAAATACAAGGGACTGGTCACATCAGTAAAGTTAGCGCCCTTATCCAATTGGGATAGCGGAAACGAATGCTTTGTCCACTGACCAGTCAGGGATTGCTCACGACCCGGACCAAAGGTGACAAAGTTATTAGCAAGATTGCCATCTAAATACAGACCAGTTTGGAATCCGACATTAAAGGTGACATCAGCATCTCCGCGCACTTCGAAATGAATAAAGCCATCCTTAAAGTTGCTTAGATTTTCACCTTTGTCACTCTGCAATTGCAAGCCACAGCCCCACCATTTGCCCCAACGAGTCACCACCTCAATTTCACCCTGGGGTGTCATTTCGATAGTCGAAGTGCCTTCCCAAGGAATTAATTTAATAGCAGCACTGGGATAGGTGGTTTTGTTATCTGGTGCCAGAGATTGGTGAACCACAAGGTAATTGTCATGGGTGATCGCTTGTCCTGAGGTCAAAGCGCTATTAACAGTAGCGATTTTTCGCAGCCCAGCCTGACTTTTTATAGGTGGCGTTTCAACCTCAGCCATCAGGGCATCAAAATCACCGTTATAGGTTTTGCTTAGGGCTTTGCCATCGCGGGTTAAACCCTCAAACTTACCCTGATCAAGCAAATCCCAGATTGCGTACTTGGCCTGATTATTTAATTTAATTAGCCCAAAGTTATTTTCCGACCCTGTCGCCGTATGAGGGTCTTTCCACTGCTCATCAAAGGCCTCAAAAAAGAAAAAGGAAATACCCTCGGCATCAGTCCATGCGCGCATATACTTATGGAACAGATACTGCTTATATTCATCAGCGGCTTTAGAACCTGTGGTGCCATAGTCAATGGCCGCTATAGATGCCCAGCCACTTTCGCCAATATGTACGGGCTTTTCTAAGCCCAAACTCTGAATATAATCTACCGACGCCTGCAACTGAGATTTAGCATGATCCACTGCACGCTTCATTGCCGCCTCTATCATATCCTTCTGGGATAAATTTTCTTCATCAGCAGGCACGCGCCAAAAATCTGGGTTGTAATGGGAATCATGAAATCCATAGGTATGCAGAGACACAAAGTCCACTGCTTCCACTAATGCAGCTAAATCCTCGGTATGGTAACTACTGGAACCACCACCCCAGGATTCATAGTTATCTGAACTGGTTATCCAAATATCAGCTGATAATTGGCCTGACTTTTTTAGCCCCTGTAAATGGTTGACCCACTTCAAGATAATATCTGGGTAGACAAAGTACTTAACCGCCCACTGCACCATGGCCTCATTGCCCACTGCAATTGCCTTAACAATATCCGGATACTGATTGGCCATAGCCACTGCAGTTTCAACCTCGAGGGTATTATTGACTGTATTGCCTTTGTGGTGGTTGGCAAAATCAGTCCAAGCCAACTCAGACTCAATCCAGGTACCCAGCATCACATACATCTCAAAATTGGGATCCTCATCTCTCAGCTCTTGGATAGCCGCTAAAAGGTGCTTGGCATGGGGATATTGTGAGGTGTTATAGGTACGCAGAAGCTTAATACCCATGGCCTGTAAAATCAGCATATCCTCTTTGATCTGTGCTACCGAGGGTGTGATATCGCGGGTTTTACCGCGAAAGCCACCGTAAGACATGGCTGGATAGTCAGGGTTACCAAAAATCTCTGCAGCGGATGGGCTGGATTTTTCCTTGGAGGCTTGTTCACAGCCTGCACTGAGAATTACACAAAAAGCCAACACAAAGATTTTATAAAGTTTAACCACAATAGTTCCCCGTTATGCATAAATAAGTTGGTGTGGATTATATTGATCGATAATTGAATTGCCTAGGGTTAAATGGACCAGTGGCGCTTGTTTTGCGGCTAACCCATCAATAGAATAGGTTGCCTTTAATTATGCAAAAGCAACCAGCCAGTGCTCAGCTGCCGCACAATAATAAATAGGCCATTAAAATGACTCCCAGCAACGTTGAATTAATTTCCCGAAATAATCAATTCCAACTATTGGTTAATGGCCAAGTCTTTTACATCAAGGGCGCCGGCGTTGATCTGGGCAGTGTCAAAAGCCTTGCTGACTATGGTGGCAATGCGTTTCGCACCTGGCGCGTCAATAACGGAGAGAGACCTGCCCTAGAAATACTCGACGAAGCTCAACAGCACGGCCTAATGGTCTGTATGGGCATTGAAGTAGCCCGAGAACGCCACGGTTTTGATTACAACGACAAGCAGGCGGTCGCTGAACAGAAAGCACAGATACGCAATGATGTACTGGCCCTAAAGGATCATCCCGCCCTATTGATGTGGGGCATTGGCAATGAGTTGAATTTACGCCATACCAATCCCAAAGTCTGGGATGCGGTCAATGAACTCTCTGAGATGATCCACGATATAGACCCCAATCATCCCACTACCACAATGCTCGCCGGTGCTGAACCTGAGGTTATTCGATTGGTAGCCAAACGTAGTCCAGATCTAGATCTGCTGTCTTTTCAGCTCTATGGCGATATCGACAAATTACCCAAATATCTTGCAGATAGCGGCTATGCTGGGGCTTATATGGTTTCTGAGTGGGGAGCCACGGGCCACTGGGAAAGCCCCTGCACAGACTGGGGACGGCCCATAGAAGCCAATAGCAGTGATAAGGCCAGTGCCTATAAAATCCGATATCTGGATTTTATAGCTGCCGATAAGGCGCAGTGTCTGGGCTCTTTTGTGTTTCTATGGGGACAAAAACAAGAGCGAACCCCCACATGGTATGGGGTATTTCTGGAAAATGGCCGACATACCGAGGCAGCTCAAATAATGCATCAATTGTGGACTGGCAACGCCTGCGCGCATCCAGTTATTAAAAACCCTTTACTGACCATTGAGGGTGCTAGTGCTTCCCAGAGTGTCCGACTCAGTACAGGCCTCACTTACAGCGCACAGGTCGAATGCCAAGTAGCAGATAATCAAGCTGTATCCTACCGCTGGGCGCTTATGAAAGAAGTGGAGAAAAGCCAAGAGAGTGATGGCGGTGATTTTGAGCCAACCCCGGATACTGTTTGGCAGCCAGCTCAATCGAAAAGCGCTGCAAAAGTAGAATTTAAAGCGCCTGCCGCGGGGGAGTATCGGTTATTTGTATATGTTGATGATAGCTTTGGTGGATCGGCTACCGCAAATATGCCCGTGTTAGTCGAATCCTAACAGACTGCCTAAAAGGGCTAACCTATACTTTATTTAATAACTCTAACGATAAGATTCAGTGCTAACAAATTGATTGCGTACTGAGTTCAAGTAACTAATTTTTGAAGTTTTAATTTTTCGGGGTCAATTCCATGTCACAAACTAGCCGTCCTAACGCAGTACCTTTTGGTCAAAAAGTCGCCTTTGGCGTTGGCATGCTTGCCAACCAGATGTTTCCCGCTGCACTGGGCGTTTTTATGATTGTCCTTATCGAGGGCTTAGGTATGAGCCCTTTTTTATGGGGGCTGATTTTCTTTCTCCCCAAGTTGATTGATGCCATCACGGATCCACTGATGGGTTATATCTCTGACCATACCCAATCCAGATGGGGTAAACGCCGACCCTATGTGTTTATCGGTGCCATTATTGCCGGCTGTTCTTATATGATTATGTGGCAGGTCTATGAAAGCAACTCTGAAATGTATAACTTTTTATACTTTTTGGGCTGGAGCTGTGTTTTTTGGATTGGCATGACCATTTTTGGCGTGCCCTTTGTCGCCATGGGTTATGAAATGAGTGATGACTTTCATGAGCGCACACGCATTATGGCCGTTTCCCAGTGGATTGGTCAGTGGGCTTGGGTCATAGTGCCTTGGTTCTGGGTAATTCTCGATCCCAGCTTTGGCTGGTTCGAGTCCATGTCTGCAGGTGCGCGAGACTTATCCCTATGGGTTGGCGCTGGCTGTATGCTGTTAGCTATTGTGCCTGCCATTTTTTGCACGCACACTGCTAATGATGGTACAAATCAGCAGCAACTTGAAAAGCATTCGCTCACTGACTCAATAAAAGATTTTGGCCGCGGCATTGTCGTAACACTGCGCAATAAGCCTTTTCAAAAAATTTGTATTGCCACCTTCTTTATTTTTAATGCCTTTAACATAGTCGCCTCTTTCTCTTACTTTATTATCACCCATTATGTGCAAGTCGGCACAGCTTGGGTTGCTGCCTACGGCGCAGCCAGTGCTCTCTGCACAACATTTATAGTGATTCCAATTATCAATCACCTTTCACAAATTTACGGTAAGAAACTGACCTTCCTGTGCTCACAAGCTATCTCTATATTGGGTTATATCTTGTTATGGTGGGGCTTTTCACCTGAAAATCCATGGCTGATGTTTTTGCCCTTACCCCTATTTGCCTGCGGTATTGGTGGGCTATTTACACTTATGATGTCCATGACTGCAGATGTGTGTGACCTCGATGAACTTGAGACCTCAAAACGAAGAGAGGGTACATTTGGTGCGATTTATTGGTGGATGGTAAAGTTTGGTGGAGCATTTGGTGGCTTGGCTACTGGTGCCATCTTAAGTTTTATCGGCTATGACGGAAGCGCAGCGGAGCATAGCGCGGCAACCCTAGATCTGATGCGTCTAAGCTATATTATTGTCCCCTGCATAGGCACAATTTTGGCCATCCTTATTATGCGCAACTATGATCTTGATGAAACAAAAGCTAATCAAATAAGATCCGAACTAGAGACTCGCAAGGCTAGCCAAGTGTCTGCGTAAGAACAGATTTAGCCTACACAAACAAGAAAGCCGTCCTATTAGTATAGGACGGCTTTTTTATACCTAAAGATTGGTTAAGGGCTGGCTATACTTAGGCCAATGCCGGATTTAATGCCACTTCAAGTTTGGCGACAGCACCTGTTTTATCAAAGATCTGCATGGATGTTTCTGCATCAATCTGATGGCCATCAATAGTACTAGTACTACCATCTGCAAAGCTGATTGTGATCGATGTCTGCTCGGCTAAACTATAGACAACGGGCACCTGACAGTAGGTAAAGCCTAGCTGTCCTGCAGTCAGACCAACCACTTGTTGATCACCATTAATATCAAAATATACCAGCTTATCGTCTGCTTTTAGAAATTCCGATTTACGCAGAATAAACGGGTTAAAGCTAATACAACCTGCATCAACAAACACACCCAGTTCCATAAGACGGGTAATCACTTCCTCTTTCACTTGGCCCGTCATACCCGGCTGTTTTGCACCGGCAAAGCCTGGCGTATGGGAGTAAGGATCAGTTGGGAAGGCGCCGTAATTATGCGGAGTTTTGTTAAAGCCAATACCCTCGCGAATATCGAAATAGCAATCCGCTAGCTTACCAATAACCACGGGGTCAGCACCTTGCTCTACGGCCTTTTGGAAATTCTCTAAGGCGGCTAATAGAAGCTTAGACACCATATGCCAATAAATAGAACCCAGACCCTCATAGGCGTACATACCCCCTGAGCGACCAGTAAACTGACGGTGATTAAATGTATCTTCAAAAATTTCTTCAATCAGTGCCTGTTCCTGACTAACAAGATCAGCATAGCCTTGCGCAGATAGAGCAGATAGAGCTTCCTTGGCACTTTCAACATTATTAAAGCTACCACTAAAGTAATAGCCTCCTTCGCTGTCTACTTCCACCAGAGATTGATCACCATTGGAAACAAGGGTTTTCAATAACGCTGAACGCTCAAACTGTGCTTTGGGGATAATATTTTTGTCGACAAATCGGGTGAGTTCACGATCAGGGTAAAGCAAATAAGAATTTTGTCGCTCGGTAAAGATGGCTGACTGGCGCAGTGCTGTCAGTACTTCAAGAGCCTGCTCTGGATTTAGGTAACCGGAGCTAAGCACCGCCACCTGACCTTCAAGCATTTCGTATAGATAGGTTATCTCAACACCGTTATCCGTGGCAGTCATTAGGTTATAGGCATGGTAGAGACCATCGTTGCGGCGATTAGCTTCAATCGTGTGATCAATATAGGCGATTGAGATTTCTAGGAACTGTACAAGGTCAGATACCTTTATAGCGCGTCGCTCACCACTAAAGGCATTGTCATAAATACCTTCGCGATAATCGCTGGCCGCTTGACCTAAGCTGTCTAGGACTTGCTTGCGCTGAGCATCGCTAAACTTGCCCTCCAGCAACTGCTGATGATCTACTAGCGTGGTGTTAATAGCCTCTAATAGACCAGCGACTTCCGAGGACAATTGAACCGCCTCAAAATCCACGTTGGAAAATAACTCAAGTAAGTATTTTTGGTATCGGCGGGTGTAATACAGGGTCACCATAGACACGCCATAACCAACCAACGCATTGTTTGCGTCATTCCACTCGGGACGCTGGGTATTCATCCATATACCCGCCTCTGGAATAAAGTTGGACAATTTATTAAGCACTGTAACCAACAATTTCTCAGTCAAATTGACGTTATACACTTCACCTTGTTGGTTCCATATCAAACGTCCATCAGCACCCACTTGCTGCGCTCTCTGTTCGATCAGTGCATCCGCCTGCTCATCAAATTCGATGGTGTCATGGGGATCTTTAAGAAGCGACTGGTAAGACTTGATGCGGTAGGGAACATTGGCATAGCAAAATAAGTCCGCACTTAAAAAGTCACGCAAAATTCCTGGATGGTAGCTATTAGATAACTCCAAGAACTTCAGCAGATAGATAATTTGATGGTCACCCCAGTAGCCAATATTGGCCCAAGGGTCATGAGGATCGGGCTTTTCCCAATCAATTCCAGCTTTAGTGATACGGTAGGGATTATAGCCGTCAGCGGTGGAGGCATTGACAAATTTGCTAATCATACTCTCCACAAAATTGGGAATAGAAAGACTTAAAGCCTCCCAGTTTTGGAAGATATCTCGCCAGTTACCCTCATAATTAAGTAGCTTAGATCCATCATCCTTTTTCACTTGAATATTAAATTTATTCCAAGGTCTTGATGGGTCACCATGACGGCGACTAAAGGATAGAGGCAGGTACTCGTAACAGAGTCGCTGAACTGCGGCATCACCCAAAGAAGCCGCTGCTTTAATTAAATCGCTGTAGTGGAATGTCTCTTCGAGTTCTTGAAAAAAACTTTTAAATTTTTCAAATACAGGGTTATTAAAGCTTTTTACAAATTCAATAAGGTCATCTTTACTGACAGTGTAATTGTCTATAAACAGACCACCGCGCATTACATTAAACAATACGTTTGAAAAGTGGTGATTAGCACTTAAGCGGTCCTCTGTGACTTGCATACCATCAGAGGTACTGACGATGCGCGCGAGATTTTCCGATCCAACGGCAATATCAGCTTCGATATCTTCAATAATTGACTGACCCGTTTTTAAGTAGGCTATTAGATTTCTGACATCAGCGGGACCCTGATTAACTTCGGCAACTGTGTACCAACTGCTTTCCTGCTCACCTGACAATGCAAGAACACCGTGAGTAAAATAGGCACCACGACGACCGCGAACATCAGTTTCTTGCTCTACTGCATAACCCTGAGCAAACTGTTCCACTTGGATAGACGAAATAAGTTTTTTTGATTGAGCCAAACCAACCGACCATACGCTGGTGGTTGAAAGCGCCTCACTGGGCTCAGCTCGGTCTACAAGAATTGAGCTCATACTGTAAAGGCCCAATCCCACATCAGCCTCAAGCTCATTCTTTTTATAGGCATCCACTAAACAGCTTAAAGAGCCCTGTACCGCAGACTCAACGCCGTAGGGCAGTACATTTTCAATACCATCAAGAATTTCAACACTGGTGCTAGTCGCAGCGTTATTAATCAGTGTAGAGGTTTTAACAAAGCCGTACTTATCTGAGGTTCGCCAAGCGTAGCGGAAGGTCAGCGACAAATCATGATTGATCTCTTCAAAAATAAGTTTGTCACCTATAACATTTTTATACAGGTTGCGGGTGACTGAATAGATACCTGCATACTGCTGGGAGAAGGGCTCCCATAACTGTGTTTTGTCACCCGAACTAACTAGGGCCAACGTGCGGCTACCGGTATGAGTGGAGCCGTCTCTGATTTTATCATCGGAATAATAGGGAAACAGTGCGCTCTCAGAATTTACTCGGCCGGCGGACAACCCACCTAGCGTTGAAATAAACATCCAGTGATTAGAGTCACTGACCACACTGATAAAGAAATCACTCATGTGGTCATAGTTTGAAATCTTGTAGAAAGTCTCACCCTTTAACTCAACATAGGATCCCTCGACACCGGGATTATCTTGTTGCTGCTGCTGATTGCCGATGTATATAGTTTGTCGCTTCATGAAAATCTAGCTCGTACAGTTTGTGGTTTTTCAGGTTAAGCCTAGGCTGTGGTAACAGGGTTTGTTCGCTGGCCGCTAATTAAAGGGGCTGTATTCTAGATTCAGTTAATCAATTTCGCTAGTGCAGTAAGTAATTAATTTATGCATTTGCGTTAAATTACACCGTTAGATGGGTCAAATTTGATGTTAAGGGAAATATTTTAAGCGGCATTAGGGTTTTTACAGTAATATTTAGACAAGTGCATAATTGGTGGTAACAATGTTATTCACATACTATTTGTTCTTAGCAAAGGGCATATATGCCTCCGTTCGGCAGGCCTCTCCATTGAGTTTATTAACTCCTATGGGTCTTTGGGTCACTCTATTGATAGTGCCGTTACTTAGCAGTGCCAAAGCTATTGCAGCGGAACAACTTTATACCTATCAACCTGCAGTAACGCCCGAATTAGCCTTTTCTGGCCCTTATACTGTGGGTGTCACCACAATGACTGCCACTGATCCAGAGCGTTTAAACACAAACAACTTTATAACAAAGCTAGAACGTAATTTGACCTTAGAGGTCTGGTACCCAGCAACCAAACCACAACCTTCAAACAATAATTTAGCCTTAGCTACCTATAAAAACGTAACACGACTGCAAAAGCCCTTTGAATTACAGGGTGCCGCCTACCGCGATGCACAGCCCTTGGATATACAGCCCCTAGATAAACAGCCCCTAGACAAACAGCCCTTGGATAAAAGCTCCGCAAATAACGCACAGTTTCCCCTGATTCTTCTGTCTCATGGCTTTACCGGTTATCGCAGTATGATGTTTTACCTCGGTGAACATCTCGCCAGTCATGGCTACGTGGTAGTCGGCATTGATCATACAGATTCAACCAATGCCGATATTCAACAGGAATCGGATCGAGGCCCAGGCATTATTAGCACGTTCTACAACCGTGCCCGCGATCAACAATTTATTCTGGACTACTTTAGCCAACTTCCCCGGTCAGGCGATAACAGCTCTGCCCTAGCATCTATCGTCGATACAGATAGGGCCGCAATTATTGGTCACTCGATGGGTGGCTTTGGAGCAATTAATACGGTTGGCGGTTGCTACGGTTTTACCTCCGATCAATTAAAGGAATTAGGCACTCCTTTTGCTGTTGCCCTGATACTACCCCGCTTCTTAAATACCTGCTATGCCGGTCGGGAGTCACTGGATAAGCGTTGGAAAGCGGTGCAACTATTGGCACCTTGGGGGGGCGAGTTTGATATACATAAGGCCACTGCTATGGCAGAAATTAGCGTGCCCACCTTTTATTTAGCCGGCAATCAAGATAATACTTCAGGTTTTACCAATGGGATTGAAAAGCTCTTTAAGCAGACGGGTTCAGAGCATAACTATCTGCTGGTTTTTGATAACGCACGTCACAATATTGGACCCCATCCAGCGCCGGCGGTGTCCTTTGAAACGGATTTTGAGCTAGGGCATTATTTTGACCCCAGTTGGAATTCCGAGACCATCAATAGAGTGGTCGAACATATGAGCCTCGCGTTCTTGGACTGCTATGTAAAAGTCCAGTCTGAACAATGTGCCTTTCTTCCCCAACGAGAAAATGGCCAGCAGTACTTGGGTAATTTCGATCAATACAGTGATCCTTGGCCTGGCTTTAAATATCTATGGGCTAGCGGTCTGCGCTTTTATCGGAAATAATACCCTTTTTGGCTAGCATAAAAGTCTGCCAAGAATTGCTAATCAAAGGTTAGATTTATTATGTTCGGAGTCTGCTACTACCCTGAGCACTGGCCCCAGTCCCAGTGGCAACAAGATGCACAAATGATGGCCGATTTGGGACTGAACTATGTGCGTATTGGTGAGTTTGCTTGGTCGCGCTTGGAACCTAATCCTGGACAACTAGAGTTTAACTGGTTTGACAACGCCATAGAGTGCCTAGCCAATGCCGGACTCAAAGTGGTACTGGGCACCCCCACTGCCACACCGCCAAAGTGGCTGATTGATCAATGCCCAGATATTCTGCCCGTAGACCCAGATACCGGTCAAACCCGAGGTTTTGGCTCACGCCGTCACTATGATTTTTCTAGCTCGGTTTATCTTCAGGAATCACTAAGAATTACCGAGGCACTGGCCAAGCACTACGGCACGCATAGTGCAGTGGTGGGCTGGCAGACGGATAATGAACTCTGTTGCCACGATACTGCTCTGAGCGGCTCACAGGTGGCGCGAACAGCTTTTCAATATTGGTGCCAGCAACAGTACAACAGGATAAATGAGCTAAATAGCGCTTGGGGCAATGTATTCTGGTCCATGGAGTACAGAGATTTTACTGAGATTGAATTACCTATTGGCGCTGTTACCGAAACCAGCCCAGCTCATCGACTGGCCTATCGGCGCTTCTCGTCAGATCAGGTGGCCAGCTACCACCGTGCGCAAGTCGAGATAATTCGCAAATATGCACCCGGGCACTTTATTACCCATAACTTTATCCCGATGAATGAAACAGGTGTGGATAATTTTGCCCTAGCAGCACCCCTCGATTTTGCCAGTTACGACAATTACCCCTTAGGCCGTAGCGATCTTTTACTTAGCGAAGCACCTACCGAAGAGTTGCGCCCTTATATGCGCACTGGGCATCCCGATTTTGCCACCTACTACCAAGATCAAACTCGCGGTTTATTACAGCGTGGCTTTTGGATTATGGAGCAACAACCGGGGCCCGTGAATTGGGCTAATAATAATCCGCGACCGGCACCAGGGATGATTCGATTTTGGACCCTCGAAGCCTTTGCCCATGGTGCTGACTGTGTCAGTTACTTCCGCTGGCGACAGGCCCCCTTTGCTCAAGAGCAAATGCACGCGGGATTATTGCGACCGGATAATTCCAAAACCGAGGCTTGGCAGGAAGCCGAACAGGCGATAGCTGAGGTCAAACTGTTAGGCCTTGAGGACCAAATCGAAATGCCCGCAGATATTGCCATTATTACTGGCGCTGAAGGACTCTGGGTTAGCGATATAGAACAGCAGGGTCAGGCCTATGACTTTAATCAGGTACAGTTTTCTTACTACAGTGCCCTGCGCGAGCTGGGGCTGAATATTGACTTTATTGCAATAGACGCAGACTTTTCGCCCTATAAGCTGATTATTGCCCCCAGTCTGCCCATAGTCGATCAGGCATTTATTGATCGCTGTAAAGACAGCACCGCAACCTTTATCTTTGGCCCGCGCTGTGGCGCAAAAACCTCAGAATTTGGCTACCCAACTAACTTGCCCCCAGGCCCTCTGCAACAGCTGATTAACATGCGAGTGCTGTCTGTGGAAACAATACGAGAGGACTGTTGTGAGCCGTTTACTTGGAATCATACTCAATACCAGAGTTGTATCTGGCGCGAGCAAATTGAGGTGAAATCTGAAGCGACAATTGAATCGACAATTGAATCGACAGAGGCAAATATTATTGCTACTCATCCCAATGGCGAACCGGCTATTTTGAACCAGCAACGCTATACCTATATAGGCACCTTAACCGATCGGCAATTTTTACTCGATTTCTTCCAGCAACAATGCAAAGAACTGGGCATCAAGACCTACCACTGGGGTAAAGATATTCGTGTCTGTCGGCGCGGTAATCTTATGTTTGCTTTTAACTATTCTGAGCAACAACAGACCCTACCCTTAGACGCAGTTACAAAATTTCTCTTGGGCGATAAAGATATCTCTGGCCACGGTATTAGCGTCTGGCAAATAGCCGACACCTAGAATGTTATTTTAAATTCTTAACAGGGTGATAGAATCCAATCCATAACTATAACAACACCTAGGAGCCTCCCTTGAGTGAGCAAGCTATTCAACTGACTATTTTTGCGCTAGTGCTCAGTGCCATCGCCCTGATTACCTATATCAAGTGTGCGGGTCAAGGTCGCCAGTCCGCCAATTCAAACCGCGAATACTTCTTGGCGGGTGGCGGTCTATCTTGGGTATTTGTGGCTGGCTCTATCACTTTGACCAATCTCAGCACCGATCAGTTGGTGGGCATGAACGGCAATCAAATGCTGTTGTTGGCAATCTGGGAGTTGGCGGGGTTTGTTGGTCTGTTGGTATTGGCTAAGATTTTTTTACCGGTTTATTACAGCAATAACTGCACCACCACTACGGAATTACTAGAGCGCCGCTATCAAAGTAAGCATTTACGCGCGTTGGTCTCATCGATGTTTTTATTTATCAATGTGTTTGTTTTCCAGCCGGCGGTTATCTATACCGGCGCGCTGTTTATGATCTCCATGACTGGCATAGATATTGACCTAATAATCGTAGCCATTGCCTTTGCTGTTTTGGGTGCGGCTTATGCGGTGCTAGGTGGATTGCGCGCTGTGGCTGTGTCCGATACCTATGGTGGGGTTCTAGTACTGGTTATGGGTCTATTAATTGTAGTGCTCTCACTACAGGCTATTGATTATGATTTTTCTGGCATACCGGCAGAGCGCCTAACACTGATAGGCGCCACCGACTCACCTGTGCCTTGGCATACCCTATTAACGGGTATGTTGTTGATACAGATTTTTTACTGGAGTACCAACCAGACTATTACCCAGCGCGCTATGGCGGCGCCAACAGTGCAGGAAGCCCAGCGCGGAGTTTATGCGGCCGCGGTAATTCGTGTTTTGTTTATTCCAGCCATGGTGGTGATACCAGGTATTGTGGCATTTAAATTATATGGTGATATTGGTGATCAGGCCTACGGTCGTATCGTTGGCGATCTGTTGCCCAGTTGGCTATCCGGCGTGTTTGCAGCTGCTATTGCCGCTGCGGTACTAAGCTCCTTTAATAGTATGGTCAATTCCTCTGCCGCTATGTATGTCTGTGATTTGCATCAGCGTTATTTTAATGACAAGCCCAATGTACCCGTATTAAGTGGTTTGGCGACTCTGATATTTGTTCTTATTGCGGTGATGATGGTGCCTATTTATGCCGGTGCTGACAGCATTATTAATCTACTTCAAGAGCTTTGGGGGCTAATTAGCATGCCTATTTTGGCCTGTTTTGCGGTTGGCCTACTGTTTCGTAATGTGGACTACCGTGCCGCTATTATTGCGGTAATTGCCGGCGTAATACTTTACGCCTGCTTTATTTGGATCTGGATGCCCCTTGGCTATATCCAACTACACTATATTCATATGATGTTTATTACTTTCTTTATTAGCGTAGGCATTGCTCTACTGATCAATCGCTTGCTATTTGGCAATCAGGCGCAATTTATTGGCTTAAAACATTAGGGTCCACTGCCTAGACTTTATGAAGCCGCAAAATTAGCAGTTCAGCTGGACGCATAATAGGTAGTTGCAAACCAAGTTGATTAAGTGCATCGCCGCTAAAAACCGAGCCATTGCTTGCATCTAGCGCAGAGTCTGCATAATTATCCAAATTGTGGGGCCAAACAATATCTAACTGATAGCTACTTTGGGTATCGAGACCCGGCAGTCGCAGACGTCCGGCAATAGCATTGGATTCTGATTCTAAAAGCGCATAACAAAACAGTGCCTGTTGTTGATCGGCGCCAATCACACCCAAACCAATTTGCCATGGATTAAGATCCAGCCGAACCACATCGCCACTAAACAAGAGTTCACGGTACTGTTTATGCAGTGCTATAGCCGCCATTAACTCAGTCTTTTCTGCATCGTCTAATTCCAATAAATTGGCCTCTACCCCCATATCACCCAATACAGCCACACCGGCTCTTAATGCCATACTGTGTACTCGGCCGGTTATATGACACTCGCGGGGGCCTACATGGGCGCCCATTAATTCGGGTGGAAAGAAATAGGAAAATCCCTTTTGTATGCGCAAGCGGTCCAAAGCATCGTTATTGTCTGAGGTCCAGATACGGTCTGTATACTGCAATATGCCGAAATCTGCACGACCGCCCCCCGAGGCACAACTCTCAATTTCCAGTTGCGGATAAGCCTTGCGAATTTTTGCTAATAATTGATACAGGGCCTGAGTTTGACTGTGAACTGCGGCGCGTCCCTGACTATTACCCGGTTGATGAATGGCACGGTTCATATCCCATTTTAAATAGCTAATGGGATAGTCACTGAGCAATGTATTGAGAGCATTAAACAGATATTGCTGTACATCAGAACGGCTAAGGTCGAGCACTAACTGGTTGCGCGCCAATACAGTGGGTGCACCCTCTATACCCAGCACCCAGTCTGGATGAGTGCGATAAAGATCACTGTCTGAGCTGACCATTTCTGGCTCTATCCACAGTCCAAACTCCATGCCCTTAGCAATAACGCGATCTATCAACGGCGACAATCCCTTGGGGAATTTATCAGCGTCTACCACCCAGTCCCCCAGCGCCGTCGCATCAGAACAACGATTTTTAAACCAGCCATCATCAAGTACAAAGCGCTCTATACCCAAGTCTGCCGCCGCATCGACTAATGCAAATAAGCGCGATTCCGATTGATCAAAATACATGGCCTCCCAGGTATTAAAATGCACCCGCTTCAGTTTGCCCTGCATTCTTGAGTCGCTTAGATGGCTTCTTAAATAGCGATGAAAACAGTGGGATAAGCCATTTAATCCCTGCTGGCTAGTAGCGCCATAAAGCGTGGGTGATTGATAGCTCTGATTAGGTTTTAAGCAAATTTCACCGGGATACAATAACTCCCCTAGCTGGGCATAGGCTCGGCCACTGGACTGTTCTTCGATGCGCATCTGATGATTGCCACTCCAGCCCAGATGAAATCCATAGGCCTCGCCGACACTTTCATTGGTATGTTCGGCATGCACTATCACCCCGGGGAAACTGTCATGAGACGTGCGCCCACTGCGATTTTCACGCACATAGGCGCCAACAAAACGGTCAATGGATTGCACTTGAAACTCATTGGCCCAGCGGCCTCTAAAACCAAGGATTTTTGTCAAATGCATGGGCAGTGGAACACTGGGTGCATTGCACTGTTGAATAGATAAGTCCGTATCACCGCGGTTCTCGAGTTGGGTACTTGCGGTAAGCACACCTGTTGCGCCATCCAAGGCCAATATATGAGTAACTGCAATATCCCCAGAGGTTGATAGTGAACTAATGATGAGTTGATTATTACTCTCAGTGACTGACTTTATCTGGGTACAAAGCCCCCAACACTGCCCCTGACGGTGCACTTCGATACCCGGGTTACCCTGAAATCCAAGACCTAACTCCGGAGACAGAGAAATGGGTGCCTGTTGCGGTGGTGAGGCCGGTGCCTCCTCAAGCTGGGACAACTGAGCCAAACTATCAGATTGGGTATGCTCGCTTAGGCGCGGACCCCAGTACAGTATGGCAGGTGCACTGTTGCGGCAGTCCAGTACCAAACTTGTTTGATAAGCGCTTAGGGTATAAAACGGCTTTATCTGTTCACTCATTGATATCTCATTATTATTGGCTATACCATCAACGCTAACAGCTAACTAAAATATCAGCATATAATTTATTATAAATCAATGTATAACTAACCAATGAATAACCAATCAATGAATCACTAATGAATGTATCACTAATCAATGCATAACCAACTGTCACAGCAACTAAAAAAATGGTATCCAAATCGAGACCAACAGCTTTGGGTACTTGGCACGCTATACCATATTGAGGGACCCAGTTACCGCAAACCGGGCGCTATGATGCTGTTTAATGATCTGGGTGAACAATATGGTCTACTCAGTGGCGGCTGCTTGGAGTCCGATATCCAGCAACATGCTGCAAAAGTGATGGCAAGTCAGCAGCCCAAAACTCTCTGCTACGATGCTAATGATGAGGATGATAGGTCTTTTCTATTGGGTATTGGTTGTGGCGGTAAAATTTATATTCTTCTTCAGCCCTTATCCAAAGACAATAACTACTTGCAGCTTGAACAGGTTATGCAGGCCTTGGAGCAGCGCTGTAATTCAATTTTGTTGCAAAAAATATGTCATCAAAGTAGTACTGCAGAGGTAGAGTTTTTACTGCACGATAATAATGCCTACAGTGAAGTCAGTGCTCAACTCAAAGGTAAAAATGCACTATTAGTTAAACAGGGTGAGCAAACTTGGTTAGCAAATCATATAAAACCAAACTTGCATTTACTGGTGGTTGGCGGTGGTGTTGATGCTCAACCACTGGTGCAAATGGCGCTTACTCTGGGTTGGGAACTCACTGTTTGTGACCCTCGTCCAGCCAATGCAAGACGTGAACATTTTATGGGTGCTAACAATATTCTGCGCTGTGCACCGCAAGCGCTTAAACAAGAGGCGCTATTTAGCACGTTTAATGCGGCCATTGTAATGACCCATAACTTGCAGTTAGATGCAGATGCAATTGTTGCCTTACAAGAATCGTCTGTTAAGTACCTCGCACTACTGGGGCCTGAGGTTCGCAAACAACAGGTACTTGCACTTGGCGGCCTAAAAGAATCTCAACTCACTTGTGCAATCGCTGGCCCCGCTGGCTTGCGCTTGGGGGGTGAATTGCCGGAGGAGATTGCGTTGTCTGTATTGGCTGAGTGCCAAGCTGTGATTAAGCAAATGGATGGTCAGTCTATTAGTAATCAACTATGACTATTGCCGCGCTTATTTTAGCTGCTGGACGCGCCTCGCGGTTTGGCTCTCTTAAACAGCTAGCACCTATTAATAATAAACCTATGTTGCAACACTGTATCGACAGCGCTAATAGTGCTTTACCTGGTGCTGTATATACCCTTCTCGGCTATCAATCTGAATTAATTAAACCTAATATTACGGCAACCAAAATAATAGAGCATCCCCAGTGGGCGCGGGGTATTGGCAGTTCTATTTCTATGGGTGTGAATTACCTAAGTGGTGACTTTGACGCTATCCTAATTATGCTCGGTGACCAGCCCATGATTAAAAGCCCCTATTTAACAAAGTTGATTGACCTGTTTAATAGGGATCAGGATCAAATCCAGAAACACCAAATACAAAAGCACCAAACACAAAAGCACCAACAAACTGTCTGTAGCTGCTACCAAGATAATCTTGGCGTGCCCGCTATTTTTAGTAGACGGCATTTTTCTGATTTGATGCAGTTAGACGGTGATCAGGGCGCAAAACAATTATTAAAAAACCTCTCTCCAGCGCCAAAGACTCTAACCTTAAAAGGTCTATTTAAGGATGTAGATTACCCGCAGGACCTGAACTCAGTTCTATATAATGAATGATTATCTAGGCCGTTTTGTTTGTTGATACGTACCTCGAAGTATCATTGGCAGTAAACTCTGGGTAAACTAACTTAAAACTCAAGAATAATTAAAAAAAAGCGTGGAGAGCAACCATGATCGCACTGACCGTTAATGGTATCCATCACAAAATAGATACAGATCCAAACACACCGCTTTTATGGGTCCTGCGCGAACAGCTTAGGTTAACTGGCACCAAGTTTGGCTGTGGTATGGCCCAATGTGGGGCCTGTACCGTGCATATAAATGGTGTCGCCATGCGCTCCTGTGTCACACCTATTTCAGCAGTGGCTGGACAACAGATTACTACCATCGAAGGATTAGCTACTGACCCAGACCAATTGCATCCTTTGCAACAAGCATGGATTGATCATCAAGTACCTCAATGTGGATACTGTCAATCTGGACAAATAATGTCTGCGGCAGCTCTTTTAGCTAACAACAAAACACCCTCTGACACTGATATAGATCAAGCAATGGCAGGCAATATCTGCCGCTGTGGCACCTATGGACGAATTCGCAAAGCAATTAAATCAGCCGCTGGAGTGCAAGAATTTGATCCTGCCAATGGTGAGGCACAACAGGAGGTTCAAAATGGGTAAATGGACTCGCAGAGGTTTTATAACCGCAGGTGTTATTGCCGGCGGTGGACTTATTGTCGGAGCCAGTTTACCTCTAGGGCATCGTGCCCCCAAGTTGGCACACTTAGTGGCAGGTAGTGATGAAACGCTGGTTAGCGCCTGGGTCAAATTAGATAACAATAATATGCTAACTGTTATTGCACCCCACTCGGATATGGGACAGGGCGCACAAACCGCACTTGCTCAAATGCTGGCTGATGAATTGGATGCTGATTGGAACCTAGTAAACTTTCAAGAGGCGCCTGCAGTCGAAGAGTACGCAAATTACCCCTTAGTTAAAGGTTTTATCACCGGTGACTTAAGTGTCCCTAAAATATTAGCGCCCAGCTTAGATGGTTTATTTTTTCAGACCAGTAAAGCCTTTGATCTCCAGATTACAGGAGGCAGTACCAGTGTGGCACTAACGGGCGTCTACGGCATGCGAGTAGCTGGGGCAGCAGTTCGTGAAATGCTGCAACAGGCTGCTGCAGAAGCCTGGCAGGTGCCTGCAGAAGAAATAACCATGGCTGACAGCCATCTCTCTCACTCAGGCACTAGTCGACAGGCTAAATATGCTGACTTTGCCACTGCAGCTGCGGCACTAACACCTCCAACGTCACCAAAACTGAAGGCTATCAGTGAATTTAAAATTATGGGTAAATCTGCGCAACGCTTGGATATACCTGCAAAAGTAGATGGCAGTGCCAACTTCGCCTTGGATATTGAACTGCCTAATATGCTTTATGCGACTGTGACTAGAGCGCCTGTATTTGGAGCAAAACTTCAATCACTAGACGACAAAGTTGCACGTAAGATGCCCGGTGTAGTGGATATTTTTACCCTACCAAGCCATTATTTTGAAGATGATCAAGACGCTCAAAATGGTGATACAGTCGCAGTTGTAGCCGAGGGATTTTGGCAAGCAAAACAAGCCATGGCAGCCTTACAAATCAAATGGTCTAACAGTGGAAATGAATCGGTTTCCAGTGACAGTATCTTCAGACAGTACAGTCGCGATTTAGACAAAAATGCTGATCGTGAAACTGATCGCGATCAAGGTGATGTTGCAACCGCACTGGCCTCTGCAGCGCAAATTGTTGAAGCAGAGTATCGTGTTCCTTTTTTAGCTCATGCCTGTATGGAACCGTTAAATGCTACCGCACGTGTTCAAGATGGTCGCTGTGACCTGTGGATTGGCTGTCAAAATCCCCTTGGTTTTAAAACCAGTGTCGCCAAAGCTCTGCAATTACAGACAGATAAAGTTACTGTGCATAATCAAATAATGGGCGGTGGTTTTGGGCGCAAGGCTATTAATGACTGGGGAATTCAAGCCGCACTTATCGCCGCACGGGTTGATCGGCCCGTGCAGCTTGTGTGGACTCGCGAAGAAGACACGCGTCAAGATTTTTACCGACCTTCCGCCCAGAGCCGTTTTCGTGCTGCAGTGGACAACAGAGGTCAACTGCTGTCTTGGGAAAATACCTATGTCAACAAGATGGAGCCAGCGACAGCGCCCCTAATACCCTACAGCGTTGCTGCTCAGGATATTGGCTATGTTGACAGTCCAACTCATGTGCCGCTGGGTCCATGGCGCAGTGTTGACCATTCGCAACATAGTTTTTTTACAGAGTCATTTATTGATGAGGTCGCGGCAGCATCGGGGGCTGATGCCTACCAATACAGACTCGATCTACTTAAAGACAAGCCGCGTCATATCGCGGTGCTAAAAAAGGCTGCACAGAAAGCGCAGTGGGGTACGCCAATTTCTAGTGGTAATAGTAGTAGCAATAGCAGAGGCAGAGGAATTGCCATTCAAGAATCCTTTGGGTCTATTGTTGCTCAGGTAGTTGAGGTCACAGTAAGTGGTGGCAATATCTCAGTTGATCGCGTGGTGGCAGTTATTGATGCGGGCTTTGCCGTATCCCCTGATGGTATGGCTGCTCAAATTGAATCGGGGATAATCTATGGTCTCAGTGCTGCGCTTTATGGCGAAATCAGCATTGCCAATGGTGCGGTTGTAGAGAGCAACTTTCATGATTATCAAGCGCTGCGAATAACCGATGCGCCAATTATTGAAACTCATATTATCAATAGTGGCGAAGCTTGGGGCGGTGCTGGAGAGCCAGGTACACCTCCCATTGCACCGGCTCTGGCAAATGCAATATACAATGCAACAGGTGTACGAATTCGGCAACTGCCGTTAAAAAATATTGATATATTTAACAATATGGCAGCGGCCAAACAGGTGAGCAAGCTAACAATGAGCTAAAGCTATGGCGCAGTTAATAACTGAAAAGGTGACCAGCATACATCATTGGAATGATAGCCTATTTAGTTTTAAAACCACCCGTGATGCTAGCTTTAGATTTACAAATGGTCACTTCGTAATGATTGGTCTTCAGCATCAAGGCAAACCTCTAATGCGCGCCTACAGCATAGTCAGTGCCAACTATGATGATGAATTGGAATTTTTTAGCATCAAGGTACCCAATGGACCTCTTACCTCTAAACTGCAGCACCTTAGTATTGGCGATGAGATCTTAATCAGTAAAAAATCTACCGGCACCCTGGTCACTGATTATATGTTGCCGGGTAAACATCTTTATTTAGTAGGCACTGGCACCGGCTTAGCGCCTTTTTTAAGTATTGTTAAAGACCACGAAATCTACGAGCAATTTGACAAAATTATTCTTATTCATGGGGTGCGCTATATCTCTGAACTGGCCTACCGTGACACTATTCAAGAGCAACTACCCCAGCATGAATATCTTGGTGATTTGGTCAAAGAAAAACTTATTTATTATCCCTTAGTGACCCGAGAACCCTATAAATACAACGGGCGTGTTACCGAGGCTATGACTTCAGGTAAATTATTTTTGGATATAAAAATGCCGCTGCCCAACCCACTAGATGATCGCTTTATGCTTTGCGGCAGCCCTAGTATGCTAAAAGATATGAGCAAGATTCTGCAGGCACGCGGCTTTTCTGAAGCCCGCAGTACCCATAGAGGCGAGTATGTTATTGAGAGGGCTTTTGTTGAGAGCTGACAGAGGGCTGCTTGAACGCCAGCCTAACCCCTAAACCCCTAAATCAGATGCCCAGTTCTAGGGGTTTTAGGGTTAAAGCTTAGAAGACGATAAGCGCCAATCAATTCGGTTATGTGGCTTGATAAATACCAACTGTGCATCACCCAATACACGCTCTAAGAACCCACCTTCACTGTAG
>CAXRJI010000007.1:0-2767 GCA_964231105.1 Porticoccaceae bacterium
GGCTGATATTTCTCCAGTGGATTATCCTGAGCAAAATAATCATCAAGTTGTTAGAGCGCTTCAGGAAGTTACCAAACAGATATTAGTCTCCCGACAGCAGGCTGATGGTATTCTTGCCGACAACCAAATTGATGCGCCAACACGGGCTTTTTTATTAAAAAATCTGCGCCGTTTAAGTTCCGGTCACTTTGAATTAAAACTTAATGTTGATTCGATAGTTGCCAATTATGGCAATAAGCTAGTCTTGGCACCCTCGGGTGTTACCTATGCCGGCCCAACCCTATTTATAAAGGGTCAAAACTCGGCTTATATTCAAGAAAAACACAGACCTATTATTAAAAATTTATTTCCAAAAAGTCGCTTGGAGGTTGTTAGTGATGTTGGTCACTGGTTGCATGCAGAAAAGCCAGATGTCTTTAATAGCCTAGTCTATAGCTTTCTTGACGAAAATAGATAAACAATTAATTAAATACATAGTAGAATCCACGCGTTTTTTTAATAGCACGATTGAGTTGTACTTTTTTTAATCGCATTAGGGTAAGCAAAATGTTTGAACGTTTAAAACCAATGGCTGGAGATCCCATTTTAGGTCTGATGGCAGCTTTTAGAGCTGATTCCAGAGAACAGAAAATTGATCTGGGTGTGGGTGTTTATCAAGACGATAGAGGCCGTACGCCAGTGATGAGTGCGATTAAAAAGGCTGAAACATTGCTGATGGATTTGGAAACAACCAAATCCTATCAGGGAATTGCAGGTGACCCAACTTACAATCAGCATATGATGGAGTTGCTACTGGGGGCTGACCACAGTATTCACAGCTCTGGTCGCTTAGTGACTCTGCAAGCGCCCGGTGGCTCTGGCTCTCTAAGAGTAGGGGCAGAGGTTATACGGCGTGCTAGACCTGAAGCAAAGTTATGGGTGGGGGTCCCAACTTGGCCCAATCATATTCCCCTTTTAGGTAGTGCTGGCTTTGAGATTGAAGAGTACCCCTATTACAACCACGAAACCCACAGCATTAATATTGAGGCCATGATGGAAGCGCTCAGTCAGGTGCCAGCAGGTGATATTGTGCTTTTACATGGCTGTTGCCACAACCCAACTGGTGCTGACTTAACCCGTGAACAGTGGGATCAGATTGCTGACTTGGCAGTGGAAAGAGGGTTTATACCTTTTATTGATATTGCCTACCAAGGCTTAGGGGAGGGCTTAGATGCGGATGCCTACGGTGTTCGTATGATGGCTGACAAAGTCCCTGAGTTATTAATTGCCTCTTCATGCTCAAAGAATTTTGGTCTTTATCGTGAGCGTACGGGATCTATTAGTCTTATTGCTGAAACAGCTGAGCAGGCAAAAATTGTCAATACCCTAGCCATGTCCATTGCCCGGCAAATTTACTCAATGCCGCCTGCTCATGGCGCGCTGTTAGTTTCTTTAGTATTGTCGGATGATCAGTTGCGCGCAGAGTGGCAGACGGAACTGGAAGCTGTGCGCCAGCGCATACAATCTATGCGAAACCTGCTTGCTGACAGCATCAATACCAATACTGCTGGATTGGACTTTAGTCATATCAAGCAGCAGAGGGGTATGTTTTCGTTTTTAGGTATATCTGCTGATCAATTACAGCGATTGCGCGATGAGTATGCTATCTATATCGTTAATTCCACCAGAATTAATCTAGCAGGCATTAACTCCACCAATATTGACTACCTCAGCGAATCTATCTTAAACGTATTAAATTGATTCTGTAGGTTGAATGTAACTTATTGATTATCAAGTTTTTTTATCAAGGCTTGCAGGGTCTGCTCGACATCTAGAAGGTTGCAGTCCAACGTTATATCCGCGTATTGTTGGTAGAGAGGGCGGCGCTCCGCGTAAAGGTCCTGTAGGCTCTGATCACTGCGTCTCGCTATACCGCGCTCATCCACATTGGTTATGCGCAGCATTGTGCGCTCGTACGTGACATCCAAAAACACAATAACACTATTAGTTTGCAGATGTTGCATACCCAGTTGCGAATACACGGCACTGCCCCCTGTTGCTATAACCTTACCGGTGACGTCCAGATCAATCAGTATTTGCTCTTCATACTGTCGGAGTCTAAGGTAATCAGATTCATTGATTATCTGTTGCAGGGTTTTTTTGTGGGCCACTTGAATCATTATGTCAGTGTCCACAAAGTCCATACCCAATTGCTTAGCCAATAAGATACCGATAGTACTTTTGCCTGCGCCGGGCATACCTATAAGAATGATATTTTTTGCTATGGTAGTCATTGCCTTGTTACTATCGCTCAAATATATATTTTTTCAACCCCATAATCCGTTTTAGCCTATGCTAACGAAAATTAGGCAACGAGTTTAAGCTTCAAGCCTGTATAATTATCAGCTTACAGATGCTATGGGTGCAACTATGCCACATTTTAAGCGTATCGGATTACTCGGCAGTTTGAATGTTCCAGAGGTCAAAGACTCTCTGCGCAAGCTGGAGGAGTTTCTGCGCTCACAACATTGCGATGTGATATTTGAACAACAGGCTGCAAGTTTGGTTGACTTGGACGTTGAACACTCTCTGCCAGCAGAAGATTTTTTATCCGCTATTGATTTAGCCGTTGTGGTGGGGGGCGATGGCAGTATGCTAAGTGCCTGTCGCAAAATGGCCTCTAGTAATGTGCCACTACTCGGAATTAACCTAGGGCGTTTAGGTTTTTTAACGGATATTACCCCGGACGAGATTGTTGATCGAGTCAAGCCAGTATTAGAGGGGGAGT
>CAXRJI010000008.1:0-24653 GCA_964231105.1 Porticoccaceae bacterium
AACAGAGCATGGAAGTTAACAATATCTTTCCCAATAAAATGATACAGTTCGGCATTGCTGTCGGGTGCCCAAAACTGATCAAAGTCCAAAGACTCTCTATCACAAAGGTTTTTAAAACTGGCCATATAACCGATGGGCGCATCTAGCCAAACGTAAAAGTACTTGCCCGGAGCATCGGGAATTTCAAAACCAAAATAAGGCGCATCTCGGCTGATATCCCATTCTTGAAGACCGCTGTCCAACCACTCGCCTAGTTTATTGGCAACTTCATCTAGCAAGGTGCCACTGCGCGTCCAAGTTTTAAGAAAATCACTAAACTCTGGCAGTTTAAAAAAGTAGTGGGTCGATTCTTTTTCGATAGGTTTTGTGCCTGACAATACAGAGACTGGATCAATTAAATCTGTCGGTGCATAGGTAGCACCACAGGCCTCGCAGTTGTCGCCGTATTGATCGGGTGCCTTACATTTTGGGCAGGTACCTTTGATATAACGATCCGCTAGAAATAAATTTTTCTCAGAATCATAGGCTTGCACAATCTCTCTTTTGGCAATGTAATTATTGTCCTTTAAGCGATTGTAAATGAGCTCAGATAACTCGCGATTTTCCTCACTATGGGTGCTGTGATAATTATCAACACCAATTAAAAAATCTCTAAAGTCGTCTTCATGGATACTGCGCATAGCGTCAATATGTTGCTCTGGGCTGATGCCTTTTTCATCGGCCTTGAGCATAATGGCTGTCCCATGGGCATCGTCAGCTGATACATAGTAACAGGCATGACCACGCATCTTTTGGAAGCGCACCCACACATCAGTTTGCGTATATTCCAGTATATGACCAAGATGCAACGCGGCATTGGCATAAGGCAGTGCATTAGTGACCAAAATTTGGCGTTTTTCTGACATACTTAGCTTCTTTGCTCGGTGTTCATAAGAGGTTCGCAACTATAGCGATTTTAAAGAACTTTTTCATGTGCAATTGGTAAATGAATACAATTGTTTTCAAACTAACAGCTATGAGGTGATTTCTTGTTAGAACAGATTAAATATATTGTGGCGGTGGCCTCTGGAAAAGGTGGTGTGGGTAAATCCACAACTGCTGTCAATTTAGCGCTGGCTTTAAAAGCCGCAGGTAAGCAGGTTGGCCTGTTGGACGCCGATATTTACGGCCCTAGTATTGCAATGATGCTTGGCTTGCCCAGCAATAAACGGCCGCAAGTGGTCAATGAAAAGTTCTTTAAGCCCATTGAAGCCCATGGTCTGGCAACTATGTCTATGGCTTACCTAACCACTGAGCAAACCCCTATGGCTTGGCGGGGTCCAATGGCTGCCGGAGCTCTGCAACAGCTGTTAGAGCAGACCCTATGGGGTGAGCTGGATATTTTGATAGTGGATATGCCTCCCGGTACGGGAGATATTCAGCTAACCCTGTCACAAAAAGCGCCTATCTCGGGTGCAGTGATTGTTACAACACCGCAAAATATTGCTCTTTTGGATGCTAAAAAGGGTATCGAAATGTTTGCTAAAGTTAAGATACCGGTACTGGGCGTAGTTGAAAATATGGCTACTCATATCTGCAGTCAGTGTGGTCATGAGGAGGCTATCTTTGGACAGGGTGGAGGCTCAGATATAGCTGATGAGTATCAGACAACATTGCTTGGTGGCTTGCCCTTAGATAGCTCAATTAGAGAGCAGAGTGATAAGGGTACTCCCACTGTGGTGGCCGCTGTTGAATCAAAAATTGCCAAAAGTTACCTGCAAATAGCTGAAAAAGTCATCGCCAAATTACAAGATAGCGATCATGGCAAGGCGCCTGATATTGTTTTTCATTAGTGTGGCTTGCTGTTGAGCCATAAGTGGGTATGATGCCGTTTTTAACTTTTAAAACTACCCAATAATAAAAGATGGAGTTGATATAGATGAGTATTAAATCCGATAAATGGATTTCTCGCATGGCCGAGCAACATAAAATGATTGAGCCCTATGAGTCCCAGCAAGTGCGCTATGTTAATGATCAAAGGGTGATTTCCTATGGGGTTTCAAGCTATGGTTATGATGTGCGTTGCGCCAATGAATTTAAAATATTCACCAATATCCACTCTAAAACAGTTGATCCCAAGAACTTTGACAGTGATGCCTTTGTCGATGTTAAAGATGACTGTTGTATTATCCCTCCCAACTCCTTTGCCTTAGCTCGCACCGTTGAATATTTTCGTATTCCTCGTCAGGTGCTGACCGTGTGTCTGGGTAAATCCACCTATGCCCGTTGTGGCATTATCGTCAATGTCACCCCTCTGGAGCCTGAGTGGGAAGGACATGTGACCTTGGAATTTTCAAATACCACTAACCTGCCTGCAAAGATCTACGCCAACGAAGGTGTTGCGCAGATGCTTTTCTTTGAGTCGGATGAAATCTGTGAGACTTCTTATGCAGATAGGGGTGGGAAGTACCAGGGTCAAACCGGGGTCACTCTGCCCAAAACATAGTGCTGCTTGATTTCGGTTTAGGGGTTTAGCAAGGCCTTCTTAAGCGCTAATGCTTGTTGTTGGATACGCTGGGTATTTTCAGGCCCAGCGCGAAGCAACTGTTTTTGCATAGGCATTAACGCCTCAAGATTTGGATCGGCAAATTTGTAGGTGACTGATTCTCTGACCAACTTCAATGGTTCTACAATCACTGGGGTAGCAAGAATATTGTCAATACTTCGAAGGATAATGCCATCCATTTGCCGTGGTTTATAACCCAGTTCTGCAAAAGCGCTTTCCAAAAGTGGTCGCATCAGATGGAATACACTGGCAATCTGTTGCATATCAAGTGACATGATCACCGACAGTGTCTTGTTGTAGCGTTCGTAATTTCCAGCATTTAACCAGATTACATCGCCCTGTTGGTGGGTGGTAAATTTACCCTCGGGGCTACTCAACGGGAAGATCTTGCTGAGCATTGATCCGCGTGCTAACCCGTCTAGATAACTGGCACTTCGGCGAACTAAATCATCGGCACGCAGCCATAAATCTAAATCGTTTTTGGTTTTTTGTGAAAGTAAAAGGTCGCGGAAGAATTCATCACTCTCATCAAGAGGTGGAAGTGACGGTAGGGGTTCCTCTTCCTCGGGGTAGACTTCCCCATCAATGGGCGTCTCTTTTAAGGGCTGGGGAATTGTCGCGATAGGTACTTCAATTTCCTCAATAAAAGCTTGTTGCACAGGTTGCTCGGGAATAATTCCCATCAACTCCATATCATCTTGTGGGGTAAGATCGAGGGATTGATAGGCAATCCACAGTACCAATGCCAAAGCCCCAGAGCCGATCAGCACTAATAAAAACTTACCAGCACTAGATTTTTTCACTGCCATAGTTATTTCTCTAAATGAATTTCCAACGGACTTATCGTCTGATTGCCTAGTTGACCACCTGTAAAGTGCATTTTCTGAGTATCACCTTTATTGAATATCTCAAGTTTGATCATTATAAAGTCCCAATCTTTGGCCAACCAAACTCTGGTAGTTTTATCGCCATCATCGCTAATGCGTTCAATTAATCGAGTATCTAACGGACCTATGGGTGTGGTAAGCACTTCATCTAAAATCACTTTATAGGTGTATTGTTTCAGTTTTCCGCGGGAAATAACAGGGTATGTTAAAACATCCATACCTGCCGTCATATCGCGGCGCAATTGCTGCTTGTGAGACATGCTGTCGAGATAGCCAACTTGCAAAGGTATGGTAGTGGTTTTTTTGCCTTTGGTATGGGTAACTTGTTTATTGGTCCAATCGTACTTTTGTGTTTCAGTTCGCTTGGAGCCGATCACCGAGCGTTGATAAGTATTTTCTAAAGGTATGATTTGTTTATTATCAATAATTTCAAATATCTCGGTCTCAGTGACGTTGCCGAGCATGCCCTTAGCTTTAAAGTGTTCCTTGAACTGGCTCTGATCTAACTGAGTTAGTTTATGAACACCTTTAATGCTCATGCCGTTAAAACTTGCATTGTAGTTAAGCTCAAAGTCTTTCAATGGCATCAACTGATCTGGATTAGGACTAGCTTTTTCCAGTTCAGAAGCATGGGCAGTTATGAAGACCAGGCCCATAACAGCCAATGCCAAGCGTGTAATTTTTAAAATCTTGCAGTTCATAATGTATTATCCGTCACAAGATATATCTTAGACCTGTAATTCTAATTATTGTTCGTTTCTGAATTGAAAATCATTCCATTTTCAGGAATAGGGCAGTTATCTAACAATGCAATACCCTCTTTCATACATAACTTGCCCTCACAAAACCAGCGCACGGCTTGTGGAAAGATCTTATGCTCAAACTGCAGTACTTTTGCAGCGAGTGTTTGCTCATTGTCGTTTTTCTCTATAGGCACTTTAGCTTGAATAATTGAAGGACCGCCGTCGAGTTCTGATGTGACAAAGTGAACTGTTGCCCCAGCTTCTTTATCGCCGGCGTCGATGGCCCGCCTATGGGTGTGAAGCCCCGGATAAGCAGGTAAGAGAGAGGGGTGAATATTGATCAGTTGTCCGCTGTAGTGATTAACAAATTCGGTTGTAAGAATTCGCATAAAGCCTGCAAGAATAATTAAATCTGGTGCAAAACTATCAATAATCTCGCTTAAGGCTCGATCAAAGGTTTCCCTATTATCAAAATTGCGATGGTCAATAATTACATTAGGTATATTATTTTTAGCTGCTCGATCCAACCCACCGGCATTGGGATTATTGCTAATAACGGCCACCACATTGGCGTTTAAATCCCCACTGGCACAGAGGTCTATAAATGTTTGCAGATTAGAGCCTCCCCCAGAAATCAGTACAACAAGACGTTTGCATGTCGAGCCATTGGGATTGGCGGATTGACGCATATCAATCATGTATCTATGCCTAAAAGTTTGACCCTCTCACCATCTGGCAGAGTCTCAACAATATGGCCCAGAGTAAAAGCCTGCTCACCGCTTGCTTTTAGAATATCAAGAGCTGTTTCAACCGATTCACTGGGCACACAAATAACCATGCCAACGCCACAATTAAGTGTTCGGTACATTTCGTGCTCTTCGATATTTCCGGCCTCTTGTAACCAATCAAATACCGCGGGTCGCTGCCATGCTGTGGTATCAATGACTGCACTAGCATTATTCGGGAGTACTCTGGGTATATTTTCAATAAGGCCGCCGCCAGTATTATGGGCCAGTGCATTGACTTGCGATTGGCTGATTAAGTCGAGAATAGGTTTAACGTATATTTTAGTTGGTGCTAATAGTAGATCAATCAAGGGTTGACCCTCCAATATATGCTGAGAGGGATCTGTCTTAGTCACTTCCAATACTTTGCGAATCAAAGAGTAACCATTGGAGTGAGGGCCACTTGAAGCGAGGCCAATCAGCGTATCTCCGACAGCCACCTTTGAACCGTCAATAAGCGCTGATTTTTCTGCAATACCTACACAGAATCCAGCCAGATCATAGTCCTCGCCCTCATACATACCAGGCATTTCGGCCGTTTCTCCGCCGATCAGGGCGCAGCCAGACAGTTCGCAGCCATCGGCGATACCGTTGATCACTGAGGCAGCTGTTTCAATGTCTAATTTGCCAGTGGCATAGTAATCTAAAAAAAACAGTGGCTCAGCGCCACACACAATCAGATCATTGACACACATAGCCACCAAATCAATACCTACAGTGTCATGTTTGTTGTGATCTAGCGCTAATCGTAGTTTGGTACCCACACCATCGGTTCCAGATACCAACACAGGTTGCTTATAGCCTGATGGCAATTCAAATAAAGCGCCAAAGCCTCCCAATCCAGAAACTACCTCGGAGCGACGTGTCCGTTTGGCAGCACCTTTGATTTTTTCGATAAGGGCATTTCCGGCATCAATATCGACGCCTGCATCTCTGTAACTGAGAGATTTGGATTTGTTTGTCATTGGTACATCCTGTGACAATTATTAAAAGGGGGCTATTTTATGTGTAGTTGGGCAAATTTTCATCAAGCACTGTTACAATGACGCAAATTAATCTGGAGGAAAGCAGTTGAAACGAATAATACTGTGCCTTTTTGTATGTTTAGCTTCTGCATATTTGGCTTCTATAAGTCAGGCCGATGAGGTCTCTGACTTATATAAAGCAACAGTGCCTGTACCTGACAGAACTCAGTTGTCCAAAGAGGCAGGTATTGATCAAGCTTTCGCCCAAGTGATCATCAAGTTGACAGGAGACAGTGGCGTGATGCAATTGCCTCAACTGTCCCCATTTTTGCCGGATCCAAGAGCGTTGATAGATGCAGTGGGGTACAGTGATCTGTCTCAGCAAGATGAAGCTGATACCACAGCAATAGGTCTAGATATCAGTTTTGATCAACAGCTTGTGGATAAAATAATCAATCAAGCTCAGCTGCCAATTCTGCCCTCAAGTCGCCCTCGATTCTTGATATGGGTAATAACTGATGACATAAATTACGGTAGACGTTTTATTCACGAGGGGGTGACACAGCGAAATCTATTGGATGATTATGCGCCACAACTCCTCAGTATCTTGGACGGTGCCATGCATGATAGAGGTATACCCTATTTAATGCCGATTTATGATCTTGAAGACCAACTATCCCTTCCAGTTAATCAAGCTTGGTCTCTTAATACAGATTTGATCGCATCCGCTGCAAGACGCTACAAAGCAGATGGTTGGTTTGCTATTCGTTTGTACACAGCTTCTAATGGCGAGATTCGAGGCGCTTGGGCCTTTGAGAACTCGGGTAAGCGATACTTTAATGATTTTCGTGGCACAGAGATGGGGTCCACTTTAAAGTTGGCCGTTGACGATATTTTAGATAGTTTGCTAAAAGAATTTACTTATTTGCCACAGTTAGACACCAATCAACTTTTAGTCCAAGTCGAGGGTGTCTCTTCCCTTCAGCACTACCGCTCAGTGCTCGAGTTCTTCAAAAATATTCAAATGGTTGGCTCAATGCAACTTTTCTCGGTTGAGGGGGAGCGTTTGGTGCTGTCAATGGAAGTTCAAGGTAGACCTGATCGTTTGCATAGCGATTTGTTGCGCAGTGGTAGATTGAAAAGTGAGATTTCTGAAGATGAGCGCTCTATTGGGCGATTGACATACCGCTGGATTGCCGAATGACAAAAACTGAACAGTTAAGTCTGGGAATCGTCCTAGATGATCAAGCGACCTATGAAAATTTCTATGCGCCAAGGGGGTCAACTCATTATTTGGCAACCATGATAGTGCAAGATAGTCATCAACAGTTGGCCTGTATTGTAGGAAAGACTGGGTCCGGTTTGTCGCACTTACTTCAGGCAGCCTGTCAAAAACATCCTTTTCAGCAGGTCAATAAAGCTATTTATCTCCCCATGAGCGAGTTGCAGGAGTTTCAGCCTCAACAAATATTCGAGGATCTACACCAATTAGAGTTGGTGTGTATTGATGATTTTCATCTAGTGGCACATAGGGAAGCCTGGCAGGTGCCGCTGTTTAATTTCTTTAATGAATGTAAGGACTCTGGGGCACGCCTAGTTTTTGCCAGCCAAAAAATGCCTGACGAGTTGGGTATTAGTCTTGCAGACTTACTGTCTAGACTAAAGTCTGCACTGGTTCATCAGTTGGTCGATTTTTCAGACGACGATCTGAGACGATTATTGCAATTACGTGCCAATGTTCGTGGTATGTATATTTCTGATGAGGTAGCAAAGTTTCTTATGCACCGGCTACAACGGGACACCCACAGTTTGATGCAAGCTTTAGAAACTTTGGATAAGGCATCTCTGCAGGCGCAGCGGCGTCTGACCATGCCGTTTGTTAAAACAGCTCTTAATTTGTAGTTCTCAGCTTATCTATTGCCGTCCCAAATATTGTTAGGGGTATCCATTGGCTGACGGCTACTTGTCTGGTGCCTGCTAGGCTGACGGCTATCAGGCTAGTGGCTAATCAGAGAGGGCAGTTATCGCAGTGCAGGTAAATACCTCGTGGATCATTGAATTTAGCCAGTTCTTTTAAAGGATCTAGCAGGGTTTGTGTGCTAGCGAGGAGTCTGTCAGGTAGACCTGTTTTACCGATACCTAACCCTTCCAAAGACAGACTGATGCCACCAGTCAGTTGTTGCAGGAATATCTCTTGCGGGGATAGGTTGCGAGTTGGATAAAGGACATCATAATCTTCTAAATTACTCAACTGTGCCGCTACTTCGATAGCTCTGTCTAACCCGCCTATCTCATCTATAAGACCCAAATCTAGAGCCTGTTCGCCTGTCCAAACTCGGCCCTTAGCAATCTTGTCTACGGCTTCGGTTGAGGTTTCGCGACCCTCGGCCACCAGCCCAAGAAATCGGCTATAAATATTCTCAACAGTGGCTTGAAGAATTATCTTGGCCTGTTTTGACATTGGACGATCTAATTGCATGATGCCGGCAATATCTGTCGTGCCAACGCCATCAGAATAGATACCCAGAGCTGCTAGGGACTCTTCAACAGTGGGTATCATGCTATACACACCAATTGATCCAGTAATTGATGTAGACAGGGCTAATATTGCGTCTGCTTGAGCAGCAATCCAATAGCCTCCAGAAGCTGCGTAGCTTCCCATTGATACCACTACTGGGATTTTCTTTTCAGTGATCTTTTGTATCGCATCACGAATTAGTTCTGAGGCAAATGCACTGCCCCCAGGGCTGTCGACACGCAAAACTACCGCTTTAATATCATTGTCAATATCAAGGCCATTTAAGATACCGGTCAGCGTATCACCACCAATAGTGCCCTCAGGTTGCTCTCCATCAAGTATGGTACCCTTAGCCATAACAACGGCAATTTTATTGGCTTGGGGTTGAGGCGTCTGCGACTCGCGTCGAATATGCTCTAGATAGGACCACATATCTATGCTGTCGTATTCGCCCTCATTACCGGGTACTTGTTGATTAAGGTAGTCGACTATTTCACTTCTGCTGGCTAACTGATCTACCAAACCTTCGCGCACGGCTAAAAGAGCCAAATCGCCACCGGTTCCTTGAATTTTAGTGTGTAAGTTGTTGGCTAAGTTATTTATAGCACCTTTATTCAACTCCCTAAGCTGTTCTATTTTGCTGCTGTAGTAAGTCCACAAGCGATTGACAACGTCAGAGGTCTCCTCTTTAGCAGCAGCTGACATATCGTTTCTTGTTAAGGGTTCGACTGCATTTTTGTAAATCCCAGCACGAAAAACATGAACATTAACACGCAGTTTTTCCAGGGCCTCTTTGTAGTAACTTCCATAGGCACCAAAGCCAGTGATCATCACACTACCCAGTGGATTTAAAAGTATGTGGTCTGCGTGAGCGGCTAAAAAATATTGTGCTTGGTTAAAATTGTCAGCCAATGCGATGATAGGTTTTCCGCTATCTTTAAAATTTATAAGCGCATCGCTAATTTCCTCTAGTTTAGCAATGCCACCACCCTCCATATAACTAGTATCCAGAATAAGATGTGTAATACGATTATCAGTGCGAGCTTTTTGTAAAACTTCAATAACCTCCCTGACCAGGGTTTCCGTTGCATAGGCGTTTTGGCCTGATAAAAGTTGGTCTAGAGGAGGAATATAAGATCTTTGATCTACTAGTAAACCGTTGGGTGCAAGATAGAGTGCACCTTTATTGGGTATAGGTTGCAGATCATCAGTAAACATACCACCGATAACAAGAATCAGTATTGCGATAAACATAAAACTGATAAAAGCTCTAACTGCTCGAACCAGTTTTCTGAAAAAGTTGGTTATGCGTCTAAAAAATCCGGGCTTTTCTTCATCAATAAAATTCACGTTTAGACATCCTAAGTAATTCTATGAAAGCTGTTTGACTCGAGCGTAAAACATGGAGGTACAGAACAAAACCACAGTTAAAATCAGCTCCGCAATGTCCAGTGCATGTGGCTGTGGATCAGAAACACCATAAACGGCAGCCGCGAAATACACAAGCAATACAAAGCCCATCCATATCAGCGTTCTAACATTGGCGGCGACAATGCCAGGCATAAAAATTATCAAAGGGGTTAACATAATAAAATAGATAACCAACGGAAGGCCCTTAAGCCATAGATTACAGCCAATCACCAGCAAAAGAAGAGCGTAACAGACACGGGTAATAAAAAGACTGACGGTAAGTTTTTTGAGGGTATCCAAAGGGCAGTACTCTTATTTAAGTTGATAGTTTAATGGCCAGTTGAGCCATTCTTCGGCCTTGAGCTCGGCAGATCTTGATCTCCTCCGTGGAGAGAGAGTCACTTTCAACGTGGCTGGCTCCATAGGGTGTACCGCCACTATTAGTTGCGTTCAGCGCCTTCTCTGAGTAGGGCACACCAGCAACTACCATACCCTGATGAAGCAAAGGCAGCATCATCGACAAAAGGGTTGATTCTTGCCCACCATGAATTGAGGAAGATGAAGTAAATACACCGGCCGGTTTGTTGATTAGTGATCCATTTATCCACAAACTGCTGGTGCCGTCGAGAAAGTATTTCAGTGGTGCAGCCATATTTCCAAATCGGGTGGGACTGCCTAGCAAAAGACCGCTACAGTTTGCTAAATCCTGTTCAGTACAATAAATATCACCACTGTCGGGTATACTGGGGATCTTCGATTCAGAATCCGCTGAAACCGCTGGAACAGTCCTCAATCGCGCCTCCATCCCCTCGCTCTCGATACCCTGAGCTATTTGGTCTGCGAGCATTTTTATATGACCATTGCGGCTGTAATAGAGCACTAAGATATAGGTGCTGTTTTGAGTGCTAGTCATGCAAGTAAATCCAAAACATTTTCTGGGGGTCGACCCAATACAGCTCGTTCCCCGATTACTACAATTGGGCGTTCAATCAACTTAGGATAACTCAGCATAGCCTCAATATAGTCCTCTTGTGCGAGCGCTTTAGTTGCAAAATTATCTTTAAAATCTGCTTCCTTTTTACGCACTAATTGCTCAGCGGTAATACCCAGTTGATCAATAAGTCTTATTAAAGTCGCTTTGTTCGGTGTATCTTCGAGATACAAAATAACCTGTGGCTCTACACCGTTCAATTTCAATAATTCAAGTGTCTGTCTTGACTTTGAACAGCGAGGGTTGTGATAAATTGTGGCCATTCAGGTTATCTCCAATTGGCAATATTTCTATTGTTCATTTTTCAATGTTGTTGCAATATGGATCCAAAATAGATCGGTGACACTATAATTACAAAAATTCAGGATCGGTGCGACAACTATTCATAAAGTTTTACGGAGGAACTACCCAACAATGATCAGACTTTTACTGCTCGCCATTTTTCTAATTTTAGGTTGTTCCTCTGAGTATAAGGAAACATCGTCCCATCAATATAACCTGAGCGATGGCACCGTAATAAATCTAAAATCTCCCGGTAAATTGGTTTTGATTAACTACTGGGCTATTTGGTGCGCTCCCTGCCGTAAAGAGGTGCCCGAACTAAATGAGTTGATGCATGAGCATTCAGACAAACTGTATGTGATTGGTATAAATTATGATGATACTCGGGGCGATCAATTGATCGCTGAAGTTACAAGGTTGGGAATTGAATTTCCTAATCTGCTGAGAGACGCCAATCAACCAGATCCAAGACTACTTTTTGATATGCAGCCTGTAACAGTGCTACCTGAAACACTCATAATAGGTGCTCAGGGAAACCTTAAGCAGCGCTTAATTGGGCCTCAAGATAAGGCTACTTTAGAATCGCTACTTAATCTTTAGTGACAGTTTTACCTTTAAAGGGTATGTGAAAAGATCCTTCGAGTTAGTAGAGTCATTAATCATTTGATCGCGTGTCGATGAGGGGATAAAAAATGAAAGACTTGCGGAATTTCTATATAAACGGGGAGTGGGTAGCACCCATTAAAAGCAATGATCTTGAGGTTGAAAATCCCGCTACCCAAATGCCAGTTGCCACTATATCACTGGGCTCTGCCACTGATGTTGATCAAGCTGTGGCAGCCGCCAAAGCGGCGTTCCCTGTATATTCAAAATATTCTGTAGATCAGCGTATTGCTCTTTTAGAAAAACTCTTAGAGTGTTACATGGATCGATACGATGAGATGGCGGTTGCTATCTCCCTTGAAATGGGCTCACCTATTACTTTTGCTATTGAGGAACAGGCGGACTGTGGCTCGGGACATATATCCGCAACCTTAGCAGCATTAAAGCACTATCAATTTGAGCAGCAAGTCGGTTCTACCCGTGTGGTTAAGGAACCAATAGGCGTGTGTGGATTTATAACCCCTTGGAATTGGCCGATAAATCAAATCGCCTGTAAGGTAGCTCCGGCATTGGCAACGGGCTGCACCATGGTGTTAAAGCCCAGTGAAATTGCACCTATCTCGGGCTACCTCTTTTCCCAGATTATGGATCAAGCCGGCTACCCTCAGGGTGTTTATAATATGGTTAATGGTGCCGGCGCCGAGGTGGGTAACGCTATATCGAGTCACCCCGATATAGATATGGTGTCATTTACAGGCTCAACTCGAGCTGGCGTTCTAGTTGCCAAAGCTGCGGCTGATGGTGTTAAGCGCGTTGCCCAAGAGTTGGGTGGTAAATCGCCAAATATAATCTTTGAAGATGCGGATCTTGAGCGCGCAGTTAGATATGGCGTAAAAAATATGATGAGTAATACAGGGCAGTCCTGTAATGCGCCATCACGTATGTTAGTTCATTCCTCAGTATATGATCAGGCGGTAACTATTGCTGTACAAACTGCTGAGGCAATTAAGGTTGATGATCCGGTTAAGGAGGGCAACCACATTGGCCCTCTGTCGAGCGCCATTCAGTTTGAGAAAGTGCAATCGCTAATTCAACAGGGAATTGATGAAGGCGCTCAGCTAGTTACAGGTGGCGTAGGTAGGCCTGAAGGTCTAGACGCTGGATACTTTTGTAAACCCACTATTTTTGCCGGTGTTAACAATCAAATGACTATCGCTCGAGAGGAAATTTTTGGTCCAGTTTTAACTATGATCCCCTTTGATACTGAAGAGGAAGCCATTGAGATTGCCAATGATACAGACTACGGATTGGCGGCTTACTTCAGTACCTCTGATAATGATAGAGCGCAACGGGTTGCCAGTCAGTTGCGTGCCGGTATGGTGCGGTTAAATGGCGCATCCCACGGTTATGCGGCGCCATTTGGTGGTTACAAGCAATCTGGTAACGGCAGGGAATGGGGTGAGTTTGGGTTTGATGACTTTCTTGAGATAAAGGCTGTGACTGGCTTATAGATTGTCTTAAAGATAGCCCTAAAGTTTACTTACACTTTTCCCAATCGAGTATTGCCTGCTTGCGAGAGGCTCCCCAACGGTAACCGCCCAGAGCTCCATCTCTTCGGATAACTCGGTGACAGGGCACAAAAAAGCCTACTGGATTTGATCCTACAGCCGTCCCCACAGCGCGAACTGCCTTAGGGTGATTAATGCTCTGGGCTATATCAGTGTAAGTGGTTGTGTTGCCAGCAGGGATTTTAAGTAGAGCCTGCCAAACTTTTATCTGAAAATCAGTGCCTGTCATATGCAGTGAGAGCTGCTTTGTATCGCAATATTGACCCTGAAAAAACGCCTCAACAGAGTTTAAAAATCGCGGTGAGCCAGGGGTAATATTTGCTAATGGCCAAGCTCGACTTAAAGTGCTTACCGAATCAGTAATAGCGTCGGGGTTTAAAAAGTCCAGTTGGCAGATACCAACCTTGGTGGCGGCTATAAAAAAATCACCAAAGGGACTATTGCCGATTGCATAGCTAATGTCTGTAACAGGGTTATTATTGATTTCAAACTTGCTGGTTTCACTGTGTACTTGCATATGAGTGCCTCTAACCTTTGTCGTCTTAAAAAGCTACAGGGATACCATCAATTTTTTTGAAAGCGTTTTGAGCAGGCATAAATCAGTCCTCCAAGAATAATTATTGCCAAACCGAGCCAACCCTCCTGAGGTCGTAAAATTAGCACATAAATCAAAGTCCATAGGGTAATACTCAGGTATATTAGGGGTGCAAAGGGATAGGCAAAGGTTCTGTAAGCACCGGCAATACCTTGCTTGCGAAAGCGCATCAAAAATACGCCTAATACGGCAAATAGGGTATTAACCCCTAATACAAAACTGGAAAATATAAGCACTGATTCAAAGGTAGAGCTGAGAATAAAAAATAACGCCAATACGCCTTGAAAAAGTATGGCAGTCACTGGTATGCCCTGCTTGTTACAGACCGCAAGTTTGGAAAAAACAGTAAAATCCTCACCTATCACTTGAAGAACTCGAGGCCCAGCCATGGTCATAGCGCTGACAGTTGAAATCAGCAGCAGTGCCAGTACGCCTCCCATAATTTGGCTAGCGTTGCCCCCAAGCGCATTATTTGCCACCACAACCCCTATTTCTATTTTTCCTTGCATACTTTCCATGGGTGTTGCGCTAAGGAAAGTGAGGTTCAGCAGTAAATACAGCAGTGATACAACCGCGGTTCCAACTGCTAATACAATGGGTAGGCTGCGCTGGGGATTATCTAGTTCACTGGTAAGGTAAGTCGCCGCATTCCAGCCAGTATAGGCATAGTTTACATAGATCAATGAAACTGCAAAGGCGCCACTTAGTAAGAGTTTTTCATCACCGCTTTGGGGCATTAAGGTTATGGCCTGTGGGCTTTTGCCCCAAACAAAAATGACAAGGCAAAACAATAAAATCAAGAGAAGTTTTACAGCGGTAAAAATTTGTTGCACACCACTACTTGTTTTGCGGGATAAGCAGTGGGCCGTAGTGAGCAAGATCACCAATGTAGCGGCTGAGGCCGTGGTCGAAATCGATGGGAATACAGCGCTTAAATAGGCGCCAAAGGTAATTGATGCTAAAGCCACGGGTGCTGCAAACCCCACTGTGGCCGATACCCAGCCAGAAATAAATCCAGCACATGGATGATAGAGTTGGGTAAGAAAATTATATTCCCCTCCGGAGCGAGGTAAATTAGCACCCAGTTCAGCATAAGTCAGGGCACCACACAGGGCTGTGATGCCACCCACAAGCCATAACATCATAATCACAAAAGGTGAATCTATGGCCATCAGTTGAAACCCAAGGCTAGTAAATACACCAGTGCCAACCATATTGGCTACCACCACTGAAATGCCGGTTAGCTTTGAAAATTTTCCCATGAATTAAGATTATCGTTTGATTATTTTATAAAAACGTCCTTTATTAAAGCTACACTTTACCTAAGCCTAGTCTAAGGGCAAGGTAAATATGTTGCGGGTACCCTAAATCTGACTTAACATCGTTAGAGGAGAATAAAAATAACTCTACTTTTTTTCGCAGGAGTGTGCGCTGTGCTCAAACTAATGCGGTTTCTAGTTGTTGTGATTGCCCTGGGTATGTTGCTAGGTGCAATTGGGTTTATGTTTTATCCTTGGATGATGCAGGGTGACTTTGCTGTTGTGGCCAGTCGGGTAGATGGTATGGGCACTATTCGAGGGGATCTCGGCGGTTTGTTTCTTATGCTATCAATTTTTACATTCTACGGTTGCTTGCGCAGAAAATCGCAATGGTTAATGGTACCCATTGTGTTTATGTTGACAGTTATGATGGGTAGAACAGTGCATGTTTTAGTCGATGGTGTTACACAAGCGGCAATTCGTTCTTTCACTGCGGAGATTATAATTCTACTGATCTTACTATTGGCTCGCAGTACCCTAGCGGCAGAGAAGCTATCAGATATTCGATGAGATTAATCTTTTCAGTGCTGCTAGTGTGGCTGGCTTTGGGTCTTATGGGCTCCAAAAGCTTTGCAGATAAAAACGTTGCAGATAGCAGTAAGACTTACACGCGCAAGGCAAATACAACCCAAGTATTTTTTGGTGACACCCACCTTCACACCAATTACTCATTTGATGCCTATCTCAACCTTAATTACAGTGCTGATCCAGATACGGCCTATCGCTGGGCCAAGGGTCAGCCAGTTATCCACCCCTATAATCGGGCTCGTGTCAGAATTGATACCCCTCTGGATTTTCTAGTCGTTTCTGATCACGCAGAAATGCTGGGGGTAATGCGTGCTGTGCGAGAGGAAACTGCAGTTTTTGAGGATCAGGGTGCTTATCAGAACCTCAAGCGTTGGTTTTCCGTCAGACTGATGAATAGGGCTATTGATAAGGACCAAGGGTTAGAGTTTTTTTCACGCTTTTTACCGCCCGCTCTAGAAGTTGATGCCAATCACGCAGACCCAGTGAAAAACCCAAATAATAATATCGATCAAGTCAATGTCTTTGGTGACACAGATGCCATATCACAAATCGCTTGGGGGGATATTATTGCAACTGCAGATCGTCATAATGTGCCTGGTGAGTTTACTGCATTGATTGGATGGGAGTGGAGTTCGATCCCTACCGGCGCAAATCTTCATCGTGTTGTTATTACTCCCGATGGGGCAGACAAGGCAGCACAGTTTTTACCCTTTAGTTCCAATGACAGTCAATATCCAGAAGATCTTTGGCAGTGGCTCGAGGATACTGAGCGCACAACGGGTACCCGATTTATCGCAATACCGCATAATTCAAATATTTCTAAGGGGTATATGTTTGACAAAACAACCCTACGCGGAACCCCTATTGATGCTGAATATGCGCAACGCCGTATGCAATGGGAGCCTGTTGTAGAGGTAACGCAGATTAAGGGTGATAGCGAGACCAATAGTCAATTATCACCAGAGGACGAATTTGCTGATTTTGAAAACTATACTTTTTATATACAAGCGGGAAGAGCAAAATTTGTTAGCAGTGCTGGTGACTTTATCCGTCCCGCGTTAAAGAGGGGCTTGGCAATTGACCAAAAAGTCGGGGTTAATCCCTATAAGTTTGGTCTTATTGGATCCAGTGATTCCCATTCAGGTTTAGCCTCAGTGGAAGAAAACAATTTTTGGGGAAAGATGGCCAGAGACTCAACTCCCGAGACTAAGTCTTCCTCTGGAGGTCGTCTTAATGGAAGTGATGGCTGGAATATGTCCGCCTCTGGATTAGCTGCTGTATGGGCCACTGAAAATACCCGAGAGGCAATTTATGCTGCATTTAAGCGCAAAGAGGTCTATGCCACCACTGGTCCGCGACTTAAAGTTCAATTATTTGGTGCCTGGGAATTCCCAAAACATGCGGCTGAATCAGAAAATTTTGCCCAGATAGGCTATCAATATGGCGTGCCCATGGGGGGAGATTTAACTGCTACCAAGACCAAAAGCGCTCCCAGTTTTATTCTGCGCGCCGTAAAGGATCCCAAGGGAGCAAATCTTGATCGTATTCAAATGATTAAGGGGTGGATCAATGCTGAGGGCGAGCAGTTTGAGAGGGTCTACAATGTGGCTTGGTCGGGTCAGCGCAAGTTAGACGCCAATGGCAAGCTGCCCGCTGTAGGCAATACGGTAGATACCCAAGCTGCAACATACACCAATAACGTAGGCGAAGCAGAATTATTCGCCCAGTGGGTGGATCCCGATTTTGATCCCAAACAATCGGCATTTTACTATGCCAGAGTGCTGCAAATTCCAACACCAAGAAACGCCCTTTATGATAGCTTGGCGCTGGGTCTATCAAGACCCCCCGCTGGACCAAAGACTATTCAAGAGCGGGCTTATACATCTCCTATATGGTATCAGTCTAACTAAGAGGCTTAATATTAAGTAAGCAAAAATAATTATAAGAGATCACTCAATGTATAAATTACTTTTTTCCTTGGTTGTTTTTTTTGTAGGCTCGTTGGCAGTGAGTACTAGTGTCCATACTAGGGCTGAAACCAGTGCCGATGCTGGTGCTAACACTCAATTATTTTGGGGAGATACTCACCTCCATACCTACTATTCCTTTGATGCCTTTTTAAATCAAAATTACTCAGCAACGCCAGACACAGCTTACCGATGGGCCAAAGGGGAGCCTGTTATTCATCCTAAAAATCGCACCAGAGTACAGATAAAAACCCCCTTAGATTTTCTGGTAGTTTCTGACCATGCAGAAGAACTAGGCGTTTTTACAACCCTGATCAAAGAGGGAGATGAGCTACTTTCACCCATGGGGCCATGGGATAGCTCTGTGCGCTGGATGCAGGTGAAAATTGCTCAGTACCTTGTCAGCAGAGATCGTGGAGAGGAAGTTTTTAATAATGTACTGCCGAAGCAAGAGGTTAAAGCAGGGGGTGACCCTGTGCAAGACGAGAGTGGTGTTATGTACAGTTCCCCCTATGGAGACACAACCAAAATTCGCAATAAAGTTTGGACCGATATTGTTGAGACAGCAGAACGACATTATGAGCCGGGCAAATTTACGTCTCTAATTGGTTGGGAGTGGAGTTCGACCCCAGCCGGAGCCAATCTGCATCGTGTGGTATTTACCCCAGACGGTGCTGATAAAGCTCTTCAGTTTTTACCCTATGGGTCAGACGTAAGCCAGTATCCAGAAGATCTTTGGGCTTGGTTAGATTCGACGCAGCAAAAGACCGGCACCCGATTTATTGCCATTCCCCATAATCCAAATATATCTAAGGGATATATGTTTGGCGAGACCACAGTTAAGGGCAAGCCGATTACTGCTCAGTACAGTAAGGTTCGCATGCAATGGGAACCCGTTGTTGAAATGACGCAGGTTAAGGGCGACAGTGAAACCCATCCCTTGTTGTCTCCTGAAGATATTTTTGCCGACTTTGAGAGCTATGGTTTTTATATCCAGCAGCGAAATCAAACCTATAAACCCAAACCTGGAGATTATGTGCGGTCAAGTTTAATAACCGGTATGGCCATTGAGCAACAATCAGGTGTGAATCCCTATAAGTTTGGCATGATCGGTTCCACCGATTCCCATACTGGTCTAGCAACCGCTGAAGAGGATAATTTTTGGGGAAAATACGCTACTGATTCGACACCAGAAACCAAGAATCAAGATATTATTGGTGCTGCCGAAAATAGCGGTTGGGATATGGCTGCAGCGGGACTAACTGCAGTTTGGGCGCAAGAAAATACTCGCGAAGCTATTTATGCAGCCTTTAAGCGTAAAGAAGTCTATGCAACAACCGGATCACGTATTGGACTGCAGTTTTTTGGTGGATGGAATCTTCCCAATCAGTCCCAGCAGGCTGAAGATTTTGCAACTATTGGTTATCGGTTAGGTGTGCCTATGGGCGGTGATTTGATTACACCTACCAACAAACGCTCACCAGAATTTATCGTACGTGCTGTAAAGGACCCCCAAGGCGCTAATTTAGATCGTGTGCAAATCATCAAGGGCTGGGTCGATCAACAGGGTGCTTCCCACGAAAAAATATACAATATTGCTTGGTCAGGAAATCGGTCTATAGACAAAGAGGGTCAACTGCCCGCTATTGGTAATACTGTTGATCGCAACTTGGGCACCTATAAAAATACGATTGGTTCAGCTGAATTAACTGCCCATTGGGTAGACCCTCAGTTTGATGCCAATCAGCGGGCTTTTTACTATGTGCGAGTACTGGAGATCCCAACACCCAGGCACTCCCTGTTTGATAAAATAGCACTTGATCAAATGGCTTTGCAAAATGGGCCAGAAACTCTACAAGAGCGCGCTTACAGCTCACCTATCTGGTACACCCCCCAGTAAAAACTCTATTGACCACAGTGAAAGCCATGTTTAGCAAACTAATCAAAGAACCGCTCTTTCAATTTTTATTGATAGCGTTTGTACTTTTATTAGCTGAGCGGCTTATATTGGGTAATTCCTATAATGATGATCAGTACCGTATTTACGTGGATGATCAAGTGTTACAGCAGTATCTGCAGATACGAGCAAAAGCTTTTAACCAGTCTCAGGCTAAAAATGCTCTAAGTAAACTGAGTGAGGATATGCGTAAGCAGCTGGTTGATGACTATATTCGCGATGAAGTATTGTTTCGTGAAGCCCTAGCCCTAAACCTCGATAATAATGATCAATTGATTCGGCGTCGGCTAATACAAAAAATGGAATACCTTTCTCAAGGTTTTTATGATGATATCCCAGTTCCTACCGAAGCTGATCTAAGGCAGTATTATCAAAAAAATCCTGAAATCTATCGTCAGCCAGCAGAGATCACTTTTACCCATATTTTTTTTAAAGCTAATCAAGCTGACCTCAAAAATAGTCAAGCGGCGGCTCTGAAACTGCTTGATCAATTAAATGCACAAAACGTGCCCTTTGAAAATGCCCCGCGCTACGGTGACAGATTTTTATTTAATCGCAATTATGTCAATCGTGAGGTTAATGAAGTGGCCAGTCATTTTGGTGAGGCATTTCAACAACAACTGTTTTCTCTAAGAGAATCCAATAACTGGCAAGGGCCTATTGTGTCCGACTATGGTTGGCATTTGGTTCTTATTAAAAAAATTACCGCCAGCTATATTCCTGATCTTGAGCAGATTAGTGCCACTGTATTGGCAGATGTCACTCGCAATCAGCATCAGGCGCGCTTAAGCCAAACCGTAGATCAGCTTATTGAACAGTACCAAATTACCATTGAGCCCGCTCAATGAGGATTTTACTTTATGTATGGATTGTTCTTCTTGCTCCAGCGTTTGTTTTGGCAGATGAGGCAAGGCCTGTCTATATAGAAGTGATTGAGGGTCAGTTAGACACACCTGATGTAGCTGAATTCACTCTAAAATGGAAAATTCCACCCGTTATGGCGGCCGCTGAGGAACCTTCAATTAGCCTCAGGCATTCTGCATGCACACTTAGCTATGGGCATACGGCCTCTGGCTTATTGGGTCATAAACGTTACCGCTGTGATCTGAGTGGAATTGAAGGTGACGAATTGGCTGTAAAAATAGATTATCCCTTTAATAATCCGGCGCTGTCCTCTCTTGTGGTTTTTAAGGGCAAAAATGCTGAGCCAATTCAACTTTTTTCATCGCCGGATAAAATACTAATTTCTATACCCCTAGTGACCTCTGCTAGGGCTGTTGCCTACCAATATACAGTTGTGGGCATTGAGCATATTCTTATTGGTACAGATCACCTATTATTTGTGCTGTGTCTTATGCTGATAGCGGGTACGTTTAAGCGCCTGTTAATTACAGTCACAGGTTTTACGCTGGCTCATTCACTGACTTTAAGCTTGGCTACCCTAGATATTGTGCGTCTTCCCAGTGAGCTTGTTGAGTTCTTGATAGCCTTAAGTATTGTGCTATTGGCGGTAGAGATTGTTAAATACAATCGTCAGAAAGAGCACAGACAACGCAGTTTTACCTGGCGTTATCCAGTCACCGTTTCTACGGTATTTGGTTTATTACACGGATTTGGATTTGCTTCGGTGCTACAAGAGTTAGGGTTACCAGCATCCATGAAGCTCTTTGCGCTATTGTTTTTCAATGTGGGTGTGGAATTGGGTCAGTTACTGTTTATTTTACTGATTACCGCAGCTATGGTTCTTGCAATGCGTGTCGTGCGATTGCAGTTTAATCACAACCTAACAAATATCGCCGCATATGCCATTGGCATTTGCAGTAGTTACTGGCTACTTGAAAGAGCAATAGTCCTACTTTAGATGACCCAAATGCTTGGAGACCACTTTAAGGCTTGGCTTAAACAGTTTAGGGGTGCAAGCAACAATATGACCACTATCCAAGAAAGACTCACCACCTTGAAAATCACTCACTAGGCCGCCTGCTTCACGCACCAATAAAACACCCGCAGCTATATCCCATGGTTTAAGGTACATTTCCCAAAATACATCCATACGCCCAGCAGCCACATAGGCCAAATCAAGAGAGGCAACACCCAGGCGACGAATGCCTGCAGAGTTATCAGCAAACTCAGTCATACAGGCTTGGTAATTATCCATATGCTCAAACGAGGGTGCGCTGTAGGGAATGCCGGTAGCATAGAGCGCACCAGCTGGTTTTTCACGGCCAGAAACACGAATACGGCGACCATTAAGTGTGGCTCCAGCGCCTCTGCTGGCAGTAAATTCTTCGTGCTTAAAAGGTTCTACCACTACCGCATGTTGAAGCTTGCCTTTAATGCGACAGGCAATAGAGATAGCAACATGAGGGATACCGCGGACAAAATTGGTAGTACCGTCCAAAGGATCAATAATCCACTCCACCTCAGCGTCAGCATTGCCCGAGCGACCTGTTTCTTCGCCTAAAAAGCCATGATCTGGATAGGCCTTTTTAATGGCCTGAATAATCATTTCCTCTGATCGCCGGTCAACTTCGGTAACAAAATCGTGACGGCTTTTTTCATCTACCTTGATAACCTCAAGGTTGTCGGCAGATTTCACAATCATTTCACCTGCCTCACGGGCAGCGCGAAGGGCAATATTGACCATGGGTTGCATAACAGCGGTATCCAGTTGATTTAAAGAGCGCGCGCATTGTATCAGATTGCTTTGTTGGTTGAACTAAGATCGTAAATTTTATAAAAAAAGCTGATCGATTCTGCTACACTCGCGCCCCTAAATTTTGATGCTATAACTAGCTCATAATTGTTACCCGTTACATCAATCGAGGTTACCTGTGTCCACACAAGCACATCAGTCAAATATTAAAATTGTATTGGTCAATACGGCCCATCCAGGCAATATTGGTGGTGCCGCGCGGGCCATGAAAAATATGGGTTTATCTGAGCTCTGTCTGGTGGAGCCTCGAGAGTATCCTGCGCCCAGAGCGGTATGGCGAGCGGCAGGCGCTCGGGAAGTATTGACTCATGCGACTGTGGTCGATTCTGTTGATGAGGCAATCGCTGACTGTTCCCTTGTGATTGGCACCAGTGCGAGAGAGAGAAGGATTCCTTGGCCGCTGATTAATCCTCGCGAATGTGGCGTAAGAGTTTGGGCTGAAGCTCAAAAGCATAAGGTAGCCCTGTTATTTGGTCGTGAAGATAGGGGGCTGACCAATGATGAGCTACAAAAGTGTCACTATCATGTGCATATTCCTTCAAACCCTGAATATAGCTCGTTAAACCTTGCAACGGCAGTGCAGGTGCTGGCCTATGAAATTCGTATGGCAAGCTTAGCCAATGAAAACGGTGATCTGCCTGATCTTGCAGAGTGGGATCAGCCGTTAGTCAATGCAGAGGATTTGGAAAATTTTCACAACCATCTCGCTGAAACAATGGCTGAGTTGGACTTTTATGACCCTGAAAACCCCAAGCAACTTCTGACTCGAATGCGACGACTCTTTAACCGCTTGCGAATGGATCAAATGGAAGTATCAATATTGCGTGGTCTGCTTTCGGCAGTGCAGCGTAAGATCAAATAGCTGAGTAAGTTAATCAGGTATTTAATTGACTAAAATAGTCAGGTATTAGATAATTCGCTCACTAATAAACTGCTGATTTAGGAGCAGGTTATGCGACTTACAACCCGTGGACGTTATGCGGTAACCGCAATGTTGGACCTTACCTTGCACACCAAGGGTGGACCAGTGTCGTTGGCTGATATTTCTGATCGTCAATCAATCTCACTGTCCTATCTTGAACAGTTGTTTTCAAGGCTTAGACAGAATGATCTTGTCTCCAGTGTGCGTGGACCCGGTGGTGGCTACTACCTAGCCAGGTCTAGCGATAGTATTTATGTGGCGCAAATTATTGATGCAGTCAATGAATCCATAGATACCACCAATTGTCAGGGCAAAGGTAATTGCCAAGCTGGAGAGACCTGCTTGACCCATCACCTATGGCATGACTTGAGTCAGCAGATACACAGCTTTTTGAGCGCCATATCTCTGGCTGATTTGGTAGCTAAGCGTGATGTACAAGCTGTGGCCCAAAGACAAATTGAACAGTTACTAGTTTTAGATGAAAACATGCAGGCAGGTACCTGCTAATTTTTGGAGAAGTAAATGAACCTTCCGATTTATTTGGATTATGCATCTACCACCCCCGTAGACCCGGCGGTGGCCGATCAGATGGTGGAATTTTTAACACCATCAGGACAATTTGGTAACCCAGCATCGCGCTCCCACATGTTTGGTTGGCAGGCAGAGGCCGCGGTTGAAGAGGCCCGCAGTGATGTTGCTGGTCTTATTGGTGCAGATCCCAGAGAAATAGTTTGGACATCTGGCGCTACTGAGGCCAATAACTTAGCTATTAAGGGTTGTGCGCACTTTAATACACGCAAAGGCAAACATATTATTACTTCGCGTATCGAGCACAAAGCGGTCCTTGACACTTGCCGCCAGTTGGAGCGCGAGGGGTTTGAGGTTACCTACCTCGATCCAGATAAAAATGGCCTTATTCAGCCGCAGACAGTTGCTGATGCACTGCGAGATGACACCACGGTGGTGTCTATCATGCATGTCAACAATGAGTTGGGCACACTAAATGACATCGCCGCAATTGGTAAAATCTGTCGTGAAAATAAAGTATTTTTCCATGTTGATGCGGCCCAAAGTGCAGGTAAAACGGCCATTGATGTTGAAGCTATGAATGTCGATATGATGTCCTTCTCGGCTCACAAAATCTATGGCCCCAAAGGCATTGGTGCTCTTTATGTGCGGCGTAAGCCGCGGGTGCGCATCGAAGCGCAAATGCATGGTGGTGGCCATGAGCGTGGCATGCGTTCAGGTACTTTGCCGACACATCAGATTGTTGGCATGGGTGCAGCATTTAAATTGGGCAAAGAAAGTTTGGACTCTGAGATGGCGCGCATTGAGAAATTACGTGAGCGTCT
>CAXRJI010000009.1:0-60061 GCA_964231105.1 Porticoccaceae bacterium
TGGAAGTTGCTCAGTGCGATTTTCCGTGGCAACTAGGTGATGAGCGAGTAAGAGTTGATGTAATAACTCGTTTGCAATAGGCTCTTTGGTAGCAGGCCATTGTGTATAATTTTGATTGTTGGATACATTTAAGCAAAGTAACAATAAGACAGCACTCCAAGGGATATGAACATCCTAGGCTTTAAAAGCCACCAGAGCAGCAGTAACCGCTACATTTAATGACTCAACGCCATTGGCCATAGGTATGCATAGGCAGTGATCACTGAGGTTAATAATCGCCTCACTCACGCCCTTAGATTCATTGCCCAGTACATAAATTGTAGGTCGGCTGGGCTTAAAATCAGCGAGTGACTGGGCATTTTGCGTAGCCAGTGAGCATATATCAAACCCCTGATTCTGGAAGTCCTTAAGGGCTTGTACAAGGTTGTTACAGCGTAAGATATTGCCTTTAAATACGGTACCTGCGCTAGCTTTAATTACTAGTGGTGAAATATCCGAGTTGCCCTTTGCGGGTAGTAACAGTCTGTGGGTAGGACTGGCGGTAACACTGCGGATAATCATGCCAAGGTTTTGCGGGTTGGTAACGCCATCTAGGGCAATAAGGCTAAAGTCTGGATTGGCTTTTGCATCAAAATTGTCCAGTAGGTTTTGGTAGGTATCAAAACCTGCACAGTGTATATCGCAGGCCACGCCCTGGTCTTGTTTGCCATTGCGTGAGATACGCGAGAGTTCTAGGCGACTGTGATAGACAATTTCTACACCTCGATTTGCGGCCAGTTGTTTGATTTCTTTAATCACACCACTGTCGCGGTTGGAATCTGCTAGATGAACTCTGTATATCGCTAGTTTTTGATCTTTTAACACTTCTATCACCGGATTGCGTCCATACACGGTGATCAGTTGATCAAAAAATGCTTTGCGCGTTAAATAATCGGCGCTATCTGGTTCTAAATGAGCTTGCGGCATAAATTGAGCTTTTGGCTTATTTGTCTTCATTATTGACCATATTATCAAGCGCAGCGGCGATAGCGGCCAGCTTTTCTTTTGATGCCTGACCCTGTTTAGCTGAGATAGGCAAGGTGGCTTTACCAAGTGCTGAGTAAAGTTGTATCCACAAATCTGCATCTGGAGCTTGTTGCAGAGCTTTTATATGTGTCTTAACGGTCTCTGTATCGCCTCTGGCAATGGGGCCTGTCAGCGCTTGCGTGGATCCTAGCGCGAAGTAGTTATCCAATGTTTGCCTGATAAGTGGCTCTAGGGGGCTTGAGTTTTCTGTGCTATCACTACCTGCCTCATCAATACCTGCTTGTTTTAGCATTTGATGGCTCTCTTCAAGTAGGCTAACGAGATAATTGCAGGCCATTACTGAGGCCGCGTGGTATAAGCTTTTCTGTTGGCTATCGAGGGTAAATGTCAGCGCGCCAAGGGAAGAAAATAGAGCATCAAGTTGGGTGACTGCGGTTGCCGACCCTTCAATAGCACAGTGGCTGCCAGTAAATGTCTCGATTGATTGTTTGGGGTTGGCAAAGCTATGAATAGGGTGCACGGAAGCGACATTTAGGTCTTGCTGTTTATTTTGTAGAACACTTGAGGGAAGCAAGCCACTGCAGTGAAAGATAACCGTTTCTGGTTTTAATATCTTTGCATCTTGTAGCTGCTGTGCGGCACTTTCGATTTGATTATCAGGGGTGGCAATCAGCCACATATCAGCCTGTTTAAGGGCATCGATAGTAGCCGCACTGCCACAACCAATAAAATCCACCGCACTCTGACTAGACGCCTGAGTACTATTAATAATTTGCCCAATAGTAAGGTCTGTATGTTGAGATATCAGGTGGCAGAGGGTTCGGCCCAAGCGACCTGCGCCTATACATGAGAGGGTTAGCATCGGTACTTAGGCCAATATAGCCTTGTAGGCGCTGATAGCGGAGGGCATACCCCTATTTATCGAATCAACAGTAAATGCGTGGCCAATAGACACCTCTAAAAGGTTTTCTATTTCTGCAAACTTGCCAAGATTATCTAAATTAAGATCATGACCCGCGTTAACCCCCAGACCCAGTGAATTAGCTAATTTGGCCGCGGCAGCATGTTGCTGAAAAATGTCTTCAAGGGCATCGGTGCCCCATGCTGCTGCATAGGGTCCAGTATAGAGTTCGATTCGATCTGCACCTATATCCGATGCCAGTTGAATCTGCTCAAGATCAGGGTCCATAAATAAACTAACCCTAACGCCGAGGGATTTGATTTGTTGAATAATAGGGATTAATTCATCTCCCTGAGCTTTGAGGTCAAAGCCGTGATCGGATGTCAGTTGCTGATTGCTATCGGGCACCAGTGTGCACTGGTCGGGGCGTGTTTCTTCGACTAAAGCCAGCAAACCAGGGTAATCGCCTAAGGGCTCAGCAAAAGGATTGCCCTCGATATTAAATTCAACTGAGTGATTGGCATTGACGAGGCTTGCCAGTTGGCGAACATCAGCTGGCCTAATATGCCTTTGGTCGGGCCGTGGATGAACAGTAATGCCGTCAGCGCCCAAGTTTATACACTGCTCAGCCATAGCTACCAAATTGGGGTAATTACCCTCACGGGAATTTCGGATTAGAGCAATTTTATTAACATTGATACTTAGGGCAGTCATTTGTTTTCCCCACTATCGGACTGGAATGGGCGCCTCATAATCCAGTTTATTAGTTGTCTCAGGAAGGGGTGTCCAGCTATCTGGGTTAAGTAATCTTGCCTTGAGAATAAGCACCGGCTCTACCGGTACATTGCCATGATAACCTTGTCGGCTGGTTTCAACCGCCGCTATTTTATCAATGACCTCTATACCTTCGATAACTTGACCAAATACGGCATAACCAGGTCGATTTTTTTTGTTATTTAGGCTTGGATTAGATTTATGGTTGATAAAAAATTGACTGGTCGCACTGTCGGGATCTGAGGTGCGCGCCATGGCGATAGTGCCGCGTACATTATTAAGTCCATTATTGGATTCATTGACAATGGGGGCTCTGTTGGTTTGTTTCATACTTAAATCAAAACCATATCCACCACCTTGAATCATAAAGCCACTGATTACGCGATGAAAAATAGTGCCGTCATAGTAATAATCGTCAACATATTTAAGAAAGTTATCCACAGTGATGGGAGCAGCTTGGGGGAATAACTCTATAACGATATTCCCCAGTTCGGTTTCAAGCTGAACTTTGGGCAACCCTTGCTGCATCTCAGCATTACTGAGTGAGGATAGTCCAAGTGAGGTAAGCCCAAGCGTTATTGCGAAAACCAGACCTTTAAATAGTCTTTTCAATAGTAAAAATCTCTTTTCAAATTTACTTTCAAATTTACTTTCAAATAACCTTTCAAGTAACCTTAGTGCCACTCTGATAGGCGTTTTCTTCCGCGAAGCCGGGGAATTATCGCTGCCAGTACAGCACCTAAAAAGGCAACAAATCCACCGTATAAAAAGGACTGATTACGTTTATTATCGCGAAGATCGTCCAAATTTGCTCGCAATATATCCATTTCTTCTTGTAACTTATGGTTGTGCTTCATCAGTTTTTGATTTTGTTCATTCAGCGTTAATTCATTAGCTGAGAGACTTTTTACATTTGCCAGTTCTTGAGAAATCTTAGCGCGATCAGCTTTTACTTCATCAATGCTTTTGCGCAAATCTTTTATCAGTTTGTTACTGCGCTTTGCATCTTGGTTTAGTTTCCGATTATTGTCCTCGAGTCTGGCTATTTTTTTGCTCTCAAGGGCTAATATTTCACTTGCCACTTGTTTATCTGAAATATGCTGGGTTCTTATCCACCCCTCTTGTCCGTTGTCTATAGCAACCAGTGCCCAGTCATCTTGATAGCCAAGGATATTTAATTTTGTGCCTGTTTTTAAACCTTTATTGATAATACGGCACTCTGGGCAAGGGGATCCCCGCAGTGGCACATATATTTGGTCGCTGATATAGCCGAGTGTTGGCTCCTCAAGCATTTGAGGGTCTATATTTTTTTCAGTCTCTTCGGATTCTTGGGCAAAGATTGGAAGAGCAATTAGGACTAACAATAAAAGAAGGTTTTTCACTGTAGAAATCATGGGCTTAGTTCAAGTAATGGGTTAGTGGGGTGAATGATATAACAATCTTACTTTGGATCAAGTGATTACTGCCTTGTGAGAGCAATTAATTGTCGCTATGGCAGTACTTTTTTAAACGGTTTGACGGATACATGGTCGTAAACACCAGCCTTTAGATAAGGATCATCATCAGCCCACTGTTGTGCAACTTGCAAACTATCAAATTCAGCTACTATTAAACTGCCAGTAAAACCGGCTTCGCCTGGATCATTGTTATCAATAGCGGGATGAGGCCCAGCAATTAAAAGCCGACCCTGTTCTTTTAGTTGATGAAGCCGTTGAAGATGATCAGGCCTAGCTTTAAGGCGCTTCTCTAGGCTTTTATCGGTGTCCTCGCAGATGATTGCATACCACATTTTAGTCTGACCCCTGAAAGTTGGTGTAGTCGATAGTTACTCTGGCTTTTGTTTAACTATTTCCTCTAGCTTCATCCCTGTTAATTTTGAGATGCCGCGAAAAAGATAAAATAGATTCCCCATTAGTACTGCGGTTGCAGGAAGCGCAATAACTGGAAAACTTAAAGCTGTCATTTTTCCAAGCTGTTCATTAAATGCAACTGTGCCTGGTTCAGCGGTTAAGATAATGACCGCTAAAAGGTAATTTAGCAGTGATGATAAAAAAAATGATCCCGCTAAGATCCATGAAGCGTTAAGCAGTAATTGATCAAACTGCCTTTGGCATTTGTTTTCTTCAAGAGCCCTATTAATTTTCCTAACGTCCATCACTGAGTCGTTAAGAATAAATGTCTGTATTAGGGGTTGTGATGTTTTTAATGAAAGCAGGGTGGCTATTCCAAGCACACCAGGAATAGTTGCCTCTTTAATGGCAATATAAATAGCATCCATTTCTAGGAGGCTTATGCCACCTGTAAGAGTAACACTGACAATACCTAGGCCTGAGAAGAAGTTTACTTTGCCTCGATAAAAGAAATCGTGAATGCCATACGCCGCAGGGAATGCTAAGGCAACTATAATCGCCAGCTTAATTCCAAGAAATTGTTCGCCACTTAGCTTGGTTAGTATAAGAGTAGGCAGGGCAATATTGCACAATAAATTGAGTAACAGACTCTCTTGCTTAGCAGGAGCAGGCTGGCTGTCGCTTTCCTTGGATATGGGTTTGGGGTTATTCATGCAGGCAACGTTATCCTGTCGATAAAAAATCTTATATCACCATTGTAACGCCTCTAAACGACTGATTGCCATTGCTAGTTAAAAACGTGACAGATTAGAGGTTAGTAATGTGATGCTATTCTCAAATGCTTATCCATTAAAGTATATAAGTTGAAACCTAGCTTTTTTTGCTCTAGAACTATGTGTAAAAATGTTTAATAGCACTATCTGTCAAAGCAAAGTATTTATGTGCCTTAATCTTGCCTTGGTAGCAGAGTCAGTTTTAAGTGTTTTATAAAACCTAAAATTTCACTTGAGTATAAATAAGACTTAACAGGTGGTTATCTGAATTTGCCGACTAGTTTAGATGGTTTAGCTTGTTTAGATAGCTTAGTTTGGATGGTTTAATTAGTCAGTCGATGGGAGAAGCGCTAGGTCATGGAAGACAGTGTGCGTATTAACAATAATAAAGCAACCGACATATCCAATTTACAGTTTGGCGACCTTTTGGTCGGTTACCTCAATCAATTAGGCATAGAGTATGTTTACGGGGTGCCTGGCGGTGCGATAGAACCGCTTTATGATGCCCTAGCGCGCAGTGAATCCCAGGGTGGCACTAGGGTAGTTGGGGCTCGGCATGAAACAGGTGCCGCGTTTATGGCCGATGGCTACTCAAGAAATACCGGTAAGCTTGGCGTCTGCTGTGCCACCACAGGTCCCGGTGCTACTAATATGCTAACTGGTATTGCCTCTGCCTACGAAAATCAAATCCCAATATTAGCTATCAGCGCACAAACCTCTCTATCGATGTTCGGTCGAGGTGCTTTTCAGGACTCTTCAGGTGATGGGGTGGATACCACCTCTATTTTTCAGCACTGCACTCGCTATAGCACACTGATTTCTCATGCCGAACAATTTGAGCATAAACTCGCAACAGCCATTATGACAGCCTTGGGTTCGCCAAACGGACCCGTTCACTTAACGGTGCCTCGAGATATCATGGCTACACCTTGGTCAGGACATCTCAGTTATCAACTTCAGGAGATTGTTCAGACGCCTGCCATGGTGGATAAAGAGGCGTTGGTTAGGCTGCAATATCTCCTATCAAGCGCGAAAAAGATCGTTTTTATTGTTGGCAGTGATGCATGCTCAGCCATAGGTAGTGTGCTTCGTTTGGTCATGTCACTCAATGCTGAACTTGTAACAACGCCGCAAGGTAAGGGACTTGTCAGCCCCTATCATCCTCGCTTTAGGGGTGTATTTGGTTTCACTGGTCACGCCTCTGCAGGCAAAGCCTTGCTTGATGGCGATGTCGATCTTGTGATTGCTGTGGGCGTTCTCTTCGGTGAAACCTCAAGTGGTGGTTGGGACACTGAGTGTTTGCTTAATTCACGCCTTGTGCATGTTGAGGAGACTACTGGTCACCTCACACGAACACCAATGTCACAGTTGCATGTGCGAGGTAATCTGAAGACCATTTTTGAGCAGCTAAATAAGCATTTTTCTGTGGATAATGAAAAGCAGCACCAAAGGGCAAACGCTTGCCAAAACATAATGGAGGGCATTCGTCACTTTTCAATTGATAATAAAAGAGCTTGTATTTCAGATTGCTCACCTATTAAACCCCAGCGCTTGATGCATGACTTGCCAACTCTTTTTCCCAGCAATACACGATACCTTATGGATGTCGGAAATAGCTTTGCATGGGGTACCCACTACCTCCACCCTTTCGATAGACGAGTTGCTGGTGAACGTGAACAGCATGGCGCACTGTTTAGTGCCTGTTTTGACTTTGCCTCTATGGGCTGGGCGATAGGCAGTGCTGTGGGAACTGCTATGGCATTGCCCAATACGCCGGTGGTCTGCATTACTGGTGATGGTAGTTGGCTGATGAGCGGGCAAGAGTTAACGGTGGCCCTTGAAGAGAATCTTTGTGTTGTATTTATCATTATCAATGACGGTGCCTACGGTATGGTTAAGCATGGGCAGATACTTAGTGGCGCGCAGCAAACTGCTTTTAAGCTTCCACAAGTGGATTATGCCGCTATGGCCCAAGCAACGGGTGCTACGGGCATCGTTATCAAATCGCCTCAGGAGTTAAACAGGCTTGATATAAAAACCATATGTAAGCGCAAGAGCCCAACAGTTCTGGATATTAGAGTAGATCCAGATGAAGTCCCTCCAATTGCAATGCGCACTAATATACTTTCAGGTAATCAATGATTATGGAGACCATAAGCACAAAAATATGGGATGAGGACGCCCATCCAGCCGATCCCTTTACTGTCAATGAATGTCGTTGTTGCGGCTTTGATATCTACGGTGATCTGCTAAAGAATGCCAGTTATATAGAGTATCTCTATCTATTATTTAAGCACGAGCAACCCTCGGTAAAGCACGCACTATTGCTCGAATCACTGTCCATTGCATTAGCTAACCCAGGCCCCCGCGACTATTCTGTAAGAGCCGCTATGAATGCTGCCGTGGGAGGCTCTACTCGCGCATCGGCAATGATTGCAGCACTATCAGTAGGTGCTGGAAATTTGGGTGGTGCTAGGGAGGTATTTTGTGCAGTTGACTACTGGCGCCGTTGTGGGCTTGATTTTCAGGCTTGGGAGCGACTGCTCAGAAACCCTCCCTCAAGGCGCATCACTGATATATGGCTACCCATGGAACATGCGCCCGGTTTTGACCCTAACGGATCAATTTGCCCACCACCTGTAGTGGAGACTCTTAACTGCCTTCAAGAATTGGGTGGTACACCAACACTACAATGGCTTCACATCCATCGCGTTGAACTTGAGGCAGTAACTAACTGTCCGTTGGCATTCTCAGGTGTGGCGGCAGCAACATTTTATGATTTAGGACTGGTTCCGGAGCAAGCTGAGATGCTCTATTTATTAATGCGCTTGCCCGGTGCTGCGGCTCATGCCCTTGAGCAGGAAAAGATGGGTTGGAAAAACTATCCGTTTTTCGCCAAGAATTTATCTGTAAAGCAGGACTGATAATTATGTCAAAGGGCAAGATAGAGCAATTTGAGGATAACTGGCAAACCACCATGGGTGGAATGATGTTTGATGATGGTTTGGTGAGCGCAGTCATGCTAAGGGGTAAAGATATATTTACCCAGTTGCAGCACAAAACTTGGATGGAGCTTCTACTGTTTGCGGTGACTGGCAATGAAGATCCCAAACTTGCGCGTTTGATTGAGGCTATCTGGGTGATCTCCTCTAGTTATCCAGACCCTAGGCTTTGGAATAACCGCATTGCTGGCTTTGCAGGGACGGCGCGTTCCACTAGTCATTTGGCGATGTCTGCTGCTGTGGCGGTCACTGAGGCAGGTGTTTACGGTGGACAGCCTATTCTCAAAGTGGCTGATTTTTTATCGCGATCTAGCAAGCAGCTCCAACAAGGGCTTGAACTACAACAAATACTACAAAGCGAGCTAGGTAAGAATGGCAAGATTTATGGTTATGGTCGCCCAGGGTTTGGTAAAGACGAGCGCATAAAGCCCCTACTAGACTACGCTGATAAGGCAGACATCGTAACTGGGGTACATACAGAGCTGGTGTTTTCTATCGAGCAATATTTTAGTTATCCCAGACAAAACTTACAGCCAAATATTGCCGCTGTTTTGTGTGGTCTGTTACTGGATTGTGGTTTGGATGCTAGAGAGATTTATTATTTGTATGTATTCGGATTTAGTGGTGGCTTTCTACCCTGCTATTTGGATGCTCAAGCTCAGCCTGCAGGTGCTTTGTTCCCTCTGCGTAGCAAAAGGATTAAATACAGTGGTGTAGCACCAAGAAATTGGGTTCTATAGCTCAAAGTATGAAAGAAAAGGAATTACATTACACGGCCATAACCTTGGTTTGGCGGCTCAGAAAGGACGCAGATAAGGAGTATGCTTGATGACTAGAGCAGGGTTGTGGGTAGCTTTAATGTTGGTCTGTGGGTTGCCGTATTCCCATACCTTAGCCACGAGTATTGCGTTGCATAATTCTGCTGAAGCCGAGCCTGACTTGGCAGTGAATAAGCTTAAACCAAGTTATTCCCCTTGGCTTTATGAGGATCAATATATACTTAGTATAGCCACAGGTTTTGATCAGCCCATTACTAAAGCACCTGTTGTAGCTTCTATTATTACGGCGACAGATATCAAAGCCATGGGAGCCACTGATATTGATCAAATTTTAGAGACGGTTCCGGGCCTACATGTGTCGAGAAGCCCAATTGGTTACAACCCGATCTACAGTTTTCGTGGTGTTCACACTGGCTTTAATCCGCAAGTGCTGATGTTAGTTGATAGCATACCAATTACTAACTTATTTCATGGTGATAGAAATACAGTGTGGGGCGGTATGCCCGTGGAGGCCATTTCCCGTGTTGAAGTAATACGTGGACCCGGTTCAGCGCTTTATGGTGCTGACGCTTTTGCGGGTGTCATCAATATAATTACGAAAAAACCCTCAGAGATAGGTTCAGGTGAAGTGGGCATCAGATGGGGTTCCCTTAATACACGAAATTTTTGGCTAAGTGGTGCCACTTCCATGGGCCAAGTGGAATTATCAGGCGTTTTAGAACTGCATAAAACTGATGGCTCCAAGGCACAAATAACTGCAGATGCTCAAACTTGGCTTGATCATATGACTGGTACTCAAGTGTCTGTGACACCACACCGAGTCAACTTAAGTCGTGATAATTTGGATCTCCGCACAAGTGCTGTCTATAAAAACTTGACCTTACGTGCGGGTCTGCAAAGTCGCAGTAACTGGGGTGATGGCGCGGGGGTTGCCCAGGTAGTTAATCCTGATAATAAGTTTTCTAGTCGCCGTTATAATTTAAACTTACAGTATCACAGGGAACTTTTGCCCGACCTCGACATTGAAGCAGGATTAAGTTATTACCGCACCTCTCAAGAGGTTGAGGGTAACTTGGTGCTCTATCCTGCCAGTTCAACAGGACCTTTTGTTACGCAAAGTACTGCGCCAGATATTAATTCTCAAATAACAAATGAGTTAGCGACTTTTAATAATGGTGTGATTGGCAACCCAGAGCTTTTTGAGAAACATCAGCGTTTTGGTTTAAGCGCTATTTACAGTGGTTTCGAGGATCATCGCCTATTGCTTGGTTATGGACACTATATTGGGCGAATTGATCGTGTGAGAGAGTCCAAAAACTTTGGTGTTCCTGCAGATTATGAGCGCCTGATTATCCGCTCAGGTGAAGAGATTTTTGATGTCACAGATACTGATTTGGCCTTCCTGCCAGAGGGTCGCAGAGATAGTAGCTACATGTATATCCAGGATATTTGGCAGCTGGGTAATGACTGGGAATTCACCGCAGGTGTAAGAAGAGATCACTACTCAGATTTCGGTAGCACCACCAACCCCCGCCTTGCTCTAGTTTGGGCAAATACCTATAGATTAACTACTAAGCTGATCTACGGTGAGGCCTTTCGTGCGCCATCATTTGCTGAGACTAAGGAAGTTAACAATCCGGTAGCCTTAGGTAATCCCAGTCTTCGTCCAGAGAAAATACGTAGCCATGAATTGGCCTTTGACTATAGATGGGATATTGACGATGCCATAAGCATTAATTTTTTTTACTACGATTGGCATAACATTATTTTGTATAGGCCAGACACGGGTGTCAGTACTATGACTGCACAAAATACGGGTCGTCAAACAGGTTATGGATTTGAATTTGAGCTTACAAAGCCACTCAGTAAAGAACTACAACTTGATTTCAACTTTGCATGGCAAAGATCACAAGATCGGCTTAATCAAGCTGATGCAGCGGACTCACCAGAGCGACAACTTTACATCAATGCTCATTGGCACAGGGATAGAAGTCATTTGGATCTGCGTGGCAACTGGGTTATGAACCGCAACCGCTCAGTTTATGATAATAGGCACCCTGTAAAAGACTACTTATCCATTGATGTCAGTTTTCGGCAAGTCTTTTCAAAGGAACTTGATGTCACTTTACTTGTACGGAATCTTCTAGATAAGGACTGTTTCGAGCCAAGTCCCTACGGTGATCCAACAGCATTTATAAAAAACGACTTACCCATAGGTGGCCGCTCCATATCGGCCGAGATGCGTTTTTCATTTTAATGCTTTAAGGATAAAGCTATCAAAACTACTAGCCTATTAACTTACCTCACCACACCCGTGGCTATATTTATTTTGTTCTGTTCGTTTGAGTCGCGCTCTGAGGTAACTAAACAGACTAGCTTGGCAATTGTATACAACAGTCAGGCCTTGAAACCCAGCGTTAAGTTGATCTACAAAGACATTATAAGAGGTATTCGCGACGGTTTTGGAAGGGAAAATAATATCATTGAGATTGCGGATGGAAACTATCACGGGTGGACTACGAACTCTTCGATTGTACTGGGAAATTATGCGGTTCAACAGGCATTAGCTAGCAATATCAAATCATCGATGGTGGTGGGTGCTATCAGTTGGTTTGAAGAGAGTGTCCATGGGTTGCATATTACCGCAGATCCAGCTCTAGTCTTTGAGACAATGGAAGAAATTGTACCCAGAGTGGGCAAAGTTTTTATTATTCTAGATACCGATAGTCGGCTATTAAACATCAATGATCTAGTTATGTCGGGCAAGAAGGTTGGTATTGAGGTGAGTATTAAAATGGCATCGAATATTAAAGATGCCGCAGTTATCTACTCTGAGCTGTCCAAACATTTGCAGTCTCATGAGGCACTATGGATTCCGCCAGGTGATCGCTTTGTTAATAAGACGCTGTTGTCAACACTTTTGCTTAGGTCTTGGAAGTCTGGTTTTACGGTTATCTCCTCAAACCCCTCTCATGTAAGCAAGGGAGTTTTATTCGCCCTGTCACCAGATTATTACTTGATGGGTGTGAGATTAGGCGAATTGGCTATAAAGGTTTACAAGAACCCCCATATTCCTCCCAGGATGTGGCCACTTCGAGATGTGAAACTGAATATCAATCGCAGAACGGCAAATCATATGGGGGTCAAAATACAGCCTGATCTTAAATATGGTCATCCAGATAAATCTATTTATATACAGGTTCAATAACCAATGAGACCAGAGCAGAGTAAGCTCTTTAAGTGGTATGACCGATTTGGATTTAACGTTCAAGTCTCAGCCATTTTTATGTGTGCTATTTTAGTGGTTGGGTTAATTACCTCTGTTTTACTCACTAGAGTTTCAAGTACCCTGATTTATGAACATCAAATTCAACAGGGGCTAAAGTTGACTGATTTTATGGCGCGTCAAGCCGAGGTTGCGCTTTTATTTGAAAGCGCAGAAGTAGCCTCCGAGATTGCTAATAGTATTATTGATCTCCCAGATGTTAGGGCAATCAGCATAAAAACACATAAATTGGAGGAGTTGTTTTTAATAGGCGGTAGGTTTCCACAAGGAAGTTTCGGTGTTACCCCAAAAGAGTCTGTTCTTGTTAATGAAAGCCATAATACATGGGTATTTTCTGCACCTGTTTACTCAAATCAAGGCGAACAAAATCAATTTATAGATTCATTTAATGAGGAAAAGAAATTTTTATTGGGTTATATCTCAATCTTGGTTGCCAAGGATTCACAGGCTCAGTTAATTAGATCGATTACACGAAATCATTTATGGGCAGGCGCTCTGTTGGTGATGTTTTTAGTCCTGCTTATGTGGGTTTGCAGTCGCGCACTACGTCCAATAAAAGACTTATCAAACATTATGGCTTCCGCACAAGGCAGTGAAGAGGCAATTTTTTGTGATGTGTATGGGCCCAAGGATATTGCACAAATGCAAAAAGCCTTTAACACATTGATGAAGGATCTATTTGATCGACGCAATCAACTAAAGAAGGCTGCGCAATCAGCTGTCAAGTTGGCCAATCATGATTCGCTAACAGGTCTGCCCAATCGTGCCTATCTAATGCAACATTTACAGTTGCTGATTAACCGATCTGTTAATGAGAATACTATGTTTGCTGTTCTGTTTCTTGACCTTGATCACTTTAAAGCAGTGAACGATACCATGGGGCATGACTCGGGAGATCTCTTGCTTAAAGCTGTCTCGGAGCGCTTGCAAACTCACGTTCAAGATCGAGATTTTATTGCGCGCCTCAGTGGCGATGAATTCACGGTTATTTTAGACGATATTAGGGACACCAAGTTTGTTGTAGCAATTGCAGAAAAGATATGCCACTCATTGAGACGTCCTTTTTTGTTTATGCGCCATGAAATTTTTCTTACTGCTAGTATTGGTATTTCAATTTTTCCAAATGATGGCAGCGACATAAAAGATTTAATGAAGCATGCAGACTCGGCAATGTTTAATGCTAAGGCTAGCCGTGATGGTTTTTGCTTATACAAACCAGGTATGGAAATGGCAATGAGTCGTCGTCTAGAGAGCGAGAGAGAGCTTAGGAAGGGTATTGAGCAAAACCAGTTGGAATTATTTTATCAACCAAAATTTGATTTAAAAGATGCTTCCTTGGTAGGTGCTGAAGCACTATTGCGTTGGCAGCACCCAACAAAAGGGCTTATTGGTCCAGATGATTTTGTGCCATTGGCGGAAGAGAGTGATCTAATTGAAGAGCTAAATAGTTGGGTTCTTGATACGGGTATTAAACAGCTATGCAACTGGGTTAATGCTGGTCATCAGCTTACATTGGCTCTCAATCTCTCCTTGAAAGGTCCCATAGTAAGGCAGCTTAAAGAGACCATACCTGCGTTACTAAATGGTTATCAGTTGCCAGCAGGCGCGTTGGAATTGGAGGTAACAGAGAGCAACTTAATAAGTCAGCCAGAGTTAATTATGAGTGAACTGTCAAAGATTAGGCAGTTAGGCGTTAGAATAGCGCTTGATGATTTTGGCAGTGGATACTCATCCCTGAATCGATTAAAACAATTGCCTGTTGATGTGCTTAAATTTGACCGTCTTTTTATTCAAGATATAGAGAAAGACCCTAAGGGCGCATCCATTGTGGAGAGTATTGTTCTGCTTGCTAAAGCACTTAATATGCAAACTGTTGCAGAGGGAGTGGAGACAGATAGACAAAGGCAAATTCTGGAAGATTTGCAATGTGACACCTATCAGGGTTATCTGGCCTCTAAGCCCCTGCCGGCTAAAGACTTCGAGGAGCAATTCCTTGAGGAATACAAGGTGGGCAAAGACAGTGAAGATAGTAAAGACAGTAAAGAGTAAAAGCTGAATTTATAACATCTATTAGTGCAAATAAATTTCTAGGTTATATTAAACTTTGTTAGAGGTGCATACTGGTTCTTTTATCAGAAGCTGTGCGATAATCAATAGCATAATCTAACCCCCTGTTGAGAGCGTCCTATGGCCCAGTACTTTACTATCCATCCACAGAACCCTCAGCAACGTCTTATCAATCAGGTTGCAGATTTAGTTCATAAAGGGGGTGTTATAGCGTACCCCACTGATTCTGTTTATGCTTTAGCCTGTCATATAGGTGATAAGCAAGCTGTAGATCGAATCCGATCTATTCGTCAGTTAGACAAAGAGCATAACTTTACTTTGATTTGTCGCGATCTTTCAGAGTTGGCGGCCTATGCCAGAGTGGATAATATTGTATTTAGAACGCTCAAGGCGGCAACACCTGGACCCTTCACTTTTATCTTAAAAGCCTCTGCTGAAGTACCCAAAAGGTTAGTTCATCCAAAACGAAAAACAATTGGTATCAGGGTGCCTAATAGCCCTATTGTGAAAGCACTATTGGATACACTGCATGAGCCAATTATGAGTGTGACGATGATAATGCCCGAGCAAAAATATCCTTTGACTGATCCCTATGAGATCAATCAGCTTATTGGATCTCAAATTGATGCTGTTGTTGATGGTGGATCCTGTGGTCTTGAGCCCACGACGGTTGTCGATATGACTACGGATGAGATACAAATTTTGCGTGAAGGCGCAGGGGATGTCTCGATTATTACAGGTTGATAGTGTTGAAGTGATAGTTTCCAGTTATAATCCAAACCTGAATGATTCAGGGGTTTTAAGTGTCTAATCAAATCAGTGCAAACGATACTGCTGTTGCGGTCCCAGAGGGCAGTGATCCTGAAGTCATTAAGCACCCACAAATGCCCCAGCAAGAAGAGATGCCCTTTGCAGTTGTTCAAGGCAAAGAATTAACAGTTGTTCCCAAGGATTTGTATATTCCCCCAGATGCTCTGGAGGTAATTCTTGAGGCATTTGAGGGCCCTCTTGACCTACTGCTCTATCTTATCAGGCGCCAGAATCTAGATATTTTAGATATTGATGTGGCTGAAATTACCCGCCAGTACATGGGTTATATTGAGCTTATGGCCTCAATACAATTAGAGCTAGCTGCAGAATATTTAGTTATGGCGGCCATGCTTGCTGAAATCAAATCACGTATGCTGTTGCCCCGACAAAAAATGGAAGATGAGGAAGAAGAAGATCCTCGTGCCGAACTGATAAGACGACTACAAGAGTATGAGCGCTTTAAGAAAGCAGCAGAGGATCTAGACGACCTGCCCAGAATTGATCGGGATATTCACCAGGCAACTGCAGAGGCCCCAGACAGACAGCAGCAACGACCCCATCCTGATGTTGATATGCAGGACTTAGTCACTGCTTTTGCTGAGGTGCTAAGGCGTGCTGAGATGTTTGAAAGTCACCAAATCGAATTTGAAAAATTGTCCACTCGAGAGCGTATGTCTCTGGTGTTAGACAGCTTGCGCGGTGAACAATTTGTTCCCTTTGCCAGTTTATTTAAAGTAGAAGAAGGACGTTTGGGGGTAGTGGTCACATTTTTGGCTATTATGGAATTAATCAAAGAATCATTGATTGATATTGTGCAAAGTGAATCCTTTGGCCCAATACATATAAAAGCAAGAGCATCATGAATTCAGACTTTATCAAAAAAATAATTGAAGGCGCGTTATTAGCAGCGGGTAAATCCCTTGATATTTCACATCTTGAAAATCTCTTTGACGAGGAGGAGCGCCCACCTCGAGATCAAATAAGAGCAGCTCTGGAGGAGATCGAAGCCGATACTCGGGATCGGGGATTTGCACTTAAACAAACGGCCAGCGGTTACAGATTTCAGGTTGAGCAAGACCTTGCCCCCTGGGTTAATAAACTATGGGAGGAAAAGCCCAAACGCTACTCTCGAGCTATGTTGGAGACGTTATCACTAATTGCCTACAGACAACCACTGACGCGGGGTGATATTGAATTGGTGCGTGGTGTTGCTGTTAGCTCCGATATTATTAGAACACTTATGGAGAGAGAATGGATCAGAGTAGTGGGTCATCGCGATGTGCCGGGTAAGCCAGCATTGTATGCAACCACTAAGCGATTTTTAGACTATTTCAATCTCAAAAGCTTGGATCATTTGCCAGCTTTAAGTGAAATTAAAGACCTCACCGATTTAGATCCAGAGTTAGAAATGACCTTGGCCGCAGGCAATTCGGAAACTCAGCAACAAGACCAAATAGGCGCTCATCTCGATAATGAGAACTTTGCTCTTGATCAGCAGGTTGATGGTGAAGAACAGGGTAATGTGGAAGCCACCTCGGAGCCCGCACCAAGTATTGAAGATGAGTGAAAAATTACAAAAAGTATTGGCTGCAGCGGGTCTGGGTTCACGGCGCCAACTGGAAAAATGGATTGCTGACGGGCGAGTATCAGTCGATGGTAGTACTGCCAAGTTGGGTGATCGAGTCGAGCCAAATGCTCGCATTATGGTTGATGGGCGAGCCGTAAAAACCTCTAAAAATGACAGCCCCAGGGTGTTGATGTACAGCAAACCTGAAGGGGAGGTCTGTACCACCTCAGACCCAGAGGGTAGACCTACGGTATTTGATCAACTGCCCAGAATAAACTCAGGTCGATGGATCGCTGTGGGCCGTTTGGATATTAATACTAGCGGATTACTGCTATTTACCAATGTTGGCGAACTGGCCAATAGACTGATGCATCCCTCCTATGAGGTTAAGCGCGAATATATGGCGAGAATTTTTGGTGAGGTCAATGAGACTATGCTTAAAAATCTTACCGAGGGCGTTCAGCTAGAGGATGGTCTTGCCAGATTTCATACTGTAAAAGCCCAGCATCAGAGGCATTCTGAAGAGCGTGTAAGTAGTAATCAGTGGTTTCGCGTTGCTTTGGCTGAGGGCCGAACAAGAGAGGTCAGGCGTCTTTGGGAATCTCAAGGTGTTGAAGTAAATAGGCTTAAGCGCATTAGCTTTGGCCCTATACAATTACCCTCGTTTATCCGTCGCTCTGAGTACATCGAGCTTGAGCCCAAGCAGGTTATAAGCCTTTATAAGGCAGTTGATCTTCAGCTACCAAAGTTTTCTGAGAAGACTGTTCACCGAGATATTCGTCAGCGTAAGGAAAAACGTCTTAGGGCCCGTGGTAATCCTTGGAAGAAATAACCCATTAATACAGAGCTATTTGTATTATCTTGGCCTCTGGGCATCAATTGACTGGCCATTTACACTCTCACTGTCTTTACCCATAAGGAACAAATATGCAGGCATAATCTGTTTAGCACAGGCACTGTCCTGTGGATTTTCTGCTGGATAAGCCTGCGCTCGCATAGGGGTTGCCGTTGCCCCAGGGTTAATACAGTTAATGCGCACGTTGTTAAGTCCCTCTAATTCACTAGCCCAAGTTTGTACCATGCCCTCTACAGCAAATTTAGACACCGCATAGGCACCCCAAAATGCACGTCCCACTCGGCCTACGCTAGAGCTAGTAAAAACAACTGAGGCATTTTTTGATTTCTCCAATACAGGCATCAATGATTGTGTTATTAGGAACTGTGATGTCACATTCACTTTAATCACTTTATCCCATACATCCGTGCGGTAGTTGCTCAGCGGTGTTCTTTGGCCCAATATGGCAGCATTTAGCAGCAGCCCATCTAAGCGCCCAAATTGCTTATCGATAGCCACGGCCAACTGTTCATAGTCCTCAACTGTCGCGCCCTCCAAATCAATAGGATAAAGTGTGGGCTCGGAGTAGCCAGCTACAACAATCTGATCATACACCTGTTCCAATTTTGCTGTGGTGCGTCCTGCTAGGATTAGTTGAGCCCCTACCTCAGCAAAAGCCAGTGCAGCTGCCTTACCAATGCCATCGCCAGCCCCTGTTATTAAAACTACTTGGTCTTTAAGCAGATCTTTGTCAGCTTGGTATTCAATAATTTGTTGCGCGGATAGCAAGATATGGGTCCTTTCTAGTTGTTCTGCTTATTTTAGCAATTCTGGTTAGTCTAGTTAATTGAGTTAAATAGTAGCCGGTTTAAGTGCTGGGATTGCTCAATAGTCCAGTCAGCTTGCCAGTCTGCGATATTCTCGGATTGATCTATATAACCCCAGCCTGCAGCAATGGTTTGCATGCCTGCACTTCGACCAGCCTGTATATCTCGAATATGATCCCCAATATAGACACAGTCAGACGGTGATAGCGATAGTTCTGAGCAGGCTAATAATAATCCCTCGGGATCAGGCTTTGGTTGCGCGACATGATCAGGGCAAATGGTTGTTGCCGACTGCGTGGATAGGTTGAGTTCATCAAGAACGGCTTGGGTGTATTTCCATGGTTTATTGGTCACGATACCCCAAGCTATATTATGAATTTTACAATTGTCTAGGACTTCCTGCAGACCGCTAAAAAGTGCTGTTTTATTAGCAATATTGTCAAAATAAAGAGCTAAAAACTCATCTTGCAGGGTTTTAAATTGTGGGTCGCCTTGATCAATGCGAAAAGCCTTTTCAATAATGCCTGCGGAACCATTAGTAACCGTGTTGCGCAATTCATTATCGGCTATTGGCGGCCACCCACGGCTGAGCAACATCTGTTGTATTGCGCTAATAAAATCGGGCGCTGTATCTAACAGTGTCCCATCTAAATCAAATAACAGGGCCTTAAACGGCAGCATATTGGCTTTCACTCAGCATATTAATAGCGTCTTTTTATAGTGTCTATTGCCTTGGCTTGCGGGCACAGAGCATGTAGTTTACGGAAACGTCACGCTCATTGAGACTGTATTTTTTTGTTATTGGATTAAACAGTAGACCTGTCATCTGATCCAGTTCCAAACCAGCCTCTCTTATCCATGATGCCATTTCCGAGGGACGAATAAATTTTGCATATTCATGAGTGCCCTTAGGGAGAAGATTTAACACATATTCAGCCCCCACAATGGCGAAAAGAAAGGATTTTGGATTGCGATTGATAGTTGAGAAAAAAACACTACCACCAGGTTTAACCATCTCAGAACAAGCCTTTACAACGGAGCTGGGGTCGGGAACATGCTCAAGCATTTCTAGGCAAGTCACTGTATCAAATGCCTGTTGATGCTTGACAGCAAAATCCTCCGCAGTGGATTTCTGATAATCCACTGAAACACCTGATTCAAGTTTATGTAAGTTGGCTACAGCGAGAGGCGCGTCGCCCATATCGATCCCTGTGACTGTAGCGCCGCGTTGTGCAAGGGCCTCACATAGAATGCCGCCGCCACAGCCCACATCGAGCACTGTCTTTTCGGCTAAGGGTGCTAAATTATCAATCCAATTAGCACGCAGAGGGTTAATATCATGCAGAGGTTTAAACTCGCTGTTACGGTCCCACCAGCGGCTAGCAAGTTGTTCAAACTTGCTAATTTCATTGGGATCAACATTTTGTGTTTTGGGCATTAGTTTATTATTACCTGTTAATTGAATGGCAGCTATTAAGCTAGATTAGCTTGCCAATCAATGGCCGATTGAAGAAGTGTCTGCTCGTTAAAGTTGACTAGTTTTTTATCCTCTAAAACGGGCTTGCCAGCAACCCAGCTATGGGAAACCTGTGTACCAGTTGATGAATAGACTATTTGTTGAGGATTATACAGGGGTTGCTGAACGATAGGATCAATTTCTATTGCAATAATGTCGGCAAACTTACCCGCTTCTAGGCTTCCAATATCTTGATCCCAGCCCAATGCTTTGGCGCTATTAATGGTGGCCAAGCCTAGAGCATTGTTGGCCTGACTCTGACGATCGCTGATTTTGTTTTTAGCCGCCATTAGGGCGCATAGTTTCACTTCATTCATTAAATCCAAGCTGTTTTCACTGACTATATCCCCTGAACCCAGGGCGGTATTGATGGATGCTGATTGAAAATCGTCAATAGGATTAGATTGTGGTGTAAGCCCAAGGCTAGCCGATGGGCAACAAATAATATTGGAATTAGTTTGTTTAAGTAGTTGCATATCCTCAGTGTCGACTGGATAAGTAGGAATCAATCCAGTCTGTGGCGAAAGAAGTCCCATATTATCTAAACGACTCAGTGGCCTTAGGCCAAATTTTGTTTGGCACTCGTCTATTTCTTTAACATGCGTATGGCAGGGTACCTGTAGCCCTAAATCTAGCTCATTAGCGTAGGCAGAGAGTTGTCGCAAAGTAGAATTTGACATGTTATTGAGATCTTGCGGTGAGCAGGCCACCTTAATCAGGTTTTGCTCTCCAATTTTATCGTAAAGTGATAAGCCTTTATGAATATGCTGTTCAGCATTTTGCGCAAAAACGGTAGGGTGTTCACAGACCATAAAGCTAAGTTGACATCGCAATCCCGCTTGACGCACAACATCGATATGAGAGTCCTGAGGAAAACACATATCAGCAAAACAGGTAGTGCCTGTTTTTATCATTTCCGCCATAGCCAGCAAGCTGCTAGCTTGAGTGAACTTGGCATCGACAATACAAGATTTTTGTGCCTGGAGGTTTAGCTGTGTCTGGTGCTGAAGCGCTGAGTTTGCTAATGCGTAGTCTGGATGATTGCGCAACAGGCGCATTGAGCTTTGACAGTGAGCATTGATAAGGCCTGGCATAACAACATGCTGTTCAAGCTTTATTTCTTTTGTGGCTGAATAACTTTCTAGTGCATTTGATGTTGGTAGCAATGAAGCGATGCGACCAGCGTCTATGGCAACCGAATAGTTTTCCAATAGTTGATTTTCTGGCACAACGGGTATCAGCCACCGGCAGTGGAGTAGTAAGTCTATTTTTCGTGGCTGCATAAATTTTCCTTTTTTTGTGCTTAGAGTATACCTAGTTTTTGCTACTGTTTAAGTCTGTTTTTAGGAAAACTCAAAAGACTTTCATGTTTGTGTCAAATAAGGCCATTACAAGCAATATAGACGGGATAAACCCCCGTATCTGTGTTAGAATTATTCGCTAAATTTAAGCAACCACAAAGGCTTAATTGTAGGGTTAATTAAGGGCTGTATTGAGGGCCTTGTTTAAAGCACAAAAAAACGAAAACTAGGCGATACACTTAACATTTGTTAAAGCCCAACAAAATAATAACTTTAGAGATATTTTATGGTCGATTCAGCGAAGGAAATCCTTCCAGTCAATATCGAGGATGAACTCAAACAGTCCTATCTTGACTATGCCATGAGCGTAATTGTGGGCAGGGCCCTGCCGGATGTACGTGATGGCTTAAAGCCAGTGCATCGGCGTGTTCTGTTTGCCATGAACGAACTCAATAATGACTGGAACAAGCCCTACAAGAAGTCGGCACGGGTGGTCGGTGATGTGATTGGTAAATACCACCCCCATGGCGATTCTGCTGTTTACGAGACCATTGTGCGTATGGCACAACCCTTTTCTCTGCGCTACATGTTAGTGGACGGACAAGGTAATTTTGGCTCCATCGATGGTGATTCGGCTGCAGCCATGCGTTACACCGAAATTCGTATGGCAAAAATTGCTCATGCCCTGCTTGAGGATCTGGAAAAAGAGACAGTAGATTTTGTTCCAAACTATGATGAAACAGAATCAATACCTAATGTGCTACCCACGCGGATTCCAAACCTATTGGTCAATGGATCGTCTGGTATTGCAGTGGGCATGGCTACCAATATACCGCCGCACAATCTCGGAGAGGTTATTCAGGGTTGCTTAGCCCTAATAGATAATTCTGACATCACTATAGACGAGCTGATGGAAATTATCCCTGGCCCAGACTTTCCAACTGGCGCCATTATTAACGGTAAAGCCGGTATCGTTCAGGCCTATCGAACAGGCAGAGGTCGTATCTATGTGCGTGCTCGTGCTGATATTGAGGTGGATGAAAAAACAAAGCGCGAAACCATCATTATTACCGAGATACCTTATCAATTAAATAAATCACGCTTAATTGAGCGAATAGCTGAGCTGGTTAAGGAAAAGAAAATTGAGGGTATTTCTGAGCTGCGCGATGAATCTGATAAGGATGGTTTGCGCGTGGTTATTGAGCTGCGTCGTGGTGAAATTGGCGAGGTTGTGCTGAATAATCTCTATGCTCAGACACAGCTGCAGTCAGTCTTTGGGATTAATGTTGTTGCTTTGGTAGATGGCCAGCCAAAGATTATAAATCTTAAGGAAATGCTAGAGGCCTTTATCAGGCACCGCAGAGAAGTTGTTACGCGCAGGACTATCTACTTACTGAGAAAAGCGCGTGAGAGGGCACATACCCTAGAGGGTTTTGCCATTGCCCTGGCGAATATTGATGAGATTATAGCCTTGATCAAGCAATCCGCGACGCCTGCCGATGCCAGAGAGGCACTTATTGCCAAGGGTTGGTCTCCAGGTTCGGTGGTTGCCATGCTTGAAAAAGCGGGTCCTGATGCCACCCGTCCAGAATGGTTGGATAAACAATACGGCTTGCACGATGATAAATACTTCCTATCACCAGCTCAGGCAAAGGACATTCTTGAGTTAAGACTGCACCGGCTTACAGGCATGGAGCAGGACAAAATTATTGAAGAATTCTCGCAAAAGCTGGTAGAAATTGCTGACTATCAGGATATTCTCGCTGACCTTGCCCGTTTGATGTCTGTGATTAGAGATGAGCTTGTTGCCATCTTAGAGGAGTTTAACGACGAGCGGCGCACTGAGATTGTTGAGTCTCAGCATGACTTGACCGTTGAGGACTTGATCACAGAAGAGGAGCGTGTGGTTACTATATCCCATGGCGGCTACGCAAAAACTCAGCCATTAACGGATTACCAAGCGCAGAGGCGTGGTGGTATGGGTAAATCAGCAACTGCAGTTAAAGATGAGGACTTTGTCGAACATCTTCTTATTGCTAATACTCACACGACAATTTTATGTTTTACCAATTTTGGTAAAGTTTACTGGCTTAAGGTCTACCAGATTCCCGTGGCTGGGCGCAACTCAAGAGGGCGACCCATGGTCAATCTATTGCCTCTTGAAGAAGGTGAGCGAATCAGTTCAATCTTGCCCGTAGACGAGTACAGTGCAGACAAGTACGTTATTATGGCAACGGCCAATGGTACGGTTAAGAAAACCTCTCTTGATCAATACTCTAGACCGCGAAGCGTTGGCCTTAGAGCGGTTGATTTAGCTGAAGGCGACCATCTTGTGGGTACAGCAATTACTGACGGTAGCAAGGATATTATGTTGTTTAGCTCTGAGGGCAAGGCCGTTCGTTTCGCTGAGGCTGATGTGCGCGCCATGGGGCGCGTATCCAAGGGTGTTCGTGGCATGCGTCTACCTGAGGAACACGCAGTCATATCCATGGTTGTGCCAGAAACTGGGGGTCTTTTATTAACTGTTTGTGAAAATGGCTATGGCAAGCGCACCCAAGTTGATGAGTTTCCAACCAAGGGGCGTGGTGGTAAAGGCATGATCGCTATTCAGGCCAGCGATAGAAATGGTCCATTAGTAGGTGCTACACAGCTATTTGAGGGTGATGAAATCATGTTGATTTCAGATCAGGGTACCATGGTAAGAACGCGTGGTGATGAAGTCTCTATTGTGGGGCGCAATACACAGGGTGTTCGTATTATCCGCCTTAAAGAGAATGAGAATCTGGTTAGCTTGGCGAGAATTGCGGAACCCGAGCAAGATGAAGAGCAAGAACAAGAAGAAGATTGATAGAGGTAATGTCTCAAAAGATGACTCAAAAAAAATCACTTAAGTCGTTACGAGAAGAAATCGACGCTATTGACCGCGAACTGATGAAGAGTATTAGTGAGCGTGCGCGCTGTGCCCAACAGGTAGCGGAAGTAAAAAAACAACAGGGCGATGAGGTTTTCTACAAGCCGGAGCGCGAAGCTGAGGTGTTGCGCCAGATTATGGCAAATAATAAGGGCCCTCTAGATAACGAAGAAATAGCGCGCCTTTTTCGGCAGATAATGTCAGCCTGCTTGGCATTGGAACAACCCATTAGGGTCGCCTATTTGGGCCCCGAGGGTACATTTACTCAAGAAGCCGCTCTTAAGCATTTTGGTGATTGTGCTATCAGCGTTCCCCAATCGGCAATTGATGAGGTATTTCGTGAAGTCCTTGCTGGTGCATGTAACTATGGTGTGGTGCCCGTAGAAAACTCGACTGAAGGTGTTATCAGCCATACCCTTGATAGTTTTATGGATTCATCGCTAAAGATATGCGGTGAGGTCGAGTTGCGCATTCATCAACACTTTATGATTGGCGCCAATACCAATAAAGATAATATCACGCGGGTATATTCTCACGCCCAGTCACTGGCTCAATGCCGTCAATGGCTGAACTCAAAATACCCAGCTATTGAACGAGTGGCTGTTACCAGCAATGCTGAGGCAGCTAAGCGTGTTCAAGGCGAGTGGAATTCTGCAGCCATTGCTGGCGATATGGCCTGCGAACTCTATGGGCTGGAAAAGTTATGGGAAAAAATTGAAGATCATCCTGATAATTCAACACGATTTCTTATTATCGGTCGTGAAGAGGTTCCCCCAAGTGGTGATGATAGAACATCAATCGTGGTGTCCGTTCGCAATAAACCAGGTGCCCTGTATGATTTACTGGAGCCCTTTGGTCGTTTTGGTGTGGATATGACTCGCCTAGAATCGCGTCCATCGCGCAATACCAAATGGTCTTATGTTTTCTTTATTGACATGCAAGGTCATGTGCAAGACACAGCGGTGGCAAATGTTTTGGATGTGCTGTCAAAAGAAGCTGCAGAACTCAAGGTCTTGGGTTCATACCCACGAGCTGTGCTATAAATTTGTTACTGACTGGGCAGAGCGTCTAGCTCATAAACTCTGGTAACTGTATGTCTGAAAATACAAATTCAGTGAGTAAAATCAACCGTCTGGTGGTTATCGGTTTGGGTCTTATTGGCTCCAGTCTGGCTGTTGCCGCTCGCAACAGAGGTTTGGCCCATGAAGTGATTGGTCTATCGCGAAGACAATCAACGTTGGATATCGCCCTAGACAATGGCATTGTCGATAACTGTGTTCAATCGATAGATGAAATAGCCCCTAAACTTGGCAAACATGATGTTGTTATTATTGGTGTGCCAACCCTGAGTGTATCCTCGGTACTTGCTGATATAGTGCCTCAGCTTTCCAAAGATGTAACCATCACCGATGTTGCAAGTGTAAAAGGCTCGGTAATCGAGTCAGCAAGAAATTTATTCGGCAAGGTCCCTGCTCAATTGGTTCCTGGGCACCCTATAGCGGGTTCAGAAAAAAGTGGAGTGACAGCTGCAAATATTGATCTCTTTGAGAATCATCGCGTTATTATCACTCCAGTTGAGGAAACAGCTGCCGATCATCTAAATCGAGTAACGGCTCTATGGCAGGGAGTTGGCGCCATTGTTTCAACAATGACAGTGCGCGAGCATGATCAAATATTAGCGGCAACCAGTCATCTTCCACACTTTCTAGCTTACTCACTGGTTGACACTCTTGCAGGCTTAAATGAGAAGACAGATATCTTTCGTTATGCGGCAGGAGGCTTTAGAGACTTTACCCGAATTGCAGCCAGTGATCCGGTTATGTGGCGAGATATAGCGCTAGCCAATAAAGAGTCAATTATTAGCGTAATGGACCAAATTATGGATGATTTTAAGTCCATGCGCCGTGCAATTGAACGTAGTGATGGGCAATACTTAGTGGATTTATTCACTCGTGCTCGCGATGCACGCAATCATTTTGGTAAGTTACTTGAAAGCCAAAAACCTGATTTAGGACTAGAGAATTCTATGAGTGAAAAACCCATTGATTATATAGTTACCCCAGGCGGTAATGCCTGCGGTGATTTAAGAGTACCTGGTGATAAGTCCATCTCTCACCGCTCTATAATGCTCGGTTCCCTAGCAGAGGGTATGACTGAAATTACCGGCTTTCTGGAGGGTGAAGATAGTTTGGCTACCCTGCAGGCCTTCCGAGATATGGGCGTTTCTATTGAGGGTCCTGTAGAGGGTAGAGTGGTTGTGCATGGGGTAGGACTGCATGGCCTTAAAGCGCCCGAAAAAGCCCTTTATATGGGTAATTCAGGAACATCTATACGCCTTTTATCGGGACTGTTAGCTGGACAAGTTTTCGATGTTGAATTAGAGGGTGACAAATCATTGTCAGGACGACCCATGGGTAGGGTTATAAAGCCTCTTGAGAAGATGGGGGCTGTTATTGAGTCCGATAATGATACACCGCCATTAATTATAAAGGGTGGTCAGACATTAACGCCGATTAGTTACGAGATGCCAATTGCCAGTGCACAGGTTAAATCCTGTGTTCTTTTGGCGGGTCTTTACGCCTCAGGCAAAACAACGGTGACAGAGCCGGCACCTACGAGAGACCACACTGAGCGAATGTTAAGAGGTTTTGGCTATAACGTAGAGACAAATGGCAGTGAAGCCTGCTTAAGTGGAGGTGGTAAGTTACAGGGGACGCGCATCGATGTCCCGGCGGATATTTCATCGGCAGCTTTTTTTATGGTGGCTGCTGCTATTGTGCCCAACTCAGATATAACCCTGCGCCATGTGGGTATTAATCCGACCCGTATTGGGGTAATTAATATATTGCGACAGATGGGCACAAACATTGATATTGTCAACGAGATTGAAGTGGGTGGTGAACCGGTCGCTGATATAAGAGTTCGCTATGCACCCTTAAACGGAATTGAGATTCCAGAGAGCCAAGTGCCACTGGCTATCGATGAATTTCCCGTTCTATTTATCGCAGCTTCCTGCGCTAAAGGCACTACTGTTCTGCGCGGCGCTGAAGAATTGCGTGTCAAAGAGAGCGATCGTATTCAGAGTATGGCTGACGGTCTGTTAACCTTGGGTATTGATGCTCAATCTACTGCCGATGGAATTATTATTCAGGGCGGTCAAATAGGAACTGGTGAAGTGGCCAGTTTTGATGACCATCGCATTGCCATGGCCTTCGCCATAGCTGGATTGAGAGCCAATGGCCCGATTAAAATTAAGGAAACCAATAACGTTGCCACCTCTTTCCCCAGCTTTGTATCCCTTGCGCAACAAATTGGTTTAGATATCAAAGTAGTTGAGTCAAAGTAGTTTTTATCCATTCATTATGAGAGCCATAAATGGTTAAAGTTATTGCAGTTGATGGTCCCAGTGGTGCCGGAAAAGGTACCATCAGTCGCAGGTTAGCTAAAAAGCTCGGATTTCATTATTTAGACAGTGGTGCCCTCTACAGGCTCTTGGGTATGGTGGCCCTGCGTCATAAAGTATCCACCTCTGACACTGAAAGTCTTGTTACTTTGGCTCGGAATATGGATATTCAATTTAAAACCAGTAATCAAGAGGCTATTCAAATTCTCCTTGAGGGCGAAGATGTCAGTGTGGAGTTGCGAACTGAGGAGACTGCGGCTTTAGCCTCTCAGGTAGCAGCTCATCCTGAAGTCAGAGACGCATTACTAGTGCGACAACAGCGATTTGCAAAGTCACCTGGGTTGGTTGCTGATGGGAGAGATATGGGAACCGTGGTGTTTCCAGATGCACAATTAAAATTGTATTTGACCGCAAGTATTGAAGAGCGCGCTAGACGGCGTTACAAACAGTTGCTTGAAAGAGGTGAAAGTGTTAGTCTGCGCGCCCTTGAGTCGCAGGTGCGGGCTCGAGATGAGAGAGATACAAATCGAGAGGTGTCACCCTTGGTTGCTGCACAGGATGCCATTGAAATTGATACCTCGGAACTATCGATTGATGAAGTGTTAGATGAAGTGCTGAATATCGCTCTTCTTAAAGGCTTGATGTAACTCTCAAAAACCAGTGTTTTGCAGTTGCCAGAACTAATTGTAAAACGCTTTAACTTAATAGACCCGCGTATACTGGCCACGCGGAAGAGAGAGCAGTAAATCTCACAGCAGATCCTTCTGACTGTTTCTCTCCCAATGTAGGTAACTATTCATGAGTGAAAATTTCCAAGAATTATTTGAAAAAAGTCTCGAAACTGTCGAGATGAATCCTGGCGCCATTATCACAGGCGTAATTATTGATATTGATAAAGACTGGGTGACAGTCCACGCTGGCTTAAAGTCCGAAGGCGTGATTCCTGCTGAGCAGTTTTATAACGACAAAGGCGAAATTGATGCCTCTGTTGGTGATGAAGTACAAGTTTCCCTCGAGGCGGTTGAAGATGGCTTTGGTGCTACTCGTCTCTCACGTGAAAAAGCAAGACGTGCTGAATCTTGGATTGAACTTGAAGCAGCCCATACAGCTGATGAGGTTGTAACCGGTGTAATCAGTGGTAAGGTCAAGGGTGGCTTTACTGTTGACGTCCGCGGTCTTCGTGCATTCCTTCCAGGTTCTTTAGTCGATGTGCGACCCCTGCGCGAGATTACGCACCTAGAAAATATAGAACTAGAATTCAAAGTAATTAAATTAGATGCCAAGCGCAATAATGTTGTTGTAAGCCGTCGTGCAGTGATGGAGAGCAGCAACAGTGCTGAACGTGAAGAGTTGCTAGCTAATCTGGAAGAGGGCGCTTCACTAAAAGGTATTATTAAAAATCTTACTGATTATGGTGCCTTCGTTGATCTCGGTGGTATTGACGGTCTCTTGCACATTACCGATATGTCATGGACGCGCATTAAGCACCCATCTGAAATGATCAGTGTGGGTGACGAAATTGACGTTAAAGTACTGAAGTTTGACCGCGAACGTAGCCGTGTTTCTCTCGGTATGAAGCAGATGGGTGAAGATCCTTGGGGCGATATTAAAGGACGTTATCCTAAAGGTGCTCGAACCAAAGCCAAGGTTACCAATCTTACCGATTACGGTTGTTTTGCTGAACTTGAAGATGGCGTTGAAGGTTTGGTTCACGTATCTGAAATGGACTGGACTAACAAAAATGTTCATCCCTCTAAGATTGTAGATCTTGGGCAAGAAGTCGATGTAATGGTTCTGGAAATTGATGAAGAACGCCGTCGTATCTCCCTAGGCATTAAACAGTGCTATACCAATCCATGGGATGATTTTGCATCTTCCAAAGCCAAAGGCGACAAGGTGTCCGGTAATATCAAGTCAATCACTGACTTTGGTATATTTATTGGCCTTGAGGGCGGTATCGATGGATTAGTGCACCTCTCTGATATCTCTTGGAACGAGTCTGGAGAAGAAGCAGTTCGAAACTTTAAGAAAGGCGAAGAAGTGGAAACTGTTGTGCTCAGTATTGATGCTGAAAGAGAGCGTATTTCTCTGGGTATCAAACAGTTGTCAGATGATCCATTCAATAACTATGTATCAGAAAATGATAAGGGTTCCATCGTCACTGGTACTGTTAAGGACGTTGAAGCCAAGTTTGCTGTGATTGATCTAGGTAATGACATTGAGGCTACCCTCAAAGTTTCTGAGCTTTCTCGTGAAAGAGTTGATGATGCTCGCAATGAACTCAGTGTGGGTGATGAAGTTGAAGCTAAAATTGTCAATGTAGATCGCAAGAATCGTGAGATCAGTTTGTCGATTAAAGCTAAAGATGTATCTGACGAAAAAGCTGCTGTTAAGGCGCATAAGAACTCTGAAGCTGCATCTGCTACACCAGCGACCATTGGTGATCTTATCAAGGCCCAAATGGACAAATAAATTAACTTTCTTGATCAAAGGGTGGCTTGTCCACCCTTTTTTTTTATTTATTTTATTGTTTGATCAATTAATGCTTGTATTACGGTGAAACTTTTATAGAATAATTTTCTCACGTAAGCTTAGTTCTTGTTTACCACCAGCCGCGCAACTTTATTTTTAAATGATGTATGACCAAGTCTGAATTAATAGAAAAGATTTCAAATAATCAAGATCAGCTCCCGCCTCGTGATGTTGAGCAGGCTGTGCGAATGATTATTGAAAAAATGTCATCGGCTCTTATTAATAATCAGCGCATTGAGATACGTGGCTTTGGTAGCTTTTCTCTGCATTACCGAGCTCCACGCGTAGGACGCAACCCTAAAACCGGCGATGCGGTAAAGTTACAGGGAAAATACGTGCCCCACTTTAAGCCCGGTAAAGACCTGCGTAACCGAGTTAATAATAGTCTTTAAATTAGCCACTTCGGGTTAGTTAACTAACCTGTTGCCATTCCCCGAATCTCCGTTAATCCCGTTTGGGACACAATGAGATCCCTGCAAACGCCATATTTTCTCAGTCTGCCTGTGGTAGAGATAGCAACCCAACTTATCTGTAAATAGCTGAAAATGGTTGGGTTTATCATCAGCCGAGGCCAAATGGGCATTAGCTTTTAGGGGCGCTCGCTCAATAATAAGTGTATTGGTTTGGCTAAAGATATCTTGGTTAAGTTGCACATCCTTATTATCAAGTGCTTGGCTAATTACTGCCTCAATTTTATCCACCTCCAGTTGGCTTGGATTTTGGAGCAGTGCTGGCTGCTTTACTGACTGTAGTTGGCAAGCAATCAGCACAAAGTTTATCAGACCAAACGCGAGGCTTTTCAATAGTGGTTTCATTTCAATAGTAGTTTCATTGCATTATTAACCCAACTGGATAGGGTCTTATCAGTTCTCCATTTACTGCTGATAATGGGTGAGTTGGTTTTCCAGTTGATGCCATGGTGTTCGATGGGCAACTGCTATTTTCGATATGGTGCAGAGCGGTGGATAGCATATTTTCATCTTCATCTCCCAATACTTTGCTAAGATCGTCGGCAACCCTGCAACCAAGCACCTGGTCAGTCCCATTGTCTATCACCGAGGGAATAAAACCATCGGCATAGTCGCCAAAGCCTTTGGCATTAGCGCCTTTAAATTGGATGGTAAAGTAGGTAGTACCACAATTGTCTGTGGGGTAAAAGCCATAGGGCTTTCCAATGGTAGGCTCTCCAATCAAAATAACTTCAACATCAATGCCCCTGAGACCATTAATCAAAGCTTCACTGGCTGAAGCTGTATTATCTGTAGATAGTATATATATCTTTGATAGATTGAGTTTAGGGAGAGTGGCCCCTATGGCTGCTGAAAAACCATAGGCAGTTGATGGAAAAAAGCGGGATTGATTACTAGAAGTAAGTTTGTCGTTAAAGATCATTTCCTTATAAATAGCACCAAGTGCTCTATCTCCAGCTATCATTGTGCCTAATTCGGCTGAAATGTCTAAATAGCCACCGCCGTTATAGCGCAAATCTAAAATTAGCTGATCAATAGTCTCATCTTTAAGGACAGTAATGGCATCAATTAGCTGTTGCTCTGCAGTGGCAACGCCAAAGGTATTAAGCACTAGGTAGCCTATTTTTTGCTCACCTTGCTCAATGATATCGGTTTTATAAACAGGTATTTCGGTCACCTCAACGCTAGTCAGTGTTACGCTGCGTTCGCTTGTAGCGTCGAGGTCTTTAATTACAAAGGTATGGGTTTGATTAAGAGCAGGGGATAGGGCGTTATTAATTGTATCCACATCCTCTTGGCTAGAAACATTATCTAACTGAACATTATCAATAGCTAAAATCTCCGCGCCACGACCTACACTGGCGTTAGCGGCCGGTGAGTTGGGTTCGGTATAGGTTACAAATATCCTGCGCGGAGAGGACGTGATAACAAAGTTTGCGCCATAGCCAGCTGAAACGCCTGATTCAGCGAGTTTGTTATAGTCCTCTGTATCATAGGTATAGTGAAACTGGTCTTTATTTCTTCCCGATGCTGTTATTGCTGAGGTTTTCATCAGATCAAAATAATTAATTGGATCGGAAATTGAGCCAGGGTCGATATCTGGAAGTTCGTTATACCATAGGTAGGTTTCGTGACTCCAGGAGCGAATCCAGTTATTTTCATCGGTAACAGTGCCGATTAAATCTTGATAATTGCCGTTTGAGCGGGGGTTTTCACAGCGATTTGAAAAGCTCTGAGCAGAGTTATATTGTCCGGGAATCCACGTGTTTAGCGGGGTGCTGTTATCGGTTTCTGTGGTATTTGAGCTGGTGTTAGTATTTACACTAGTGCTTCCATTGCCGCTGCTTCCAGTACCGCTACTTCCAGCACCACTGCCACCCCCACCGCAGGCTGCAATGGTTAAGCTGCAAAGTACTGTAAGTAGCACTGTAATACGTGTTTTTAAGGTCATAACTATTTCCTTGTTAATAATTGTAGCTTCTTCCTGAAGCTGATTTTTAAAATTTTAAAAGTTACTGTTTATCTATACGAGTATGGATTAGTTTTGAATTGGCTCTTGCTGTTTTTTTATTTTTAGAGGTAGTTTTTACTATTGATTTAAATAAGGATTTATAAGGTAAAAAGGTTACTAGGCAAATAGAGACTTTAGTGCTTCCAGAGATTCTTTGCCTTTGGCTTGGTTTTGTTCGGCACTCTGTTCAGCGCTCTGATCAGTAGTTCCGCCAAGTCGAATAAGGTCATCTTGTGGAAGTTCATCAATAAAGCGGCTGGGTGAGGTGCTGCTGGTTTCTCCAAATTGGGTTCGTTCTTGGGCGCTGGTCATAGTGAGCGTACGTTGGGCACGAGTAATACCTACATAAGCCAGTCGCCGTTCTTCTTCAATTTGATCACCTTCAATACTGTTGCGGTGTGGCAAAATGTCTTCTTCCATACCCATAATAAATACGTGCAAAAATTCCAGACCTTTGGCCGCATGCAGGGTCAGCAGTTGCACCTTATCCTGCTCGGATTGTTCTTGTTCCTTATCCAATATATCGCGCAGGATCAATTTGCTAATGGCACTTTCGATTGGATACTGCTTAGTAGAAGGGTTGTCTGCAATAGTGTCATTGTCGTCTTGCTTTAGTGCATACTCGAGTTGTGACAAAAGAAGCTCTATATTTTGCCAGCGTTTGTGTGCTTGATTTTCACTACTAGAATTTTGCAGTAACCACCCTTGATAGTTGATATCACTGAGCATTTCTCGAATTGCTACAATCGGCTTATCACCGTAGATATTACGCTGTACCTGTTGAAGCCAACCTTTAAAGCGCTTTAAATGCTGAAGATTATTTGCTGGCACACTGTTGCTAAAACCCACCTCGTCAATAGCGTCAAACAGTGAGATATGCCGATTATTTGAATATTCACCCAGACGTTCTAAGGTAGTGGGGCCTATTTGTCTACGTGGCGTATTGATAATGCGCAGCATTGCATTGTCGTCATCGGTATTAATTACCAATCTGAGATAGGCCATAATATCTTTGATTTCGGTTTTGCTATAAAAAGACTGACCGCCGGTGATCTCGTAGGGAATATTTTGCGACTGTAATTTTATCTCAAGCAATTTTGACTGATGGTTTCCACGATAGAGAACGGCAAAATCGCTGTATTTACAGCGACGTTTAAGGCGCATATCAATAATTTCATTGACGATACGCTCGGATTCCCCATCCTCGTTATCACTGATAATAAATCGAAGCGGGTCACCTGAGCCTAATTCGCTCCACAGTTCTTTTTTATACACATGGGGGTTATTGTCAATCAAGCTATTGGCCGCCTTTAGTATTCTGCTTGTGGAGCGATAGTTCTGTTCTAGTTTTATCACTTTCAAAGTGGAGAAGTCTGTCTGCAACTGCATAAGATTTTCAGGACGCGCACCACGCCATGCATAAATTGATTGATCATCATCCCCAACCACCGTTAATGCCTGCTTTTCCTCTACTAAGAGACGCACCAATTCATATTGCGAGAGGTTGGTATCCTGATATTCATCAACCAAAAGATAGCGTATTTTTTGCTGCCATTTTTTATGAACTTGAGGATATTCCCTAAACAGTAAAACAGGGATCATAATCAAATCATCAAAATCAACGGCATTATAGGCACGAAGGGCTCGCTGATAGCGTTCATAGAGTTGAGCGATGCGTTGCTCGCCGGCGCTTTTGGCTGTTTTGGCAGCCTGAGTTGGGTCGAGAAGGGAATTTTTCCAGTCTGAGATAGTATTCTGCAGGCTATCGATAAGATCTTTATCGAGTTCTGAATGGCGTGTAAGTAGTTCTTTAAGCAGATTTCGGCAGTCCTCTTGGTCAAAAATGGAAAACCCAGGTTTAAAACCCAAGGTCTTTATTTCACTGCGTATTATTGATAGGCCAAGATTATGGAAAGTGGATACGCTAACGCCTTTCCCCTGTGATTTGGGTATAAGCTTGGCAACACGCTCTTTCATTTCCCGTGCCGCTTTGTTGGTAAAGGTAACCGCAAAAATACTCTGTGCTGGGAGATTACACTGTTCAATTAAGAAGGCGATTTTTTGCGTAATCACCGAGGTTTTACCACTGCCTGCACCGGCCAAAACCAGCAGCGGGCCTCCTATATACTTTAGGGCTTCCTGCTGTTGTCGATTTAATTGGTTAAACATTCGTTAGGCTATGTCAACGATAGCGCTGCGTTTTGTCGCAAGCTGTTCCAGTGAGCTCCTCAATTCCGTAAGCTTTTGTTGTTCTTTGGCTACCACTTCAGCAGGCGCATTATCAACAAACTTGCTATTGCTTAACTTGGCTGAGAGTTTTTCAACGTCCTTGGAGAGTTTTTCAATTTCTCGATCGAGACGCGCTAATTCAGCCTTGATATCAATAAGTCCCTCCATAGGTACCAATATTTCAAGGTCCCCAGCCAGAGCTGTTGCGCTTAGGGGTGCATCATCTGGATTATCGAGCCATTCAATGCTCTCGAGATTGGCTAATTTACAAAGGAATTGATGGTTTGACTGCAAGCGTTGTTGATCCTGTTTGCTACCTTTTGTCATGTATAAGGGCAAGGTGGTGGCCGGCGAGATATTCATTTCTCCGCGAATAGTGCGCACGCCAATAATGACCGTTTTCACCCATTCAATCTCTTCGATGGCTGATTGATCAATTTTTGAGCTATCGGCAACAGGGTAGGGCTGTTGCATAATGGTGTTATGGTCTTTCTTAAGTTCAACACCTGCTAACTCAGCTATATTTTGCCAGATTTCCTCAGTGATAAAGGGTATCACTGGGTGAGCAAGACGCAGTATGGCTTCCAGTACTCTGACTAGGGTGCGACGTGTGCCAGCCTGTAGTTTCGGATCATTATTTTCATCCCACAGTACTGGCTTGGAGAGCTCTAGATACCAGTCGCAGTACTCGTTCCAAATAAAGTCGTATAGCGCTTGCGCCGCAAGATCAAATCGGTAGCTTTCAATAGCTGCAGAGACATCGGTTTCGGCTTGCTGCAAACGGGAGATAATCCAGCGATCAGCAAGGCTCAGTCTGTAATCTTCACTGCTGCTATTTTGCGCACAGTCTTGCCCTTCGGTATTGAGCAATACATAACGGGCGGCATTCCATAGTTTATTGCAAAAATTGCGGTAGCCCTCAAGACGCTTCATATCCCAATTGATATCGCGTCCTGTAGAGGTTAATGCGCACAGAGTAAAACGCAGGGCATCAGTACCATGGGGCTCAATGCCCTCTTTAAACTGTTTACGGGTACGATTGGCGATTTTTTGCGCCTGCTGGGGTTGCATCATATTGCCGGTGCGCTTTTCTACTAGTGCCTCGATATCGATGCCATCGATCATATCCAGTGGGTCCAACACATTACCTTTGGACTTGGACATTTTTTGCCCCTGTTCATCGCGGATCAAGCCGGTGACATAAACAGTTTTAAAGGGTATTTGAGGCTGCCCATCTGCATCTTTAATCAGGTGCATAGACATCATTATCATGCGTGCAACCCAAAAGAAAATAATATCAAAACCGGTGACCAGAACACTGGTGGGGTGGAATGTTTTTAGTCGCTCAGTGTCATGGGGCCAGCCCTGGGTGGCAAAGGTCCATAAGGCTGAGGAAAACCATGTATCCAGTACATCCTCATCTTGAGTTAGCGCTGTATCACCCAGTTGATATTTTTCCCTAACAGCCTGTTCTGATTGGCCAACGTAGGCCTTTCCGTTGGCGTCATACCATGCAGGGATACGATGACCCCACCACAGTTGACGGGAAATACACCAGTCTTGGATATTATTCATCCATGAGAAATACATGTTTTCATATTGTTTAGGCACAAATTCAATTTGCCCATCTTTAACAGCTGAAATAGCGGGCTCCGCCAATTTTTTAGCGTCTACATACCACTGATTAGTCAGCAGAGGTTCAATCACTACGCCGCCACGATCACCATAAGGGACTGTCATCTCATTTTCAGAAATTGATTCTAAAAGACCCAAAGCTTCCATATCGGCAATAATTTCACGGCGTGCCGCAAAGCGCTCCATGCCTTGGTACTTATTGGGAATACTGGGGTCTAAATCACTGTTTTCACTGCCATTGGCATTACAACATTCAGCACTGGTGCGAATCTCTGCATTGGTGGTCAGTATATTGATCATCGGCAACTGATGTCTTTGACCCACTTCGTAGTCATTAAAATCGTGGGCAGGGGTTATCTTTACGCAACCCGTTCCCTTTTCCATATCGGCATATTCATCACCGATTATAGGTATAGAGCGTCCTACTAGGGGTAACTCGATGCTTGCGCCAATTAAACTAGCATAACGTGGATCATCAGGATTGACGGCAACTGCTGTATCACCCAGCATAGTCTCAGGTCTGGTAGTGGCTACAACGATGTAGTCTTTGCCATCCACAGTCTTAGTGCCATTGGCTAGTGGGTAGCGAAAATGCCACATCTTGCCTTTAACTTCTCGGTTTTCAACTTCTAAATCTGAAATTGCGGTGTGTAGTTTTGGGTCCCAGTTGACCAGACGTTTGCCGCGATAAATAAGTCCGTCATCATAGAGGCGAACAAACACTTCCTGAACGGAATGATAGAAGCCATCATCCATGGTAAAGCGCTCACTATCCCAATCCACTGAGTTACCCAAACGGCGCATCTGCTGAGTAATGGTGTCTCCAGACTGTGCTTTCCACTCCCATATTTTTTCGATAAATGGATCGCGCCCTAATTCTTCACGGCCGGGTTTGCCCTCGGCAGCCAGTTTGCGTTCAACTACCATTTGCGTTGCAATGCCCGCGTGATCAGTACCCACTTGCCAAAGTGTATTTTTGCCGCGCATTCGATGGTAGCGGGTCAGGGCGTCCATAATGCTATGTTGTAAGGCGTGGCCGATATGCAAACTACCGGTAACATTGGGGGGAGGTATAACGATACTGTAGGGCTCGCCCTCACCACTTGGAGAAAAATAGCCATTGCTCTCCCACTTTTTGTACCACTTGTTTTCAATATCTTGTGGGGCGAATGTTTTTTCCATTGTTAGCTCGTTACTCTGGTTTGTTCTGTAGTCTACTTATAAGCTTAAGTAGATGCTGCAACGGTTTAAGTCCGTGCAGATTATTATAAATGTTGGCAGTTCTGGGGGCTAGGTTTGGCTAAAAAAACTGTGCCCTGTTATCCAGAAAACTGCTTAGAGAGATCATGGAAGCTCAGTGGATAGCCACGCTCTTTATAAAAACGGAAATTATTGCGTTTTGCCTGTTCGTAGTCTGGTTGCCCATAGATAATTTCAAGAACCCGTTCAAAACGGCTAAACCAACTGGGAATTTCCGATTGTAGGTTAATCAAAACTTGATGATGATCCATGGGTTCTGGGTCGCTAATAATTGCCACTGGGTAATGATCTGCACCGATGCCATGAGGGATAAATTCACTAGGATCAAAATCCCACAGCATAGTATCTAAGGATTCCGTACTTTTAGCATCAGGCATAAGGCATAGCACTTGCTGTTGTTTGTTTTGTGCCTTTTTTATAAGTTGGCAGACTAGCTTTAGAGCAGCCTGCTGATCGCCACTGAGTTTATAAAAACCGATATTTGTCACAGTTTAATTGGCCTTATCTCGCAAATATTCCATAAGCATGGGGACTGGGCGACCTGTTGCACCTTTATTTTTGCCAGACACCCAGGCAGTGCCAGCTATATCTAGATGAGCCCAGTGATAGTCACGGGCAAATCGTGCGAGGAAGCAGCCTGCAGTAATACTTCCAGCATGGGGTCCACCAATATTAGCCATATCAGCAAAATTACTACTTAGAAGCTGATCGTATTCTTCCCATAGGGGAAGCTCCCAAACGCGATCGCCGCTACGAGTGCCACTTTGAGTTAAGGCTTGGCCCAATTGTTCGTTGTTGGTCATCAATCCTGAGGTCTCTTTACCCAGTGCGCCAATAACAGCTCCGGTTAAGGTGGCGATATCAATGACTGTATCCGGTTTGAATTTGGCAGCATAGGTGAGTGAATCACAAAGTATTAAGCGACCCTCAGCATCGGTATTTAAAATTTCAATGGTCTGTCCAGACATACTGGTTACCACATCACCGGGCTTTGTAGCTCGGCCATTGGGCATATTTTCGGTCGCTGGAATAATACCCACTACATTAATGGGTAGCTGTGTCTCTATAAGGGCAGACATAACGCCTAGCACAGAGGCGCCACCGCACATATCATATTTCATTTCGTCCATACCACGACCCGGTTTAAGGCTGATGCCCCCCGAATCAAAGGTAACGGCCTTGCCGACTAGAACCACAGGTTTGCTTTTAGCTTTGCCGCCCTGATAGTTGATAACAATTAGTTTAGGTGGGGTATCACTGCCAGCAGCAACTGACAATAAACTTCCCATCTTTAACTTTTTCATTTGCGCTGCATTCAGAACTGAGGTGGTAACTTTAACTTTGCCCTGATTGTTTTGTGCGATTTTCTTTGCTTGATTAGCCAAATAACTAGGGGTGCATATATTGGCAGGTAAGTTGCCCAGTTGACGTGCGGTGTTCATGCCATTGCCTATGGCGGCGCCGAATTCAAGACCTGATCGGATGGATTTAAGCCTTGAGCTATTGGATGTCCAAAAACTAAGTGATTTTAAGGGTATCGCCTTGGCTTTATTGGTTTTGTTATAGCTGTAATAGGCACTAGCTATGTGTCTGGCGACCAGCGTTGCCAGCCACTCAGCTCTATCTAGCTGGGTATTATCCAAAAGGTCATCAACTGGCTCTTGGGCAAACCCTGCTTCTACCCATATCGCTGTCTTTGCGGGCGTACGACTAAGCGCTTGAGCAGCCTGATTGACAGCCTTGATGATTTTTTGTGGCGCATTGTCACCATCCGTACCAATCAAAAGAAGTCTTTTAACGTCTAACTGCGGCAGGTTTAATAACAGTGTCTCGCCTATTTTTCCAGCAAATTGCTTGGATTTTAATAGTGAGTTAATAACCCCATCTAGGGATTTATCAATCGATTTAGCCGTGTTGTTAAGTTGTGAGCCGGTTGGCAGAATGAGACAATCGGTTTTAAGGTCTGACAGTTTTGCGCTAGATGCAGTAAACTTCATAGATACGTCCGTAACTAACTTGTAACATAGTGATAAGAATTTTTAACAATAACATTTTGTTGAGAGACACCCAACAATTTAACCTCTAATTTGATGATTATTTTTCGTTACCTTTGCCGTGAAATACTGTCTGCAACCTTTGCGGTATGCGTTGTGTTGTTGTTAGTGCTTATTAGTGGTCGATTTGTAAAATATTTGTCCAAAGCATTGTCTGGCAATATGGATCCCGAGGTGATTTTTGCAGTTATTGGCTACCGTATTCCCAGTTTTTTGGAGCTTACCCTGCCTCTCGCCTTCTGTTTAGCCATACTGCTTACGTTTGGTCGGCTTTATGTTGAAAATGAAATGAGTGTATTAAAGGCCTGTGGTATTTCAGAACTGAAACTTCTCAGCTTTGTATTAGTTATATCCGCTTGTATGGCAGTGCTTGTGGGATGGCTAAGTTTGCATATTTCACCACAGGGTATACAAAAGGCAGAAGCTATTTTTGCTGCCCAAGAACAAAAGAGTGAATTAGACCGCTTGACCCCTAAAAACTTCTATCCTCTAAGAGGTGGTAAGGGTGTTACATATGTGGATTCAGTGGGAGAAGATGGTGAACTCCAGGATGTATTTTTATCTGTTACAACAGGTGGGGCGGGATCCAACGATAGTAATTTGGTGGTTGTGGTAGCAGGCGAGGGTAATCAACACCTTACTGAGGACGGTAGTGAGCGCTTTTTAGTGTTCAAAGAGGGTTATAGGGTTGAGGGTGTGCCGGGTCAGGCAGATTATCAAATTACTTTTTTTGAGGAGTATGGCACCCGTCTTGAGCCTCCAGATGAACTCTCTGAAGGTACTGAAATAGACGCGATGTCGACACAGAGTCTTATCGGATCAGATGATCTTGCTCATCAAGTGGCACTTCAGTGGCGATTTTCCATCCCATTAATGGTTATTATTGTTGCTTTACTGGCGGTTCCATTAAGTAGGATCAACCCGCGCTCTGGTCGATTTACGCGCATACTTCCTACAGTCATACTGTACTTTATCTATCTCGTTGCCCTCAACGCAATGCGGGTCAATATCGAGGCAGGGACTGTACCAGTATCAGTTACTTTGCTCCCTGTTCACTTGGTCTTTTTGTTATTGGCTTTGGGGCTGTTATTTTCGGATAAAATTAAACTATCAGTAACACAAAAAGTCAGGTCTATGCGGGTGACCAATCATGACTAGTCGTTTGGCAAGGCATATTGGCGTAACTGTTTTCTTTGCCATAGTGATATCCCTTTTGGCTATTATTGGACTTGATGTAATTGCAGGCATTATTGATCAGATTGGTGATATCAAGAATAACTATCTTTTTACTGATGTTTTGATTTATGTGGCGACTAAGCTGCCCTCAACTTTTTATGAATATATTCCCTTATCCTGCCTTATTGGTTGTCTTGTTGGCTTAGGCATACTGGCTAATCACAGTGAAGTGGTGGTTATGAGGGCGGCAGGCGTCTCTTTATTACGTATTCTTTCCTATGTATTAAGGCCAGTAATATTTTTTATCTTTTTGGGTCTGATTATCGGAGAGTTTTTCTCTCCCTACTTGGATCAGTTGGCGGAGAGTCGCAGAGATTATCTGCGTAAGGGTGAGTCCGGACTCGATTCCACGTCTGGGTTTTGGAAGCGAGAGGGTAACGAATATATGCACTTTAATGCTGTGTTCCCTGGTGGTGTTCTATTTGGTGTCACGCGGTTTCAGTTTGATGATGACCGCCGTCTAGTAGAAACAAGTTTTTCCTCACGCGCTACCCATAATGCTACCGATAATTATTGGGTAGAGGAAAATGTATCCAGTACACTTTTTCTTGATAATTCCACCATCAAGCAAAAATTTATTACCCGTCAATGGTTTACCGAGCTTACGCCAGAAGTTTTAACCCTGAATATTTTGCCCCCTGACTCGTTGTCTATTAGAACCCTGTACAGTTACATCAACTTTTTAGAAGAGCGTAACGCTGATACAGCCAGCTACAGACTAGCGTTTTGGAAAAAAGTATTGCACCCGCTTGCTATTCTGGGGCTAGTTCTTGTTGGTATTTCCTTTATTTTTGGTCCACTGCGTGAGGCCACAATGGGTTACCGAATTTTTGTCGGTGTCTTATTTGGTATTAGTTTTCGGCTGGTTCAGGACATTTTGGGGCCGCTCAGTATTGTATTTAATATCTTTCCTGTATTGGCTGTTTTGATGCCCATTGTTATCTGTGCCTGCTTAGGTTTTGTGCTACTAAAACGCAGCGGTTAAGGGGCTTAAGTGCCCAAAATATGTACGCTAAAACGATCAAATAGTTGCTCTAGTTTATAATGATTACTTGTTTAAAATGAGTGCTTGTTTAATAAACAACCAACCGCCTGACTCCATCCCTCAACCTTTTGATTTCTCTCTTCATTAGTAATCTGAGAACTAAATTGTTTATCTAGTTTCCAATTCTCAGCAAATCCCTCTTGATCTGGCCATACGCCTGCTTTTGACCCTGCAAGCCATGCAGCACCAAGTGCAGTGGTTTCTGTGACCACAGGACGATCAACAGGTGCTTGTAAAATATCTGACAAGCACTGCATGGTCCAATCACTGGCAACCATACCGCCATCTACACGAAGCACTGTATCAGCCATTTGATCGCAGTCCGCACGCATGGCATTTAATAAATCTAAGGTTTGATAGCACACTGACTCTAGAGTAGCTTTGCAAATTTCTGCAGGCCCTGTAGCTCGTGTAAGTCCAAATAGAGCACCACGAGCCTCAGCATCCCACCAGGGCGCCCCAAGTCCGGTAAACGCAGGGACTAAATAGACATTTTGATTGTTATCCGCCTGTTGTGCGAGTGCCCCAGATTGCTCTGCTGTTTCGATAATGCCCAGCGCATCGCGAAGCCACTGTACTGCAGCACCTGCAATAAAAATTGAGCCTTCAAGGGCATAGGTTGTTTTACCATCAAGTTGGTAAGCTATGGTGGTTAGCAGACGATTTTTAGAAGCAACGGCCTCCTGTCCTGTATTTAGAAGGGCAAAACAGCCTGTTCCATAAGTTGATTTCATCATACCCTTAGAAAAGCACGCTTGGCCCATAGTCGCTGCGTGTTGATCGCCAGCTACTCCCAGTATTGAAATCGCATCACCCAATAATGAAGTGCTTCCGAAGTTGTAGGCACAATCTTTCACCTGAGGTAGTAGGGCGCGAGGAATATTAAACAATGCCAAAAGCTCGTCATCCCAGTCCCCTGTATGTATGTTGTAGAGCATAGTCCGTGAGGCATTGGTTGCATCTGTGAAATGGCTCTGACCCTGTGTCAGGTTCCATATCAGCCAACTATCCACTGTGCCAAAAGCCAGTTTGCCGTTTTCAGCGCGCTCTCTAGCACCATCCACATTATTAAGTATCCAAGCTATTTTTGAGGCTGAAAAGTAGGGGTCTAACAGTAAGCCCGTCTTTTCAGTTATCAGTGTTTCATGACCCTGATCAATTAGCGTTTGACAAATATCTGCGGTGCGACGATCTTGCCAAACAATTGCGTTGTAGACGGGTTCGCCAGTTTCTCGATCCCATATAATGGTGGTTTCGCGTTGGTTGGTAATGCCAATGGCGGCGATTTGTGTGGCTTCAAGGCCTGCTTCAGTCACAGCCTCCTTAGCAGTCCTAAGCGTGCTTTGCCAAATCTCCTTAGGATCATGTTCCACCCAGCCAGAGTTTGGAAAATACTGCGTAAACTCCTCTTGGGTTTGGGTAATGATGTCGTAATTTGAATCAAATATTATGGTTCTTGAAGAAGTTGTGCCTTGATCTATAGCCAAGATAAAATTATTTTTATTATTCATACATTCCTCTTTTATTTTTTTACCACTACCACCTCAGTATCGGTAATCAGATCGTGGAAACATCCCTTAGAATTTGGCAGTAGGATCCAAAGGTAACCTAATCCTAAGCACAGCATGGACAGCGGCGCTGATATGCCACGCACAATGCATTGTTTCGGTGAGGCGAGGGTACCATCATGCTGTTGAAGTCTTAAGCGCCAAGCTTTCATGCCCATGGTCTGTCCCTGTTTGCGCCAGCTAATATAATAATAGCTGAGCATGCTGGCGAACCAACCAAAGGCAAATAGCCATTGCAGTGCAGGCCCGGGTTGGACATCCTCCAGATTATCAACACCGTGAAAAATTATTTTTAGCAACAGTAATAAGGTACCATAGCCAGCAAAAGTAATGCCAAAAAGCAGAAAACTATCATAGATCAATGCCGCTAAGCGGCGCATTAAACCGGTAAATTTCAATGCTTGAGATGTTTGATCTTTAATGGGATGTCTCCAGGCCAAGGTTTGGTGTTAGATGGCGTATTACTAAGATAAATTCTGCACCAACTTACTTCAATGCGCAATTGCGCATTATACTCGAGGTTATAGACAATCATTAAGGGGCATAAATGAATTGGGTTTTTGGTATTCATTCCGTTCATACCATACTTAAATCCTCACCACAGCGAATTACTGAACTACAGGTTCAGCGTGGACGTGATGATGTAAGATTACAGAAACTCCTTAGTTTGGCTGATCAGCATGGTATTAAAGTGGCTTGGTCAACTGTTAAACAATTAGATTCCTTGGTAAGTGGGCGGCATCAAGGGGTCGTGGCTCTGTGTAAAGAGGGTACTACCCACAATGAAGACTATCTTATGGAATTGGTAGAGAAAAATGGCCAAAGTGGTTTTTTTCTTGTGCTAGATGGCGTGACAGACCCCCACAATCTGGGTGCCTGTTTGCGCTCAGCTGATGGTGCTGGTGTTCAAGCCGTTATAGTGCCAAAAGATAATTCAGTGGGTCTTACGCCGGTTGTCTATAAAGTTGCCTCTGGGGCGGCAGACACTGTGCCTTTAGTCAGTGTCACTAACCTTGCTCGCACACTGCAACAATTACAACAAAAAGGCCTCTGGATTGTCGGTACCTCTGGTGATGCAGAGAACGCGCTGTACGACATAGACTTGACGGGCCCCATAGCGATTGTAATGGGCTCCGAGGGAAGTGGCATGCGAAAGCTAACCCGAAATCACTGTGATTATCTATGTAAACTGCCAATGGCTGGTGAGGTGACAAGTTTAAATATTTCAGTGGCGACTGGCGTATGTTTATTTGAAACCGTTAGACAAAGGAACTTTAAAAGCTGACGAACAGGGCCTGTTATAACTAGCATTGCTCAGGGTGACTATCAGTAGTAAATTAGCACCATCTTTGCTCAAATCGCTTGATTAAAGAATATAAATATTATGGCAAATAATTTGTACTCTATACCTAATCTCTTAAGCTTGCTCAGGCTTATACTAGTGCCAATCTTGATAACGTTGGCGCTGTATGGTCAAGCGGAGTTATTTTTGCTGTTGTTGGCGATTTCATTGGTAAGTGATGTGCTAGACGGTTATGTAGCGCGAAAACTACAACAAACCAGCGAGCTTGGCGCAAAGCTTGATAGTTGGGGGGATATTCTAACTTACGGAGCAATGATATCTGCGCTGTTTTTAATCTGGCCGGCAATATTTAGTGAGCAAGCTGGGTTTCTATTTGCAGCTATGTTTTCGTTTATACTGCCTCTACTACTGGCCTTAAGTAGATTTGGCAGTTATCCAAGTTATCACACCATTGGAGCAAAAGTGACTGCCATTTTGATGGCCCCCGCCTATTACCTTTTAATACTGTTGGACACTGAGCTGTTTTTCCGAGCAGTTATTTTACTGCGCGTCTTGGTTGCTCTTGAGGAAATTGCTATAACTTTTGCTCTTAAACGACCCGAGTCTAATGTTGACTCAATTTTCTATCTGCTCTGGAGCAGTTCAAAGGGCAGTCGTTAAAGCTACTAGATTGTTTGCATAACTGCTTATCACTTTGCCCATATATCGCGTTTCAAAATTAGCTAGTTTTTGTAAGAGTGCAATTCTGCAAGCGTTCAATTCAGATAGGACTCAATATTAACTCAGAAGTAACTCAGTAGGGACATAAATAAACTCTTAGGCCGATGGTGAGGGCGACTTTTTTTGTGCAAATTAATCTATTGCAACTAACTTATTGAATCCCTATAATGGCGCGCCTTTAAAAGCGTCTGGCGGTATATAATCCCAGACACTCCTTGTCTCACCGGGACCTTTTTATTTATGCCACGGGAGACTTTTATATCCATGAGGAGATACAATGAGACATTATGAAATAGTGTTTCTGGTTCATCCGGACCAGAGCGAGCAAGTCCCGGGTATGGTTGAAAGATACTCTGGGTTAATCCAATCTTCTGGCGGCTCAGTGCATCGCCAAGAAGACTGGGGCCGGCGTCAGTTGGCCTATCCAATCAATAAAATTCATAAGGCCCATTATATTTTGATGAATATAGAATGCGGCCAAGATGTTCTTGACGAACTTAATTCTACCTTCAAATACAACGATGCGGTTCTTCGCAGTATGGTTATCCGCCGTTCAGAGGCTATTACCTCTGAATCACCCATTATGAAGCAAGAAAATGCGGAAAAAGCGGACAAAGAAGCTCGAGAGCAAATAAAGGCAAAAGCTGATAAGGCTGAAGAGAAGGTGTTAGCCGACCAAGCACCTGAAGAGGAAGCGGATATTGCCGACACAGATATTGCTGCTGACGCAGAAACTACTGATGAAGCCCCTGCAGCGGAAGGAGAAGAATAATGGCTAGATTTGTTCGTCGTAGAAAGTTTTGTCGATTCACCGCCGAGGGTGCAACTGAAATCGACTATAAAGATTTAGATGTATTAAAGGGTTATGTCTCTGAGAGTGGCAAAATTGTACCTAGTCGAATTACAGGTACCAAGGCTCGGTATCAGAGAGAACTGTCAGAAGCGATCAAGCGTGCACGCTATATTGCACTATTGCCCTACACTGATAGTCATAAATAAGTTTAGTTAAATGTTTAAAGCCCTAGCTGAGTTTATATTGCGCGGGCGGATACAAGCCATCGCGGCCACTCTGTTGGGTAACTTTTTCCCATTTATGGGTCCCTCAGCAGTTGCCTTGGTTTGTCTATCTAAGGGTATTTTGCAAAGCTTTTGGGTAGTTATGTGGGTGTCGCTACCCCTTTTACTGTTGCATAACATAAGCGCTGACAACCCATTGCTAATTGGGATATCCGTAGCCTCGCTAGGTTTAATGGTGGTCGCAGCAACTGTTCATCAGGCGCTGGCATCTTGGCAATGGACTATTTTGGCAACACTAGCAGCTTCAGTGTTGGTAGCGCTAAGTTTTGGTTTTTTAATGGCTACCAGCATCGATAATTTGATGCAACAGGTGGCAGCACTTATTGAGCAAATAAGTGCAATGCAAGATAAGCCCTTGCAAGAGGTAGTGCTATCGAAGTCATCATTGCTTGGGGTGGTCGCATTGGTGCTGTCTGTTGGCTGTGTTATCAGTATGTTGATAGCAAGATGGTGGCAGTCATTGGTTTATAACCCAGGTGGATTCCAAGAGGAATTCCATAATTTTACAATAGAGAGTAAGACCGCAGTGGTATTGGTCGGTGTGATGCTTGCAGGTATGTTTATGCCTAAAGAGTATCTTTACTGGATAACGTTGCCAACTATACCACTTCTCTTTTCGGGAATTGCTTTGATTCACTATTGGGTCAAACTCTCCCAATTAGGTGGACATTGGCTAGTATTGTTTTACCTGTCCCCATTTTTAGTGGGAACACTTGTTGCCATGTTTTTAGTAGGTCTTGCTTTGGGTGATAGCCTTCTCGACATACGAGGTAGACTATCAAAGTACAAAAATCGTTAATACTGAGTTAAGAAAAAAGAGGTTATTGAGATGGAAGTTATTCTGTTAGAAAAAGTAGGTAAGCTAGGTGATATTGGCGATGTGGCCAATGTTAAGGCAGGGTTTGGCCGCAATTACCTGATACCTCAGGGCAAAGCAGTATTTGCGACCAAAGAAAATCTCGCTGAATTTGAAACGCGCAGAGCAGCCTTAGAGGCAGCAGCAGCTTCACGATTGGCTGAAGCACAAAAGCGAGCCGATAAATTGGCAGAGATTGGTTCAGTGACTATCACAGCTATTGCTGGTGATGAAGGTAAGTTATTTGGCTCGGTGGGAACCCGAGAAATTGAAGAAGCAATTAATGGCGCTGGCGGTGAAATCACTAAAAGTGAAATCAACTTGCCCGAAGGTGCTATCCGCAGTATCGGTGAGTTTCCAGTTGAATTAAGCCTCCATACAGACATTACTCAGTCAGTTACTATTATTGTAGAAGCCGAGTAACGTAGCTTCTCTCATAACCTCAACGCCCAACGGCATTGCATTCTCTGAGAAATGCAATGCCGTTTTTTTATGTGATTCGGCATTGCTGACACAGGTATAATTTGTCGATAGAATTAAGTAATCCGTTATGGGTTATTTAGATACCGTTATAGGTCGTATTAATTAAAAGAAAGCGTTATGAACGAAGCACTTTACGCAGAACCATCAATTAGCCAACCGTTACCCCATTCTCTGGAGGCTGAGCAGGCTGTATTGGGCGGCTTGATGTTGAAGAATGATGCTTTTGATTCTGTGGCAGAAGTTCTTGCCGATAGTGACTTCTATGGTGCTGATCATCGTTCAATCTTTAATGCGATGGCTGGGTTAGCCGCAGATGGCCAACCCTTTGACCCAATTACGCTGGCTGAATCACTGCAAAATTCTAACGAGCTTAACGCCGTCGGCGGTGCTGAATACCTTGTCGATTTGGCTCAAAATACACCTAGTTCAGCAAATGTTAAAGCCTATACGCAGATTGTATTAGAGCGCTCTATTGTGCGTCAGTTGATTAGTGCGTCCAGTGACATTGTCCGCAAGGGCTATAATCCTCTGGGCTGGGACAGCGCAAAATTACTGGCAGAGGCTGAAACCCGACTTCAAGAAATCATTGAAAATAGACCAAAAAAAGGCGGTTTTAAAGATGTTAATGCGCTGATCAAAGATGCGGTGACTCGGCTTGATGAGTTGTTTAAAAATGATGCTGATATTACCGGTCTAAGCACAGGTTTTGCTGACCTAGATAGAATGACTTCAGGTTGGCAGAAATCTGATTTGATTATTGTGGCTGGAAGACCCTCGATGGGTAAAACTTCGTTTGCTATGAACATGGTAGAAAATGCTGTTCTTAATCAAGATCGCCCAGTGCTTGTTTTTTCACTGGAAATGCCAGCCAATCAGTTAATTACCCGTATGCTTTCGTCGATTGGCAAAATTGATCAAACCAGAATGCGAACAGGCAATCTGCAGGAAGACGACTGGCCAAGGCTCAGTAGTGCTGCCCAGCGTCTCAAGGATCGTCCCTTGTTTATTGACGATACACCGGGTATCACACCGCTTGAAATACGCAACCGAATTAAACAATTTGTGCGCGAACGTGTTGAGCAATTACGTCAACAGCAAGATCAAAATTCACAGCTTGATAGCGCCCAACTTTATGTAAAGGCTCAGCCGGGCCTTATCATGGTAGATTACTTACAGTTGATGAGTGGTAACAACCCATCTGAGGGAAGGGTTCAAGAAATATCACAGATCTCGCGTGAGTTAAAAGGTATAGCTAGAGAATACGATTGTCCACTGATCGCCTTATCTCAGTTGAGCAGAAATGTAGAACAGCGACCCAACAAGCGCCCTGTTAACGCGGATTTGCGCGAGTCGGGTGCTATTGAACAAGATGCTGATGTTATTACATTTATTTATCGTGATGAGGTATATGATGAGGATAGCCCAGATAAAGGCACAGCTGAAATCATAATTGGTAAGCAGCGCAATGGTCCAATTGGACACTGCAGATTAACGTTTATGGGTAAATATACAAGATTCGAAAACCTTGCCAGTGATCATTTCGCCGAACACTAGATTAGGCTGATAGAAGGATACAGCAATGCAGGTATTTCATACCGTTAACGGACTCAGGGACGTTTTAAATAAGCAGCGACAAAAGGGTCACAGAATTGGTTTTGTGCCCACCATGGGCAACCTCCACGATGGTCACCTAGCCCTTCTTAAGCAGGCCGCACAAACTAATGATATTGTGGTTTGCTCAATTTTTGTAAATGCCCTTCAGTTTGGCCTTAACGAAGATTGGGATCAGTACCCGCGAACGTTTGATTCTGACTGTCAAAAACTTCGAGAGATCGGTTGCAACTACCTATTTTATCCTGAGGATAAGGAAATGTATCCCAATGGCTTGGACACCCAGAGTCGTGTTGTCTGTCCCACTATGACTGATGTCCTCTGTGGTGCCAGTCGTCCTGGGCATTTTGAGGGTGTCACCACTGTTGTCAGTAAACTGTTTAATATTGTGCAACCAGATGAAGCTGTTTTTGGCATAAAAGATTATCAACAACTCGCGGTTATTCGGCGCATGGCTGAAGACCTCTGTATGCCTGTTAAAATATCATCGGCACCTATTTATCGTGAGCCTGATGGGTTAGCTATGAGTTCTCGCAATAGCTTTATTACGGCTAAGGAGCGATCTAAGGTTACGGTGCTAAAGCAGAGTCTAGAGTGGATTGCCAGTCAAATAACATTGGGCGCATTGGATTTCCCCAAATTGGAATTAGAGGCGGCAAAAAAAATAGAAGCTGCTGGATTTAGAACTGATTACGTCACTATTAGTAATAGCAAAACACTAGAGCCAGCGGCTATCGACGATTCAACTATCACCATACTGGGCGCCATGTTCACTGAGTCTGCTCGTCTTATTGACAATGTGAGCATAGACTTATTGCAAAATAATTAACCCCGAGAGACCAGGCTTTTATTTGTCGTAGCAGCCCCGTTGCATCAGTATTGGGATTACCATCTCAACTTAAGGTATTGATTGATAAACTAACTCTCCTGCCAGCCAAGTTTCCAATACCTTTGTCTTCCAGAGTTCCTCAGGAGAGATTTGGAAAATATCTTGGTCAATCAATATAAAATCAGCCCATTTACCCTCAGTTAGGCTCCCCAGCTGGTTTTCTTGGTGAGCTGCCCAAGCGGCATCAATGGTAAATGACCGCAACGCTTCATCTATCGTCATAGATTGCTCAAATCGCCAGCCATTGGGTGGTTGATTGTCCTTATCTTGACGGGTCACAGCAGCATGAATACCAAAAAAGGGATTGGCGTATTCAACAGGGAAATCAGACCCTGATGCAATGATGCTGCCTTGATCAAGAAACGTGCGCCATGCATAGGCACCTTGTAAGCGAAGGGCACCGATACGATCCTCTGCCATATTTTTATCGCTGGTAGCATGAACAGGTTGCATAGAGGGAATTACATCCAATGACTTAAATCGTGGAATATCCTTAATCGCAACCACCTGAGCGTGCTCTATACGATGCCTGAGATGGCGTCCTCCCATTTCCCCGTATGTTTCCTCAATTTGATCCAATGCGACTCTGTTGCCTTTATCGCCTATGGCATGGATGCCCACTTGAAATTCATTGACGGTAGTTAGCTTTAACAGGTCCCTAAGGTCTTGGTTGCTAGTTAGCAATAGACCATAGTGATTGGGCCGATCAGAGTAGGGGTTGAGCATAGCGGCACCATGGCTGCCCAATGCCCCATCGGTATACACTTTGACGCTACGCGCTGAGTAAAGGTCATAGATATCACTGCTATGGCCACTGGTTAAAATCTCTTCAAGATGGGGATCAGTTGAGGATATCATTGCATAAATTCGAATTGGAAGATCACCTGAAGCACCCAGTTTTGAATAAAGGGCATGTTCAGATGCACTGGTGCCAGCATCATGTACAGAGGTAATACCTAAACTCAGTAAACGCTCGCTCGCTGCCTCTAGAGATAAAGCAATTTCGTTTTCATCGGGTTCAGAGATTAAAGACGCTATCAGGTTCATCGCATTATCTATTAGAACGCCTGTTGGATTGCCTTCTTGATCAAGCATGATTTCCCCACCGGGAGGAGAGACTGTATTGCGATCAATTCCTGCTAGCTGGAGGGCTTTACTATTGGCCCATCCGGCATGACCATCGATACGTTCAAGCCATACAGGCTTATCCTTTACATAGGTATCTAGGTCCTGGGCAGTTGGCAGTTGTTTGCTAGGCCATAAAACATGGTTCCATCCTCGGCCTCTAATCCAGTTTAGTTGAGGCCTTTCTGCAGCAAATGCACCCACGGTTTCCGCTGCTGACAGTGCAGATACACTGTTGCGCAGATCAACTCTAGATAGAGCATAGCCAAGGCTAGAGACATGTCCATGGGCGTCAATAATGCTTGGTATCAGCGTTTTTCCAGCGCCATCAATATGCTTGGCTTTGGGATATTTTTCACTTAGATCTGCCCCACCTGTATCGAGAACTTTGCCATCTTTGATAACAAGCACATTAAATTTGAATAGATTACGCTGATTATTAAAGCTGTAACCCTTAATATTTGAAATAACTAGCACATCGGCTTTTTTTTCGGAGCAGCCTGTTGAAAAAATAACGGCTACTAACCCGACAATTAAACCTATAGTTAGGCGCTGGATACATGAAAATGCTGTTTTTTTCATGGTTTTTGCCCCCCTGATTATGTTTTGATTTGTAGTTATACTTTTTATTATCGTTGTATTATGGCTCAAAGCTCCTATATAAGGCTATCCTCTAAATAATGTTTGCTTCTGCATAATTTAACGTGAATCAACCCAAGAAAGTTGTCTAATTTCTGCTGTTTTGGGGTTTTAATTTTGCAAACAACAAAATAGTGGCTGGTGTAAATACAATATCACTTAAAAAAGCCAGAATAACCAAGCATGCTCCTAAAACACCCAGTTGTTGATTCCAGTGAAACTCGGAGGCTGTGAATGCTAAAAATCCGCTGACAAGGATTATGCTGGTATGCAGTAGTGCAGGCGTCACTTTTTGCAACGCCAAAAGCATAGCCTGATAAGCGTTATTACTCTTCTTTAGCTGTTCCTGATAGCGTGCCAATAAGTGCACTGTATCATCAACCGCAATACCAATAGCAATGCAGAAGGCTACCCCCGGAAGTGGATTGAGTTTTTCACCGCTTAAACTGTATAAACCCAGCCCAATCATAATGGGCAGGACATTGGGAAATACGCTAGCAATGGCCATGGTTAGACTTCTAAAAGTAATGCCTATTGTCACAATAATCACGACTAACGCCAGTAGCACACTCTGGATTAGTTCCTCAGCCAACCTATTCATACCTCTGTACCCAGCAGGAGCTTCACCTGTCATTTGTACTTGTATAGATGTTTCAAAAAAAATGTCCTGAGCTTTGTTATTAATTGCTTGTTGCATCGCTACAACATACTGACTACCTAAGTCGGCCATGGAAGACCGCAATCGTATATGTGAAAAATCAGCATTAGCTACTTGTGTGATAGGTGTATCAGGTGCGCTCTCTGCAATAAGCAATAGTTGAGCGATCGCATCACTGGTTTTGGGCAGCCCTTGATTACCACTAAACGCTTTATTAAGTTCTTGAACCATGCCAGCCAGACTTACCGGCGTTGAAATGGGGTAGGCTTGTTGTAGCCACTCACTAAATTGATACACTCTTTGTAGATTTTGTGGCTGCTTAAAGGCGTCTTTTTCAGGTGATTGAAAACTAATTTCAATTGGCATGGTGCCTGATAGTTTGCTGTCCATCAGATGATTACCAAGGGCTATCTCACTTTTTTTATTGAGCATTTTGCTCATTGAGTAGTCATATTGGGCATCCTGACTTTGCCAAAGCGACCAGCCCAATAGACAAATACCCAGCGCAAAAATATAGATAACATTGGATGGCGATAAACACTTTTTGTAAATAGTTGGGTACAGCAGTTTATTGCCAGTTAATCCTATTTTACTTTTTGCTGGAGGCTGTCTGGGCCTATAAAAAACCATTAATCCAGCTGGTATAAATAGGCACAAAATAATAAAGCTCACTACTACCCCTATGGCAAGATACAGACCAAAGCTGTAGAGAATTTGCATCTCTGCTATCAGCATAGAGGCAAAACCTATGGCAGTAGTTATAGCAGTTAAGAAGCTCACCCTAGCGATTCTGATACTACTAATGACTACCGCCTGTTGTAGGCTCTGTAAACGATCGTGCTCTACAAGGAAGCGGTGCAGTAAATGAATTGAATTCGCGATAGTGACGACCATTAATAGGACCGGATAAATAATGGTCATCTGATTAAGGTCATCACCATTGAGGCATATAACAGCGGCAGTCACTACAATACCTGCCGCAATGCTTAATAAGGGTAGAACTACAAAAAGCCAACTACGAAAGATAATAAACAGAAATAGGGCAATGATCAGAACAGTTAATTGAGAGGATCGAATTAGATCATTCTGCATTGACTCTATGGCCGCTATGCGCGTCAGAGGTAGTCCAGCAAAATATACTGCAACTTGATCATTATAGGGTTTTACAATTGATTCAATACTTTGGCGAAATTGCAATGCGGGTATTTGGATTTTTTCTAGATCATTCAGTGTTGCAAACATTTCACCTATAACTAGAAAGTACTGCCCATCTTTACTGGCAAGTATATTGCCACCAAAGTTTGAGTTTGTTAGCAAATCTACCCTTTCCGCAAAGGTCTTATCAGTTTTGATATTAGACCCAAACAGCGTGTCAACGTAGATGTCACTCTTATCAGACCACAGTATGGAGCTTTCAGTGGCTGACTGAACTCTCTCAATGCCGGAAATGCTCTGAACTAGGTTAGAGATGTCCTCTAATATTTGCACCAGAGTAGCATCGCTAATATTTTTTCTCTCTAGGACTGCAACAAGCTGGTTATCATCAGCACTAAATGTCTCCCTGTAGAGATGACGAAAGGCCATTTCATCATTATCCGTGGCAAATAAAGCGGCGAAATTATTGTCGATGCGTATTTCTTTGGCCACTAAACCTGACACTAGGGTAATAAGCACTGTGAATACAAGGCAGTACTTAGGGTAGGTGGTAATGAGTTCTTTATAAACATTGATTCCTATCCTATATAAACCCATGTTTTTGCGTTCTCTGCTTATTTGCGTTGGGGCACCAACTGCTGAAGTTGGTTATAAGCGTGCTCGTGAACAAGTATATGTCGATATAAGTAGCGTGCAGGGTTTAACGGTATATGCAGGGGCTCCCCAGGTGAAAATACTGTCCACTGACTAAAGGCATTATCACCAGTTAAATTGGCAAGGCAGCTCATAAGGCTGTTATCAAGAAACATTGAGCCCACCGCATTTTCTATCTGCTTTGGTGTAAAACACAGCGTGAGCACTAAGACGGTGATATACAGACAGGATTCAAAATCGAGATTACATAACCGGCCTCTGTTTTTTCTATATATTTTAAAATCTGGCTGATCAAGTGCACTAAAGTCCAGTTCCTGAACCTCTGGTTTGGCTTTTTGCAGGGGTTTCGATGCTCTGTTTAAGCCTTTAAAGAGATTTAGAATAATGCTGTCGTGCAATAGGGTTGCATTGGTCCCAGCTATATCGCCCAATTGCTCCGGACAGGTTGGTTTTAATATTGGCAACTCTCTATCTTCAACAGCGTTATTCTGAACAATAAAATGCACCAGAGCGCTCTCCACTGAAAAGTGACGGTAAAGCATTGATTGCGCCTCAGGGGATGCGCAGTACTTCATAAAGAAACAACTTAACCTGTTGAGTAGCGATTCCGAACCCAGTTGTATTGGAATCAGACGCTTTACTGTAAGGATTGTCCATCCAAGGGAGAGGCAGGTTATTTTGATCAACGGTAACAGATAACGCCTAGACCAAGATGCGTGGTCAACGTATTGCAACTCGCGCCATCGTGGGCACAACGTGGAGTGAGAATTAAGCGCCATAATATGTGCAAAATCTGGCTGTTTTAATTGCTCAGGGTTGCTGATATTTACTTGATCCATATTCAATGATTTTTGCCCAAACTAGTTATAGGGTTGAACTGATTAAAACTAATTAAAATGGTTAGAATTTTTTAGAAAGTGATCAATAGTTATCCAATTCCTCTAACTGCAAGCAATACAATCGAGCTACCACCTTTGCTGTTTTAACAATATCTACAGCCACCTCTTGAGTGATAAAGGGAAGGGACAGTGCTAGGCGTAATTTTTGGTAATGATCATCACCATCGTGCTCGTCATGATAGAGCATAAAAATAATATCCTTATCCTCTAAATTGAGCGCATTCTGAATGGCTCTTCCCCATTCCCCAGCTTTACACGAGCCCAATCCCTCAATAATAAACATGGCACCAAACAGATGTAGGGGGTTTGGCTTAGAAGTTTGGTGAAACATAAAGGATGTCAGTGCTTCAGAGCCGATATTACGCGGACGCTCTTTAATGTCTTTTAATGTGCCACCTAAGCTAACATACATTTTTTCCAGCATCTGATAGTCGCGGTGTTCATCAAAGGCATGTTCAATCATCATAGAGCGAAAGGTAAAAAGCTCATCACTTTCCATACTGGACGCAGCTCTTGATATCCAGCGACCACCCTCAGCTACCTGTTGTCGCATATTGATTAGCAGTATTTTGTAGTCATCCATGGTTAATGTCTGATCTTCAATTTTTTGTACCACAGGAATCTTTGACAGTCGCTTATTAAAATCCAACCAGACCATCGCTAGCTCCAGAGCTAGGTAGCGCGTAATATCATTGTCGGTACTTGCAAAGTCCTCTCCTAGGGGGCTTTGTACCAACGCATTTTGAATTGCTTGCTGAGATCTTTGCTTAGGGTTTGCATAGGGGTTAATGATCATATATCAGTCCTTTGAGTTTGTGTTGAGGGCGCTGTATCAGTGAGATACACAGGTGAGATGGATATAGCAACACATAAAACGCCCTGACTCGGGAACCATTAGCAGTATGCGTTCTCCTTTGTTAAGCAGGCCGCTATTTAAAGCTTCATCAAGGCTGATAAAAATGCTAGCAGCCCCTGTATTGCCCTTTGAGGTCAAGTTGGTAAACCATCGATTTTTAGGAATTTCAATGCCGACATCGGTCATTGCTTTGTAAAGAGGTTCAAAAGCTACCATAGAACTGATGTGCGGGAGGAAATGGCTGATTTTATCTGGGACTATCAAGCCTTGCTGTTTGAGCTTCTTTGCATCCACAACAACCGAACCCATAAGTCCTATCGGCAGTAGTTTGGTATCTTGGCGGATTATCATCAATCCATCAGCCTCAGCTTGGGCAAAATTATCATAGGATAAGTAACTATCTGCTGGGGTTAAATGATGGGTTTTTGAGGTTCCCATATACATACATGTAGGGTATGAATTTGCATAGGATGTTATCTTGATCCAGTCGATGCGCAGCGATAGCTGTCCGGGTTTTGGTTGCGTCTCTAATAACCATGCACCGGCCCCGTCTGAGAGCATCCAGCGCAGGAAATCGGCATTAAAATACTTGAAGGACTCATTCTCTTGATTACATGGGTTGTCAATGTTTTCAGCTTCAGATTCCCTTTCAAAGCGCGATGCCTTCATTGCTGCACTGGCTAATTCTGAGCCAACCACAACGGCGTTGTTATGGTCACCACAGCGCAGTGCATTAAATGCTGATTTAAAAGCAATCATGCTAGAACAACAGACGCCTGCACCAGTGACGACCTCCATGGGGTGACCTCCGAGTCGCCCATGCAACATTGAGCCGAATCCCGGCAATATAACATCACCGACTGTGGTGCCCGCGGCAAGCATCTCAATATCTGTGATGGATTTTTCACCTTGCTTTAATAGGTGTGTAACAGCATTTGCCGCAAGCTCTTCATTGAGATGAGTTTGCACCCCATCTCGCTGGGCATAGAACCGTGTGTTGATACCGTTACGAGCTAGAATTTTAGCGCGGTAGCAACTGGGCTGATCGCCAACTTGACCGAGCACGGTCTCCATTTTATCGTTGCAAACAGGGTCGTTTGGCAGGTACGAACTTGTACCTGTAATAAACACTTCATTCATAAGCGAATTCCTTTTCTACTTATATCAGATTGAGTTTTGTCTTTTTGGTTTGATTTTTCTGATTTGATCCTTTTTTTGGTGCCTTACTTAGCTTATCTAGTCACTTGCTTACTTAATTGATTATTTACTGATTTAACCTCTCACCTACTACCTCCTTACATCTACTACCCACTTATTAGAAGCCTAGACCGAAATAAAAATGAATTGTGATTAATTTGTAAATATTTTTAGCAACTAAAAATAAACAAACTAAAATCTTTGAACAGGGACATGTTTTTAACTAAGAGAGTTTTTAACTAATGGAGTCTTTAAGCAAGGAAGCGATCATGGATAAGGTCACCATTCTAAGATTTATCTCACTTTTCATTATTCTAATAACACCTCCGGCAATGACAGATGCGCCATATAACAAAGGACTCCTGTTAGCAGTTGAGAGCAAACAAAATGATACTGGTTGGGTTGATATGCTATCAAAGGTAGTGATGACTCTAACCGATAACAGTGGCCATCAAAGAGTTAGGGAGCTAGTTATTAAAACCATGGAAATCGCCAATGATGGTGATAAGAGTTTATTTGTCTTTGATGCACCCAAGCATATCAAAGGAAGCGCTCTTCTGAGCCTTTCCCATATCAGCGAACCCAACGAACAGTGGCTCTACTTACCAGCCCTTAAGAGAGTTAAGCGAATTGCTTCGAATAATAAATCTGGGCCATTTATGGGGTCTGAGTTTGCCTATGAAGATCTCTCGTCCTTTGAGATTGAGAAATACAAGTATCGCTATATAGAAGAAAAAAAGTGTGACGGAGGTATTTGCCACCTTGTTGAGCAGACCCCAGTGTATGAGGGGTCAGGTTATTCCAGGCGTGTTGTTTGGCAAGACGATAGCCAGTCCCGCATATGGAAGATAATTTTTTACGATCACAGAAATAAAATTTTGAAAACGCTGCACAGCAGTAATTTTAGACAGTATCTGGGTAAATACTGGCGCCCTCAGGTACTCACTATGGAGAATCATCAGACCGGAAGGGTCACAACCTTGGTGTATAGTAATTATCAATTTAACTCAGGACTCCGAGATACCGACTTTCATAAAAATGCATTAGGGCGAGACTTATAAGATGTTTCGTAATATCGCCATATTTTATTTGGTGATTGCTCAAAGTGCGGGCCTTGCCATCACCTTGGACTCTCAAGATGCCCGTATCGGCGTTGAGATTGATATTTTCAGTCGTGATGGGGTACTTCCCAGCCAAGACTACCAATCCAATATATCTATATTTTTCCAGTCTGAGTCCCTATGGCAATGGAATCAGAGTAGGGATAGCCTGAGTTTTAAACCCTACTTTAGGGTTGATCAACGCGACCCTGAAAAAAGCCATGCTGATATTCGCGAGCTAATATGGATGCGCTCTAATAGAGATTGGTCTCTAAGTATTGGTTTAGGAAAAGTGTTCTGGGGTGTCACCGAGTTTAATCATTTGGTAGATGTTATTAATCAAACTGATTTAGTCGAAGGCATTGATGGCGAGGCAAAGCTTGGTCAGCCTATGATCAATTTATCTCTTATGCATCACTGGGGCGCCTTAGATTTTTTTGTACTACCTGGTTTTAGAAAGCGCACTTTTGCTGGAAAAGATGGCCGACTTAGGGCGCTGGTTGAAGTTGATAAGAACAGAGTTTTTTACGAATCCCCAGAAATGGATAAACATGTCGACTTTGCAGTGCGCTGGAGCGACTCATTTAAACACTTTGATTTAGGCATCTATCTATTTGATGGCACAAACAGAGAGCCCTCGCTAGATATTCAACCTGTTTTAAACAAAACTCAATTTACATCCTTTGTTGCTATTGCAAACTATCAGCAGATGACGCAACTCGGCATTGATTTTCAGGGAGTGCTCGATAATTGGTTATTTAAATGGGAGGCGCTTTCGCGCATCACCAGTAAAGATCACTTTTTAGCTTCTCAAGCTGGTATTGAATATACATTTTATAATATCAAAGGTAGATCTATAGATGTCGGTGTGCTGTTTGAATATGGATGGGATGAGCGGGGGCTAGCGAGCTCGTCAGTTATTCAAAATGATTTTTTTATTGGCAGTCGATTTTCTTTTAATGATTTTAAAAGTTCTGAATTGTTGCTAGGTATGGCCTATGATCAAGATTATTACAGCTATAGCGCCTTTCTTGAATTTACTCAAAGTGCATCAGACAATACACAAGTTTCTCTTCAAGCAAACTTTTTTCAGGCTAAAAATCCAGCAGATATCCTTAATAACATTGCAGGGGATGATTATATTCAGCTGACCTTTGAGCACTTTTTCTAG
>CAXRJI010000010.1:0-32647 GCA_964231105.1 Porticoccaceae bacterium
GAGCGCTATCGTTTCCCTTTGGGTGATGTGGGGGATGCGATTCGCGATGTTGCACAACAAATAGCGGCATCTGTTAGTGCGTGGATAGGACGAATTGAAGCTCTCGAAGATATTCTTAGCGAGGCCCTTAGCAATAAGGACTATGCATTACCAACCCCAGATATAGAGCTTTTTTACCAGCAGGTTGGCAGTTGGTTATCCCGCGCTGAAAATTTATTGGCACTGTGGGAGCGTTTAAAAATTCAGCCTGCAGACAATACTGTGCCTATGGCCTGTTGGTTAAAACTGGATGATAGCGCTAACGGCAATATTGATATAGCAATCAATGCTAGCCCTGTACAGGCCACGGATATCCTGCGTGATCAACTCTGGGGAAGTTGTTATGCCGCTGTAATAACCTCTGCGACATTACAATCACTGGGCACTTTTAACACACTTAAACGTGAGACCGGCGTGCTGGAATCGGCGCTGTTTTTGTCGGTGGCTGGAGCTTTTGATCATAATAGGGCCGCTGTGCTTCAGATTCCGAGTGACTGTGTTGAGGGTAACCTTACCGATGAGCATACGGATTATATTATTAGTCAATTTTCTAAGGTTATTGAAAAAAAAGCAGGGACATTGGTGTTATTTTCTTCGAGACATCAGATGCAACAGGTCTACGAGGGGTTAGATAGAGAGTTACAGAAAATTATTCTTATTCAGGGTCAGTATTCCAACAGAGAGTTGGTGCGTTTGCACAAGGAGCGCATAGACCAAGGTGACAGCAGTGTTTTAATGGGGCTTGCTAGCTTCGCTGAGGGTGTGGACTTACCCGGGGACTACTGCAAACATGTAGTGATTGCTAAGTTGCCCTTTGTAGTTCCAGATGATCCATTACACGAAGCTTTGTCGGAGTGGATTGAGCAGAATGGTGGCAACGCTTTTTTTGATCTGTCATTGCCCATTGCATCCCTGCGCTTAATCCAAGCCTGTGGTCGTTTGTTGCGCACTGAGACGGATACGGGCACTGTTTCAATTTTAGATAAGCGCTTACTGACAAAGCGTTACGGAAGCCAGTTGCTGGACGCATTACCACCATTTAGGCGACAAACAATTAATTTCTCTTAAATAAAACCAACTCACTTTAGCTTTGATGCTTCTTGCTCTTTTTGCCTGTGTTTTTTTTCTTTTTAACAGGCGCCCGATCAGCGCGATGTTTTTTGTTAATTTGCTTAGCCGGGGTTGCTTTTTTATTGCTTTTTGCCGGCTTTCTTTTGCGGCCAGAGGTAGCCTCTGGTGCATTAGATAAAGTGTCTGTATTTTGAGTGTCACCTAGCAGACTGATGTTAAGCGGATTGCCGCGCACACGTACCTTTTTTAGATGATTAAAGATCTCGTTTGGCATTCCCTCGGGAAGGTCTACGGTACTGAAGCTGTCATAGAGTTTTATTTGGCCAATATACTGGCTGCTAATATCTGCCTCGTTGGCAATAGCGCCCACAATATTGGCGGGTTCGACACTATCATTTTTACCCACCTCAAGACGGTACGTAATCATTGGAATTATTTTGCCATCCTCATCCCGCAATGTGCGCTCTTTCTTGGTTTTACTGTCAGCTTTTTTATTTTGTCGCTCGGGACGCGGCGCTACAATATTGTCCAATTTGGGAAATAGTGGGCGATCCTTTTGGTTTTCATAGGTCAGGGCCGCCGCGATATCTGCCATATCCAACTCATTATCGCTGGCAAACTTAACAATCATATCGCGGAATTTGTCCAATCTGGGTGTTTCCATGGTTGTTAATAGCTGTTGGGTAAATTGCTCAATCCTTTGACCACTGAGTTGTTCATTACTGGGCATAGTTAATGGGGGGATGGACTGGCGGGTTGATTTTTCAATGGAGCGCAGCAGGCGTGTTTCTTTGGGTGTAATAAAAAGAATGGCCGTACCTTCTCTGCCAGCACGACCTGTGCGGCCTATACGATGCACATAGGATTCATTGTCGTAGGGACTATCAAAGTTAATAACGTGGCTAATGCGCTCAACGTCTAAACCCCGTGCAGCAACATCGGTAGCCACTACGATATCAACTTTGCCTTTTTTTAGCTTATTGATTGTACGTTCTCTGATGGCTTGGCTTAAATCACCATTTAGGGCGGCTGCCGCAAAACCACGTGCTTCAAGGCGCTCGGCAATATCCACTGTAGAGGACTTAGTGCGAACAAATATAATCATCGCATCGAAGGGTTCCACCTCCAGCACCCGCGTCAGTGCATCCATCTTTTGGTGACCTTTTACAGTCACATACTGTTGTTTAATGCGCTCAACAGTTTTGGTTTTACTCTCGATACTGATCTGTTCTGCATCACCTAAATATTTGCTTGCCACGCGTTTAATGGGCGCTGGCATGGTGGCTGAAAATAGGGCACGTTGACAGTCATCAGGTGTTTGCGAAAGGATACTCTCAACATCATCGATAAAACCCATACGTAACATTTCGTCAGCTTCATCAAGCACAAGTGCATTTATCTGTCCTAGATTAAGGCTTTTGCGTTTTAGATGATCAAGGGTTCGTCCGGGTGTGCCTACAATAATTTGCGCGCCTCGTTTTAAGGCCTTTAGTTGACTGCGAATATCTGCGCCGCCGTATAGGGGTAATACATGAAAGCCTTTTAGGTGTTTGGCATAGCTTTGGAAGGCCTCAGCGACCTGAATAGCCAGTTCGCGTGTTGGAGTCAGTACTAGAATCTGCGGTGTTTTTTGCTTTTCATCAATACTACTTAAAAGAGGCAGAGCAAAGGCAGCTGTTTTACCGGTGCCCGTTTGCGCTGTTCCCAACAAATTCTTTTTATCCAGTAATAGAGGGATACATTGAGCCTGAATGGGCGTGGGCTGCTCATAGCCCAGTTGTTGAATAGCTTTAAGGACTGGTTGTGAAAGGCCCAGTGATGAAAATTCTTTAGGAGACATTAGCTTACCATTGGCTTAGGGTTTTAACGCCCCACTGTGAAAGGTGGCGCAGTATACGCATGTATTATTCATTTTTATAGTTTCCAAGCTGCTAATTTAGATATATTTGGTATTTTAGATATATTGGGTATTTTGCTATGCATAAGTTGTAGGGTTATGGTTGACCTAGGTAAGTAAACCTGCACGTATGATAATATCCGTTTTGATAAACCATCCGCTTGCGGTAGTGGTTATTTTTGATTTTTAGTAAAAAGAGTTAAATGGAAGGCTTTTATGGGTATAGAAGATAAGCGCCGCGAATATGATTACGGTAAATTAACCCGTGACTTGTTGTCAGACGATCCATTTAAACAGTTTCAGTTGTGGATGGATCAAGCATTGCAGGCAGATATTCAGGACCCCACAGCTATGAGTGTAGCCACGGTAGATTCCTATGGGCAGCCATGGAGTCGTATGGTGCTATTAAAAGGTTTCGACTCAAATGGGTATGTTTTCTACACAAATTTAGGTAGCCGCAAAGCCGCAGAAATCCAAACAAATAACAAAGTATGTCTGCACTTTCCGTGGTTACAGATGGATCGCCAAGTGATTATTAGTGGTTATGCGCAACCACTATCAAAGGACGAAGTGCAGCAGTATTTCTCCCGTCGTCCCAGAGAAAGTCAGCTTGCAGCATGGGCATCTCAGCAAAGTCATCCCATCGATTCTCGTGAACAGTTGGAGCAAAAGTTTGCGCATATTCAACAACGCTTTCTTGATAAAGAGGTGTCATTACCTGATTTCTGGGGCGGATATCGCGTAGTCCCCAATAAGATGGAATTTTGGCAAGGTGGAGAGAGTAGACTACATGATAGATTTGTCTACAGCCTTGATAAGGATAATTGGCTTATTTCCCGTTTAGCACCCTAGATTTTATGTAGTTATAATTGCATTTATCTAGTAATCGATTTTTGTAATCACAAAGCATCGACGACCCTCAGGTGTTGCAACCTCTACCTGGTCATCAACCTTTTTTCCAATCAGTGCTCTAGCCATGGGTGAGTCGATGCTAATCCAGTTTTGAGAACTGTCAATCTCGTCAGCACCCACGAGACGGTAGGTGTAAATTGAGCCTGCAGGATCATTCTGATCCTCAACGGTAACCCAAGCAGCAAAGAATACCTTTGATAAATCTAGGGGTTTTTTATCCACAATGGTGGCTAGCTCAAGTCGCTTACTCAGGTAGCGTACTCGTCGATCAATTTCACGCAACCTTCGCTTACCATAGATATAGTCGCCGTTTTCCGAACGGTCACCATTCTTGGCTGCCTCATGAACAATCTGTGTAACCTGTGGTCGTTCAACTTTCCATAATTGACGTAATTCTTCACGCAATTGAGTTGCACCCTCAGCTGTTATATAGGGTGAACTTTTAGGTGACGGTGGGCGGTAGCGTGACATGATTTAATAGTGATCTTGAAATTTAAATATACGTCGATAAAAGTCATGCTCTGATTCCAGTGCACAAATAATATTGCTGGCCTTTCGGAAACCATGCCCCTCATCTGCAAAAGTAATGTGCTCAACATCAATACCCTTTTTATGCAAACTATCCACCATCATCTCGGCTTGATTGGGAGGTACTACTTTATCCTCCAATCCTTGAAGGAATATTACCGGGCAGTTAAGCCTATCAACATGATTAATGGGCGAGCGCTGTTGATAGATTTTCTTATCCTGTGGATAGGGCCCCACCAGTTTATCTAAATACCGAGATTCAAACTTATGAGTATCTCGCGCAAGGGTCTCAAGATCGCCAATACCATAAAGACTGGCTCCAGCTTTAAAGGTATCAGTAAAAGTAAGCGCTGATAAAACTGTGTAGCCACCCGCACTGCCGCCGCGAATAATACATCGCTGAGGATCAATCTTCTTTTTATCAATCAGATAATTGACAACATATTGAGTGTCCTCAACATCGGCAATACCCCAAGCTGAAAATAGAGAGTGCCTGTAGGCTCTGCCAAAGCCAGTGCTTCCACGATAATTAATATCCACTACGGCAAATCCGCGGTTTGTCCAATACTGGATCTTGAGATTTAAACTACTGTCAGTTGCCCCAGTGGGCCCCCCATGACAAATCACTATTGCAGGGGGTAATTCATTACTATTAGCTTGGAAACTACTATTTGCAGGAAAATAAAAGAATGCCTGAACCAGTTGCCCATCGGCTGTAGGGCAGTTGATCGATACGGGTTTGGCAAAATTATCTATATCTAAGTCTAAGCGAGAGGGAGCGTAAACCGGCTTGGCAATCCCATTTTGAGTTATCTCAACCACTTGATCAGCCATGGTTGGTGAACCGGCGACCATAAATAGCCCGTCTTTATGACAACAAGCTGACTGCAAATTGCTAAAGTCACACTCTATTTGAGTTAATCGTCCATGGGCGATGTCAATAAATCCAGCAAACCAGATCCCTTGTTGTGTCCAGACACAACCTAGCGTATTGCTATCAATAAAATCATAGGTGGACATGCCAAATTGCCAAAGCGGCGTTGCAAATTCAGCGTCCATCTCCACTATTGCTCCATGGTTCAAGCAATAAATATTCCACCAGTTGTTTTTATCTGACACATAAAATAATCGATTGTCTGGTGACCAGCGGGGCTGAAAGATAGCCTGATCATTGTCTGCACCTACCGCTAGGGTTGCATCTCGCAAACCTGCCTCACTTATATTGGCCTGCCAAAGTTGGGTACAGTCCCACGGCATATGGGGATGATTCCACTGTATCCAGCATAGTTTATGTCCATCTGGACTAAGGCTGGGATAGGCATAAAAATCGGCACCAGATGCTAGTGTGCGTATTTCTGGTTGATCTGAGTCAAGGGCAATGGCGACTATATAATTTTCTGCTTCACTATTTTTTTGCCCAGTTTGTGGATGACCTTCGCAGACGGCAATTAATTGCTGTCTCTGCTCATCGATAATTAGGTCAGCAAATCGCAGGCTGGACTCAACAAAAGGGATGGGTTCGTCTTTATTACTAAGGTTTAATTTGTAAATACACTGATCAGCACCATTTACAAAGTATAGCCAATCTCCTGTGACAGTGTAGGCCATGCCGCCGTATTCATGGACACGGCTGTGATGGCTGTAGCCGGGGGGTAAGATATCCCTGACTAATCCATTATTGTCGCGACACATTATTACGTTGCGTCCAGCTTCCCAGGGTCGACTCTCAACCCAAAATAACCGATTGTCATGGGACTGCAGATGATTTAGACCGGGAGCGCCACGGGTAATTAGCTCAGCACTTATTGCGGCAGGCCAGTTACCGTAAGGCTTTTGTTCTTTTTGCTGGTTAATGTTTTGCATCTTAACCACCTGCTAACTTCACTAAAAAATGCCTTTTCTCAAGTTCTGCTTTTAATTTATCTCGGTGATCACCTTGTATTTCGATAACACCGTTTTTTATGCTACCGCCGGTAGAGCAAAGTTGTTTTAGTTGCTTTGCGAGTTGTTTAAGTGCACTTGGGTCTAGATCAAACCCTGATAAGGTAGTGACACCTTTGCCTTTGCGGCCTTTGGTCTCTCGCCGGATACGCACAATACCATCAGATTGAGTAGGCTGAGGTTGATCTTCTCGCACTTTTATTCGACCCGTTTCAGTGGAGTATACGAGCTGACTGTCTTTTTGCATTTGCAACAGATTCCATAATCAATTAGATATTTAAATAGACTGATAAATGTCTATCTTGCTGTAAGTCTATTTTATTCAAAGGGCAATATGTACATTTATTTAAGCTGAACCTATTTAGAGGCAAGGTTTATTAACTAGTGTAATGGACTGTTCGAATAATTTGTTACTAGATAGATCAACGAACTTTTTGATGGCCTGAGACTCTAGGGGTTGTTTCAATATTTACCAAGTAGAATTAGCAGATAGTGGTATTAAAGGTATTTCGATAACTCAGGGCCTCCTGATATTGCGCTATATCTGGAATCTCAAGGGATTCTATGTCCGCTATACTGCGAGCTACTTTAAGCACTCGATAAAAACTGCGTGTTGATAGCTTAAAGCTAGTAATCACCGTGTTTAAAAACTGCTTTTGTTTATCGCTAAGAGGGCAGACCTCTCTAACTTTTTGGTTACTTAGTTGAGCGTTAATAACTCCCTGTCTTTTTAACTGCAGGTCTCGCGCTTTACAGACCCTAGCAAAAACAGTTTTGGATGACTCGCCCAGTTGGGGTTGTGGTTGTAATAACTGATCATTATCAATGGCATTGACTCGAACATGAAGATCAATACGGTCCAAAATTGGACCAGATATTTTGTTGTGGTAGCGATTTATTTGCTCGGGGCTACATTGGCATCTATTGCTTCCCAAATAGCCACAGGGGCAGGGGTTCATAGCTGCAACTAATTGGAATTTAGCAGGGTAGCAAACTTGAGCTGCAGCTCTTGCCAAGTTGATTTCACCGCATTCTAAAGGTTCGCGAAGCGCCTCAATAACACTGCGTTGAAACTCTGTAAATTCATCAAGAAACAAAACGCCATGATGGGCTAGGGAAATCTCTCCAGGTTTGGGTAAGCTCCCACCGCCAACCAAAGCCGCACAGGAAGCACTGTGGTGGGGTGATCGAAAAGGACGTTGCTTAAAATGAGCATTGGACGAATTACTTACCAATGAATGGATGCAGGCCGTTTGAAGGGCTTCTTCATTTGTCATGGGTGGCATTATGCCTGGCAGCCGACTAGCTAGCATGGACTTGCCGGCGCCCGGGGGGCCGAACAGAAGCAGGTGATGGCCTCCAGTGGCTGCTATTTCAAGAGCTCGTTTGGCGTGGTTTTGTCCAATCACATCTGTTAGTTGAGGATAATGATTAATACAGTTTTGACTGACGCTTGATTGGGGTTGCAGCAGGGTATGTTGATAGAGATGTGCTGTTACATCGAGCAGATGATGGGCTGGAAGTGCAGTGATAGAGTCAACCATTGCAGTCTCTGCTATATTGGATTTACTGACAACTAATTGACGAGATGACTCATTGGCGCAGGCAATAGCTGAGGGTAAAACACCCTCGACGCCTCTTAATTCACCTGAGAGTGCGAGTTCAGCAATAAATTCATAGTGTTGCAGCCTGTCTTTTGGGAGTTGATCAGAGGCCGCTAGTATTCCTATGGCAATTGGCAAATCAAAGCGACTACCACCTTTTGGCAGTTCAGCGGGTGCCAAATTTACAGTGATACGGCGATTGGGAAACTCAAAATGGGAATTAATAATTGCACTTCGCACTCGGTCCTTGCTCTCTTTAACTGAGGCTTCAGGCAGACCAACGATATTAAAGGCGGGTAACCCGTTGGATAGATGCACTTCTACAGAAACCGATGGTGCTTTAAGTCCAATTTTAGCGCGCGTGTTTATAACTGCGAGTGACATTCCATGTCCTCCCTAATGTGTTGCATTTGTCCTACATGTATCTATCTTTATTAGAGGGCACTGGATTAGTAAGCTCTGGATTAGAAAGCACTGGATTATAGAGCGCTGGGGCTATTCTAAACAGGTGCTCTTCTAGTTAGTAGATTGAGTAGATAAAGACGCCTCTAGTTCCTTTAGCCTACTCTCTAGGTAATCTATCTTTTCTCTTGATCGCTTAAGGACGGCGGTTTGAGCATCGAACTCTTCTCTACTGACAATATCTAATTTATCAAATAAGTTGCTAGTAGCTTGTTTTAGATGGGCGCGAGCCTCTGAATTAAGCGACTCTACGCCATCCATAGCGGTTTCCAGTTGGTCTCTTAAATTATTATATAAATCATTTGAGTTCATTGGTAAGACTCTTTTATTAATCAATAGTGACTGATTTTAGCTAACTTTTTAGGCTTTTCTATTTAATTTATTACAGATTTTTATTTTATCTGTAGCTTTTAAGCAGACTTACTAAATATAAACAGCTCTACTAAATCTAAATAGACCTGCTACATCTTTAGCCTTACTGCACTTAAACAGGCTCACTACTCTAGCAAATCTTTTACTGGGTATTCGAAAAATCACTGGTAAGACAAGAAATTGTTCTGTGATACATGTGATACAAGTGCTCAAAACTGGTGCAATCTAAGCATACAATTTTTTATATGCACCAAATCAGTTCAATAAAATAACAGAAATTAACTCTTTTCCTGCTAATTATGAGGTTTGTCTAATTTGGCACGCAAAATGCAAAGCCTTAGGCGTTGACATGGATAAGTCATATTATTTTTTAATTAACTTTTATAAATTTTGGGAGATGTAATATGAAAACTTTGAGAACTGCAATTGTTGCTGCAACCCTGATGTCTAGTGCATCTGCAATGGCTGAAGTTTCTGGTAATGTGGCTGTTGGTTCCGAATATTTTTTCCGTGGTTATGACCAGTCTGCTGGTGCCGCTCTTTCAGGTGGCTTTGATGTTGATCTTGGTGGCGGTTTATATGCTGGCACTTGGGGGTCTTCAGTTGATAGCGCCACTTCTTCAGGTGGTCTCGAAATCGATCACTATATTGGTTTTGGTGGTTCATTCTCAGATACAGTAAGTTATGACATCGGTTATATGCTCTATACTTATCCAAACGATACGAGTAATAACTTTGAAGAAGTATATGGCAGTATCTCTTTCAGTGATGTAACGATTGGTTTTGCCACGTCTGATGATTGGTATGCCGAATCTGGAAGTTATGATTATATCTATGCTGGCTACTCTATGGCGCTTACTGAATCAATTGGTCTTGGTATCCACTACGGTGTTCATTCTGGTGCAGAAGATTATGATGATTACGCAATTTCATTTAGTACTGAGGCCGTTGGTTTAGGTTTTGACCTTAGCTGGATCTCAACTGATGAAGCCGAGGGTCCATACGCTGATAACGAGTTTGTATTGACTATTTCAAAATCTATGTAATCTGATTTTATTTAGAAATTCATTTTTAAAAATTATGGGTGGCTTCGGCCACCCTGTGGAGAAAGACTATGAAAATGGTGACTGCAATTATCAAACCTTTCAAGCTTGATGAAGTCAGAGAGGCACTCGGCGAACTAGGTGTAACCGGTGTAACTGTGACTGAAGTTAAAGGCTTTGGAAGGCAAAAAGGACATACCGAGCTCTATCGCGGCGCTGAGTATGTTGTCGACTTCTTGCCCAAAGTAAAGGTCGAAGTAGCCCTTGCTGAGGACAGTGTTGAATCTGCTGTTGAGGCAATTATTAAAGCTGCCCAAACCGGAAAAATCGGTGACGGTAAAATTTTTATAAATAGCCTTGATGAGGTTATTCGAATCAGAACCGGTGAAACCGGATCTGATGCTGTATAAGTGAGGATTTATCATGACTGATATATTTCAATTACAATATGCCCTAGACACCTTTTATTTCTTAATATGTGGTGCTCTAGTAATGTGGATGGCTGCTGGTTTCTCTATGTTAGAAGCTGGTCTAGTTCGTTCAAAAAATACCACTGAAATTTTAACTAAGAACGTTTCACTATTCGCTATTGCCTGCACCATGTACATGGTCTGCGGTTATGCCATTATGTATGGTGGTGACTACTTCTTAAGCACAATTACAGGTGACGGTGCCACTGGCGAAGCTGAGCCTGCTACTTACGCACCTTCTGCTGACTTCTACTTCCAAGTAGTCTTCGTAGCAACTGCAATGTCTATTGTTTCTGGTTCTGTTGCAGAACGTATGAAACTATGGTCATTCCTACTTTTCGCAGTAGTGCTAACGGGTTATATCTACCCAATGGAAGGTTCTTGGACTTGGGGCGGAAACGCTGTTTTCGGTCTTTACACTCTGGGTGATCTTGGTTTCTCTGATTTTGCTGGTTCAGGTATTGTTCATATGGCTGGTGCTTCTGCCGCACTTGCTGGTGTTCTTTTACTGGGCGCTCGTAAAGGCAAATACGGACCAAATGGTGAAGTAAATGCTATCCCTGGTGCTAATCTACCTATGGCTACCTTAGGTACGTTTATCCTTTGGATGGGCTGGTTTGGCTTTAATGGTGGTTCTGTATTGGCGACTGCTACTGTAGAAAGTGCCAACTCTGTTGCCGTTGTATTTATGAATACAAATGCCGCAGCTAGTGGCGGCCTAATCGCCGCTCTATTACTTGCCAAGCTTTGGTTTGGTAAAGCTGACCTCACTATGGCGCTAAATGGTGCCTTAGCCGGTTTGGTTGCCATTACAGCTGAACCCTCCACTCCAACAGCACTTCAAGCTACCCTTATTGGTGCAGCAGGTGGATTGTTGGTTGTAGCTAGTATTGTTGGCCTGGACAAGCTTAAAATTGATGATCCAGTCGGTGCTATTTCGGTGCACGGTACTGTTGGCCTATTAGGTCTATTAGCAGTCCCACTAACCAATGATGGAGCTACTTTCTCTGGTCAGCTAATTGGTGCTGCTACTATCTTCGGTTGGGTATTCGTAACCAGCTTTATAGTGTGGTACGTGATCAAGTTAATTATCGGCCTACGTGTCTCTGAAGAAGAAGAGCAAAACGGTGTCGATATCGCTGAATGCGGAATGGATGCATACCCCGAGTTTGTTAGTTCTAAGAGCTAATAACACTCTCTCTGCAAGCTTACCGGGGCCTAGTGCCCCGGTTTTTTTTGCCCACTAAAAATGTTTGTCATTTCCCTAGTCAGAGTTATTGACTCATTGCTCTATACATACATTAAAAGAATAAGAGAATAGGTGAAATCTATTAAATAAACAGGTATCTTTATTGCTTAAATAAAAAAACAATCTTTTTAAGGGGAATAACTATGTTTCTAGTATCTGCAACAATTAAACCTTTTAAGCTTGACTCCGTTCGTGAGGCTCTTTCCGAGGTCGGTGTTAAGGGCATAACGGTAACTGAGGTTAAAGGCTTTGGGCGTCAAAAAGGCCATACGGAGCTCTATCGGGGCGCCGAGTATGTGGTTGACTTCCTGCCTAAAATAAAGGTCGAAGTTGTGGTTGAAGAAAAGATGTTAGATGCGGTTATGGAAACAATCGAAAAGTCAGCAAAAACAGAAAAAATTGGTGATGGTAAGATTTTTGTGTATAAGGTTGAGCACGCTGTTCGCATTCGCACAGGTGAGACAGGTGTAGAAGCTCTTTAGTGTCTGAGAAGTAAGGATATTCTTAAAACTTTGCTTGCATTAGGAAAATTTTAAGCAAATTTTAGCTAAACCAAAAAAGGTGTCCATCAAATGCATGGACACCTTTTTTTATGGTTAGAACTAGACTATATTAACGGAAGCTAATCTATTCACAATTAGCACTTTCCATTCAATACAAAATGTCGGAGATTTCAGTGCAAGCAACTGTAAGATTACCCAAAGCTGTGGCTTTTTTGGTGCTGCTTCTAGCCTTCACCTTTGCAGATTATTCAATTGCAAAGGATTCAAACGTACCGGCATCTACTGCTCAGCAGTTGATAAACAAGCTTAAATCAGCGCGCCCTGACTTAAATTTTAGCGTGCTGGATCGTGAACCTATCGTTGGTTTTTATCAAGTAAAAGTGGAGTTTGGTCCGCTGCTCTTTGTTCATAGCAGTGGCGACTATTTATTTGATGGAGACTTACTTAAAATCGACTCGGGCCAAATAGTTAACATACTTGATGCTCAATTGACCCAAGAGCGTCGAGAAATATTCTCTAATCGAAACACGGAGGATATGATTGTCTTTAAGCCTCAGGGCAAGACAAAGGCAGTACTTAATGTGTTTACTGATGTTGACTGTGGTTACTGCCGCAAACTTCACCGAGAGGTATCACAGCTCAATGATTTTGGCATTGAGGTTAGATACTTGGCTTATCCTAGGGCTGGAATCCCCTCCGAAACCTATAACAAAATGGCTACGGCTTGGTGTGCTAAAGATAAACAGACGGCTATGACCGAACTAAAAGCGGGGGAAACGGTGCCGATACAAGTCTGTGATAACAATCCGATAGAAGCGCATTTTAAACTCGGACAGCAAATTGGTGTTACGGGCACTCCGGCAGTGATACTAATGGATGGCACTCTTATTCCGGGCTATCAACCAGCGGCGATGTTTGCCAAAATGTTGGGTCTGAATTCTGATAATTCTTAATGAAGACATATAAAAAAAGAAATTAGGCCCTATATATAATTTCGAAAAAATAACCCTAAAAAAATCTGTCAATAGTATAGAATTGCCCCCTGAATTTGAGTGCTTGTGCTCAGGTGGTTGAAATATTATTGATGTATTATTAAAAATTTGAGGAAGTAAGGTGCGATCTGTCAGGATTGGTATTTGTGGTTTAGGTACAGTGGGAGCGGGGGTATTTAATGTTTTAACCCGTAATGCCCAACCTATTAATGCGCGTGCAGGCTGTGAAATTGAAATTGCTCAAGTGGGTGCCCGGCGAGATAATCCTGACTGCAATACAACAAATACACCGATTACTCGGGATATTTTTGACGTAGTTAAGAATCCTGAGGTCGATATAGTCGTTGAATTAATTGGCGGCACTACGGTGGCACGGGAGTTGGTCTTAACGGCTCTAGAGCATGGTAAGCACGTGGTCACAGCCAATAAGGCGTTGATAGCCGAGCATGGTATGGAGATCTTCTCCGTTGCTTCTTCCAAAGGATTAATCGTTGCCTATGAAGCAGCTGTTGCTGGGGGTATCCCCATTATCAAGGCCTTGCGCGAAGGTTTAGCAGCCAATCAAATTAATTGGCTGGCGGGTATTATCAATGGCACGACCAATTTTATTCTCAGCGAAATGGATAGCAAAGGACGAGAGTTTAATGACGTCCTAGCTGAAGCTCAGGACAAGGGCTATGCTGAGGCTGATCCCACATTCGATGTTGAAGGTATTGATGCTGCCCATAAGCTGGTTATTTTAGCTTCCCTAGCGTTTGCCATGCCCTTAAGTCTTGAGGGTTTATATACCGATGGTATCACGCAACTAGAGCCGCAAGATGTTGCCTATGCTCGAGAGTTAGGTTATGCCGTTAAGCATTTAGGCATTGCTCGACTATCTGATCAGGGTGTTGAATTGCGCGTACATCCTACGTTAGTGCCACAGAATAGTCTTATTGCGGGTGTTAATGATGTAGCCAATGCAGTAATGGTAAATGCTGATGCTGTTGGAAATACCCTGTTTTATGGCCCTGGTGCTGGCGCTGAGCCCACTGCCTCAGCGGTTATCGCTGATGTAGTGGATGTAGCAAGGGCAGTGGATTCAAGTTCTGCTAATGTGGTGCCTTTATTAGGCCGTGACCTTAAGTCGCTTAAACAACAGCCAATTATGCCAATTGAAGAAATTGAAACCAGTTTCTATATGCGTTTTTCAGCGTTGGATAAGCCGGGCGTTTTGTCTGATATCACCAAAATAATGGCTGACTCAGGGATTAGCATTGAGGCTATTATCCAAAAAGAACAGCCCGTTGGCGAAGATTATGTCAATGTGATTATCCTAACTAATGTTACCCGAGAAAAAGTACTTAACGGCGTATTACAGCGTATAGAGCAACTTGAGTCAGTGGGTGGTAAAGTCACCTTTATCCGTGTCGAACATTTGGATCAGTAAATGAAATATATCAGTACCCGCGGTGGCGGCCAGGCAAAAAGTTTTGAAGACGTGGTGCTCACTGGACTTGCCCCCGATGGTGGCTTGTTTGTTCCAGAACAGCTACCTGCGTTTAGTGCTCAAGAAATAGCCTCTTGGCGAGGACTATCCTATGAGGAGTTGGCCTATCAGGTTATGGCACCTTTTGTCGGTGATGAGATACCCGCCAGTGACTTACGCCAGTTAATTGATCGTTCCTATGCGTCCTTTCGCCATGCTGGGGTAGCCCCTTTGGTGCAAACGGGCAAAAACGAGTGGATTATGGAACTTTTTCATGGGCCAACTTTAGCATTTAAGGATTTTGCCCTTCAGTTCTTGGGTAACCTGCTTGATTACATACTTATCAAGCGGGATCAAAAAGTGGTGATAATGGGTGCTACATCAGGCGATACCGGCTCAGCAGCCATTGAGGGCTGTCGTCATTGTAAGAATCTGGATATTTTTATTTTGCATCCCTACCAACGAGTATCTGAAGTTCAGCGCCGTCAAATGACTACAGTGCTGGCAGACAATATTCATAATATTGCCTTGCAGGGCAATTTCGATGATTGCCAAAATATGGTTAAAGCCAGTTTTGCTGATCAGAGTTTCTTGCCAGAGGATCGACAACTGGTTGCAGTAAATTCAATTAACTGGGCGCGAATTATGGCTCAGATTGTTTACTATTTTTGGGTATCGCTTTCTCTAGGTGGACCAGAGAGAAAAGTTTCATTCTCAGTTCCCACCGGAAACTTTGGCGATATTTTTGCTGGGTACTTGGCGCATAAAATGGGCCTGCCTATCGAGCAGTTGGTTATTGCAACCAATCAAAATGATATTTTGCATCGTTGCATCAGTGATAATGACCATACCACAAAGCCGCTTCAGCAAAGTCTAGCACCAAGTATGGATATTATGATTTCGAGTAATTTTGAGCGTCTTTTATTTGACCTTTATCAGGGTGATGGTGCTGAGATAAAGCGTCTTATGGCAGAGGCAAAGGCTGGCGCTATGAAGATTGATGAGCAGGCTCTGCGTCAGGCAAGGAAGTTATTTTCTAGTTACCGCTGTGATGACAAAGGTATGGTGGAAATGATTCGATCTACGCTAGAGGATTGTGATTATCTATTAGATCCCCACACAGCTATAGGCCTTGCGGCTGCTCGTCACTGCCGTGTCAACGAAACAACGCCAATGGTTACTCTGGCCACCGCGCATCCTGCGAAGTTCCCCGAGGCAGTTATGCAAGCTGGCCACGCCAGTGAGCCAGCATTACCCTCCCATATGGCGGATTTATTTGAGCGTGAGGAACGCTACAGTGTTTTGGCTAATGACAGCGATGCAGTACACGGCTTTATGGCTGAAAATATAGCCCGTTGATATAGCCCGTTGATATTACCCGTTAAAGCTTATTTGTGAGACACAAAAAAACCGGCGTCTTAAAAGGATGCCGGTTTTTTTTAATGCTTAGATTAACAGCGCGGGGGCTTATTTAGCGCCCAGTGCTTTTACCTGCGCATTGAGACGGCTCTTATGACGAGCGGCCTTATTTTTGTGAATAACGCCTTTATCTGCCATACGATCGATAACAGGTACTGAGGCATTGTAAGCTTCTTGAGCTTTGGCTTTATCGCCACTCTCGATTGCTGCATTGACTTTTTTGATATAGGTGCGAACCATCGAACGCAGGCTGGCGTTATGTTGCCGGCTCTTCTCGTTCTGACGTGCACGTTTCTTTGCTTGTGCTGAATTAGCCAATGGATTTATCTCCTCAATAAGCTGGTTCTTTAGGGCGCGGAAATATACAGGGTTATGGGGTGATATTCAAGCCAAAATATGGCCTTTTGTGTAGGTTTTTGTCCCTTGTAACAAACCTGCCTTTTAGCTATCTACTGAATAGCTGGCTGATGTTGAGTACTCTCTGGGTATAACTACTTGGACTAGCCCGCTAGTGCCGTTAAACTGTTTATAAGAACACTGTCTATAGGCTTTTAAGTTGAGCAATAAATCCTCACAACAAAAAAAGGATACTGGGTTACTTCGCTCCAGTGCGCTAGTGGGATTTTTTACCATGTTATCCCGCTTCGCCGGCTTGGCCAGAGATATTGTATTCGCTAGAGTTATTGGGGCTAATGCTTTAGCAGATGTATTTTTTGTTGCCTTTAAGATTCCAAACTTTTTTCGTCGATTATTTGCCGAAGGTGCATTTGCCCAAGCCTTTGTACCTATTCTAGCTGAGTACCGAGAGCAGGGTAGCCGTGCTGCAGTCAGAGAATTGGTAAGCCGGGTCAGTGGTACGCTTGGAATTACGCTGCTTTTGGTGACTCTTTTTGTATTGTTGTGCGCGCCCGTAATAGCTGCAGTTTTTGCACCTAAATGGTATGCCAGTGATGTAGCAAAATTTGCCGCAACTACAGAGATGTTGCGCATCACTTTTCCCTATTTATTTTTTATTTCCATGACCGGTGTAGCAGGTGCTGTACTCAACAGCTATGACCGTTTTGCTGTTCCTGCCTTTACGCCCTTGCTGCTTAACCTGTGTTTAATCACAGCAGCTGTTATTGGCGCGCCCTATTTTAAACAGCCAGCCTATGCGCTTGCCTGGGGTGTATTTATTGCCGGCGCGGTGCAGTTAGTGTTTCAGCTACCTTTTTTACGCAGTATCCATATGTTGCCAATGCCTGCGATCGGTTGGAGACACTCGGGTGTTCGCAAAATTCTGGTTCTTATGGGGCCAGCTATTTTTGGCGTTTCTGTCAGCCAAATTAATCTTTTGCTTGATACAGTATTGGCCACTTTTTTACCTACAGGCAGTGTTTCCTGGCTGTACTATTCAGACCGCCTATCTGAATTGCCGCTCGGTGTTTTTGGTATCGCAATAGCCACAGTTATTTTACCTAATTTATCTAGGCACCATGTTTCCCAATCCCAAGAAGCGTTTTCTGACACCTTGGATTGGGCATTAAAAATGATACTAGTTATTGCTGTTCCCGCTGCAGTGGCTCTGGCTTTGCTGGCAGAGCCCATTTTGCAGACGTTATTTCTCTATGGTGAGGTTATGACGCTAAGGGATATGAGTATGGCAGCACTTAGCTTAAGGGCCTATTCTGTTGGTCTTATTGCATTTATGTTGATTAAAGTATTAGCGCCGGGATTTTTTGCTCGCCAAGATATGCGCACGCCGGTTCGTATAGGTATTATCGCCATGGTTTCAAATATGTTTTTGAACCTATTGTTTGTGATTCCATTGCATCACTTTTGGCAAATAGGACATTTAGGATTGGCGGCTGCAACATCAGTATCGGCATTTATTAATGCTCTTATGCTTTTATTTATTCTGCGTCGCGATGACATCTATAAACCTGCCGATGGTTGGCTTAAATTTTCTGTGATATTAACCTTGGCAGTTACAGTGATGCTTTTAGTGCTGTTGCTATTACTTAATTATGCTGGTGGTATTGAGTCCTGGCACCACCAGGATTGGTGGCAGCGTGTTACAAATATCTCAATGCTCTGTTTTGGTGGCTTTATCGCTTATGTTGGCTGTCTCTTTGCCTGCGGCTTTAGACCTGCAGATTTTCGTGGGCCAGCCAAAGCGACTAGCAGATAATCTGTTTTAACCGCTATCATTTCTCTAACGCTTGGTGTTATTTCGATAAATTATTTTTAGTCTAGGATAATTTTTTTGTAGCGTAGATTGTTATAGTATTTTTTAGCACCAAATGAGTGCTTTATCTTACCTTTCGCGTTCTAGCTAGGTATACTCAACCCCTTGAATTGAGGGTGTCTGCATCAGTGTTACAACAACGCAAAATGACCTTTATCCGTGATCCAGATAAGATTTCATTTGGTGACCGAAAATCAGTAGTGACTATTGGTTCATTTGATGGTGTCCACCTGGGTCACCAAGCGATACTTGAACAGGTTATAGAAAAGGCCAATGAGTTAGATGCCATATCAGTGGTAATGACATTTGAGCCGCAACCTCAAGAATATTTTTCGGCAGAAAAAGCACCCGCTCGACTGATGAGGCTTAGAGATAAAGTCGAGACGCTAACCGAATTTGGTGTGGATCAGGTGGTCTGCCTGCAGTTTAATAGCAAACTTAGAAATTTTACCGCTGAGCAATTTGTTCGATCTTTGCTCGTTGATGGCCTTGGCGTAAAACAACTTATCGTGGGTGATGATTTTCGCTTTGGTTGTGATCGCAGGGGTAATTTTGAGATGCTAGCGGAGATGGGCCGAGTCTTGGATTTTAATGTTCAAGATACTCAAACCATTGAAATTGATGGTGAGCGAGTTAGCAGCACCTTGATTCGTGGTTTACTTGAGCAGGCAAACTTTGCCTATGCAAAAAAATTGCTGGGAAGAACCTTTTCCATAAAGGGAAGGGTTTTTTATGGTCAGCAATTAGGTCGTAAGTTAGGCTTTCCAACGGCGAATATGCAGTTAAATCGCTATCGAGCCCCTTTGTCTGGCGTTTATGCAGTTATGGTTGAGATCGATGGTTTTTCTGGTAAATTTCAGGGTGCGGCTAACGTAGGCGTGCGCCCTACAGTGGGCGATTTAGTTAAACCAATTTTAGAAGTTCACCTTCTGGATTTTGACAAGGATATATATGGCAAGCGCATCAATGTTGAGTTTTTACATAAGGTTCGCGATGAACAAAAGTTCACCACAGTAGATAATCTCGTAACGTATATTCAACAGGACGTAAAAAAAATAAAGCAGTGGTTTGCTGAAAAACACTTATCAACTAGCAAAACAATTTAATACCGAATCAGGGCTGTTATGACCGAAAGTATTGATTACAAAGCGACACTTAATTTGCCGCAAACTGAATTTCCTATGCGCGCTAATCTCGCTCAGCGCGAGCCAGCTATGTTGCAAAAATGGCAGCAGCAGGGCCTATATAAACAGATACGAGAAGCCAGAGCTGGCCGTGAAAAATATATCCTTCATGATGGTCCTCCCTATGCCAATGGCGATATCCATCTAGGCCATGCTGTTAATAAGACCCTAAAAGATATTATCGTTAAGGCTAAAACCCTTAGTGGTTTTGATGCTCCGTATATTCCTGGTTGGGACTGCCATGGCCTCCCAATTGAGCATAATGTAGAAAAGAAGATTGGCAAGGCAGGTGCTAAAGTTGAATACTCTGTCTTCCGTCAAAAGTGCCGCGATTATGCCATGCGTCAAGTGGAGGGTCAGCGCAAAGATTTTGTTAGATTGGGCATTTTGGGTGATTGGGACAATCCCTACCTGACAATGAACTTTGGTGTTGAGGCGGATATTATTCGCGCGATTGGTAAAATTGCAAAAAATGGTCATCTGGTTAAGGGTTATAAGCCGGTTTACTGGAGTGTTGTAGGTGGGTCAGCTCTTGCAGAAGCCGAAGTCGAGTATCAGGATAAGACATCATTTTCCATTGATGTCGCCTATCCAGTCAGCGATAAAAAACAGATAGAACACCTTAATAAAGCCTTTGATGGTTCGCTGAGAAAGGGGCCAGTCAGTGTTCTGATATGGACTACTACGCCTTGGACTATTCCTAGCAGTCAAGCCATCTCTGTTGGCGCTGAGGTTGAGTATCAGTTGGTTCAATGTGGCTCTGGGGCAGATCAGTTTCAGTTAATTTGTGCATCAGATTTGATGGAGTCGGTGATGGAGCGCGCTGAAATCAGTGATTATCAAGTCCTAGCTTCTTGCTTGGGCTCAGCTCTGGAAAATCTCGTGGCCCAACATCCTTTTTATGCGCGTGAAATTCCTCTTCTTTTGGGCGAGCATGTGACCACAGACGCAGGCACGGGCTGTGTTCACACGGCGCCAGATCATGGTATGGAAGATTTTGCCGTTGCTAAGAAGTACGGCATTGGTACCCTCAACTATGTCCTTGGGAATGGTACGTTTAAAGAAGATGTAGACCTATTTGCTGGTGAACATGTTTACAAGGTAGATGAGCATGTTATCGATGTGCTGCGTGAAGCAGGTAGATTGATTGGCTGTGGCAAGATTACTCATAGTTATGCCCATTGTTGGCGCACCAAGACGCCTTTAATTTATCGTGCTACGCCTCAATGGTTTATTTCCATGGAACAAAATGGCTTGCTTGAAGATGCCCTTGCGGCAGTTAAAACCGTAAGTTGGCATCCTGATTGGGGACAGGCACGCATTGAAGGTATGCTTGAAGCCAGTCCAGACTGGTGTGTGTCCCGTCAGCGCACTTGGGGTGTTCCAATTGCATTATTTATCAACAAGCAAACTGGCGATTTGCATCCCAACACAGACGATATTGTAGAGCGCGTAGCCAACCTTGTTGAAGCGCGCGGTATGGATGCTTGGTATGACGTTGATGCGTCAGAGCTGTTGGGCGATGATGCTGACAGCTATGAAAAGGTCACCGACACCTTAGATGTTTGGTTTGACTCTGGGGTTACCCATGCATCCGTGATTGATGCCAGAGATGAGTTGCGCTATCCAGCAGACCTGTATTTAGAGGGCTCAGATCAGCATCGCGGCTGGTTCCAATCGTCTCTTAAAACTGCCATAGCAATTCATGGTAGTGCTCCCTATAAAGCAGTCTTGACCCATGGTTTTACTGTTGATGAGAATGGACGCAAAATGTCCAAATCAATTGGCAATGTTATATCGCCACAAAAAGTTATCAATGAGTTGGGTGCAGATGTTCTGCGCCTATGGGTAGCCAGTGCTGACTTTAGTGCCGAGATGACAGTCTCAGATGAGATACTAAAACGCGCAGGTGAGTCATACCGCAGAATGCGCAATACAGCCCGCTATTTCCTCTCTAATATTGATGGATTTGATCCTCAGCAACATCAAGTTGAGCACGCTGATCTACTGGCTCTTGATCGCTGGGCGATTGACTGTGCGGCGCAATTGCAGGCGCAAATTATCAGTGACTACGATAGTTTCCAATTCCATCAAATTTATCAAAAGCTACACAACTTCTGCGTACGTGATATGGGTGGGTTTTATTTAGATATCATCAAAGATCGAATTTACACCTGTGGTGAAGATAGTCTTCCACGGCGCTCAGCGCAGACAGCGTTGTATCATATTGCTGAGGCTTTTGTGCGTTGGATTGCGCCAATTTTAAGTTTTACCGCCCATGAAATTTGGGGATATATGCCTGGTGAGCGCGAGCAGTCTGTATTTACCGCCGAGTGGTACCCCCTGCCTTCTCTAACCACTGATGAGGCCATTAGTAAGCAGGACTGGGCGATTATTCTGCAGTCCAAAGAGGCTATCAATAAGGTCATAGAAGAGCAACGTGTTCAGGGCGTTGTTAAGGGCTCCTTGGAAGCAGATATTCAAATATTTGCCAATCAGTCTGTTTATGATTCTTTGGCTAAATTGGGTGACGAGTTACGTTTTGTAACAATTACATCAAAAGCTGAATTAAGTTTGCTTGATGATAAAGGTCGTGAGGCTAATGCAACAGCAATGGAAGGCTTAACTGTCGCTGTAAACCGTGCGCAAGCTGATAAATGTATTCGTTGTTGGCACTTTATAGATGATGTTGGTGCCAGTGCTGAGCACCCACATATCTGTGGTCGTTGTATTGAAAATGTCAGTGGTGAGGGTGAGCAACGTCTCTATGCTTAATCAGTTTTTTAAAAGTAAGCGTCAAACTCTATTTTGGCTGGGTTTAGCCGTTGTAGTGTTGGTGGTGGATCAAGTCACTAAGCAGTGGATTGTTGAACAATACAGTTTGGGTATGTCTGACAGAATTACAGGGTTCTTTAATTTAGTCCATGTCCATAACTATGGCGCAGCTTTTAGTTTTTTGAATAATGAGGGAGGATGGCAGCGCTGGGGCTTCAGTGTTTTTGCTGCCGTGATAAGCCTAATTATTATTGTCTGGATTGTAAGGCTATCGCCTCAGCAAAGGCTTGAAGGCTGCGCATTGGCCCTTATCTTAGGAGGTGCCCTAGGTAATTTGTATGATCGTGTTGCCCTTGGATATGTTATAGATTTTCTAGATTTTCATTGGTCTGGATGGCATTTCCCCGCGTTTAATGTTGCAGATAGTGTCATAACGCTAGGTGCTATCTTAATCATTTTAGATAGTTTTCTGCGTTACCAAAATGATAAGCAAAGCAGTGAACATTAGGATAAAACCCTACTATGAGTTTAACCATTGATACAGGTGTTAAGGTTACTCTCCATTTCTCGCTGGGATTAGAGGATGGACAGATAATCGACTCAAATTTTAAGACTCAGCCCGCTACCTTTACCATGGGCGATGGAAATTTATTGCCAGGTTTTGAATCAAAATTGATTGGCTTGAAAGTTGGAGATAAGAAAGAGTTTGTGATTGCACCTGCGCAAGCATTTGGTCAGCATAATCCCGAAAATGTGCAGTCTATAGCACGTAGTCAATTTGATCAGGAAGAAATCCAGCCCGGTGCTGTTTTCTCTTTCCAAAACGGCGACGGTGAGATGCCCGGTGTAGTGACTGCCGTTGAAGCTGAACAGGTGATTGTTGATTTTAATCACCCGCTCTCGGGTCGTAATATTGTCTTTAAGGTGGATATTGTTGATCTGTCTGCGGACACTGTTCATTAGTTGAGTTATAAGTGAGTCATTCAGTGTGTATTCAACCGTTTTTAAAGAGGGGGGGATAACAAAGTGCAGATAAAGCTTGCCAATCCCAGAGGTTTTTGTGCTGGCGTTGATCGTGCCATTGATATTGTTAATTTGGCCCTCGATCAGTTTGGGTCTCCCGTATATGTGCGTCATGAGGTTGTACACAACAAGTTTGTAGTGGATGAGTTGCGCGCTCGCGGCGCTGTGTTTGTCGATGAGATTGACGAAATTCCTGACGATGTGGTGGTTATATTTAGTGCCCATGGCGTTTCCCAGGAAGTTCAACGCCAAGCTGATGCAAGACATTTAAAAGTTTTCGATGCGACCTGTCCTCTTGTAACAAAGGTTCATTTAGAAGTCAGTAAATACAGTGCTGAGGGCAGGGAATGTGTACTAATTGGACACAATGGGCATCCTGAGGTGGAAGGCACTATGGGTCAATATGATAGATCTGCAGGTGGAGAGATTTATTTAGTTGAAACGGAAGATGACGTTAATAACTTGCCTGTAAAAAATCCTGACAAGCTAGCTTACGTGACTCAGACTACTCTATCAATGGATGACACGGCTCTTATTATTTCAGCCCTTAGAAACAAATTTCCGGCTATTGTAGGCCCTCGCAAGGATGATATTTGCTATGCCACGCAAAACAGGCAGGATGCGGTAAAGCAATTGGCGCTTGAATCAGATGTGGTATTAGTCGTTGGGTCAGTAACCAGTTCCAACTCAAACCGCTTAAAAGAGTTAGCTGAGCGCTGTGGATGTGATGCTTTTTTAATTGATGGTGCCGAGGATGTGCAAGCGAAGTGGCTTGAGTCTGCTTCGACTATAGGCGTCACGGCAGGTGCATCTGCACCAGAAGTATTGGTGCGTGATGTTGTTGATAGACTTGTGGATCTGGGTGCTAAGCCGCCCGTTGAGTTGGACGGCGTAACCGAAACTATTAGTTTTTCTCTACCCAAAGAGCTGAGAGTTTAAGCACTAGGACTTACTGCTGATATAAGCAAATAAAGCCTCAGTCGACGGATCAAAGTGGGTTGTTTTAGATGCATCGCCCAATAATTCATTCGCCATTTTCTTGCCTAATTCCACGCCCCATTGATCAAACGAATTGATATTCCAGATACTCCCTTGTACAAACACCTTGTGCTCGTAAAGCGCTACAAGAGCGCCAAAGTTTTTTGGCGAAAGTTTATCCATAAGTAAGGTATTAGAGGGTTTATTGCCCGAGTAATGACGATAGGGTTGACCCTCGGGAGCCTCTTGTCCTTGCATCAGTGCTGACGCTTGGGCCAGCATATTTCCCATCAGTACCCGATGATGTTCCGAGTTACTCAATGAATCGCTAACTGCACCTATAAAGTCGATTGGAACCAAGCGGGTGCCTTGATGGAGCAGTTGAAAGAAGGCATGTTGACCATTTGTACCCGTTTGACCCCATATAATGGGGCCAGTCTCATAATCGACCGACTGTCCGTCAAGGTCAGTCGATTTACCATTGCTTTCCATATCCAATTGTTGAAGATAGGATGGAAGTAGCGCTAAGCGTTCGCAATAGGGGATAACTGCCGTGGATTGTAGACCCATAAAATTGCCGTACCAAATACCTACCAGCGCCATGATTACAGGCATATTTTGGTTTAAGGGGGCGCTTTGAAAATGTTGATCCATCTCCCGAGCACCTGCTAGCATTTGCTCAAAGTTATCAAATCCGATACTGATAGCAATTGATAGCCCAATACTTGACCACAGGGAATATCTACCACCCACCCAGTCACTAAATTCAAGTATTTGATGTTCTGGTATACCGTATTCAATAGCTGCTGAGGGATTGGCTGTTAAGCCAATAAAGTGTGAACTCATATGCGCCTTATCTAATCCCAGTTGATCCTTAAACCAATTAATAGCTGTCTTTGCATTTAGCATGGTTTCCTGTGTTGTAAAGGTCTTGCTAGCAATAGAAACTAGGGTGGTTTCTGGATTCAGCTTGTCTAAAGTGGTTAAAATCTGTGCACCATCCACATTAGATATAAAATGCAGAGAAATCCTTTTATGGGCAAATTCTTCAAGTGCGCTGCACGCCAGTTTAGGGCCTAAGTCGGAACCGCCAATACCTATATTAACTACATCAGTAATGGGTTTGCCGGTGCTGCCTAGCCAAGTACCATTTCGTATTTGTTCGCTGATCGTTTTTACAACACTTAGTTGTTGATTGACTTGCCTTGACTGTTCACTGGCTTTATCTGAAGTCGAGTCTTGCGCTTGGGCTCTCAGGGCCGAGTGAAGCACCGCGCGATTCTCTGTGCGGTTGATAGCTTCGCCAGCAAACATTGATGCTCTGTGAGAGACCAGCGGTGATTGCTCTGCCAGTTGAAGAAGTTGCGTCCATATATCATCGCTGATTAAATTTTTGGAGAAATCTAATAACAATTCACCCACTTGCAAAGAGTATTTCTGTGCACGTTTTGTGTCCTTATCAAAAAGAGATTTAATGCTGATAGTATTTTTTGAAGATGTAACTTGATTGGCAAGACTCTCTAAGCTTTTCCATGCTGGCGCAGTTTTTGGAGAGTACGAATTGTTATTCATGTTAGGTGATCCTTTAGTGAGAATTGGCAACTACGCGAGATCTACTCAGTTGTTGCGTACAGCCATATTGTTGCAAACCTAGAGCAAAAAATCATGTAATAAAATTACAAAAATAACCGTTTTTAATGTTTATAATTGGTTAATTTATGTAATTTTGTTACAATTAGGGCTTAGCTAAGATGGAGTTGTCATGGGTCAAATAAATCACCAAGTTGCCCTCATAACCGAGCGCATTATAGAGCGAAGTGCTGAATTGCGCTCCGATTATTTACGTCGTCTGGAAGAGGACTCAAATCGTCGACCTGAGCGCGGAAAGCTAAGTTGTGGCAACCTCGCCCACGGTTTTGCGGCCTGCTCGCAACAGGATAAAGATAGTCTGAGGATGGTGTCATCGGCCAATATAGGTATTGTAACTGCCTATAACGATATGCTCTCTGCCCATCAACCCTATGCCGCATACCCAGATAAAATCAAGCAAGCTATGCGCGAGATGGGTTGTACAGCCCAAGTTGCTGGCGGTGTGCCCGCTATGTGTGACGGCGTTACCCAGGGGCAAAATGGCATGGAGCTCAGTCTGCTAAGTCGTGATTTGATTGCTCAGTGCACCGCGGTTGCGTTGTCTCATCAGATGTTTGACGGCGTACTTGCTCTTGGTATATGCGACAAGATTGTGCCTGGCCTATTGATGGGGGTGCTGAGTTTTGGCTACCTGCCTGCTATTTTTGTACCTGCAGGTCCCATGGAATCCGGCTTACCTAACAAAGAAAAACAGCGTATTCGTCAGCTATTTGCTCAAGGCAAAATTGGCCGTGAAGAACTGCTTAAAGCTGAGTCTGATTCATACCATAGTCATGGTACCTGTACGTTTTACGGCACTGCAAATAGTAACCAAGTGGTCTTGGAGGCTATGGGGTTGCAGTTGCCGGGTAGCTCCTTTGTAAACCCAGATAATCCTCTGAGAGACCGATTGACCGCCGAAGCATCTTATCAGGTGGCTCGTATTACAGGATTGGACAGTGATTATCGCCCTGTGGGCAAAGTGGTTGATGAGCGCTCTGTAGTTAACGGAATTGTTGCGCTTTTGGCATCTGGTGGTTCAACCAACCACAGTATGCACTTTGTAGCAATTGCTCGTGCTGCCGGCATTGTAATCAACTGGGACGATATTTCCGAGTTGTCTGCGGTGGTTCCCCTTTTAGCTAAGGTTTATCCAAATGGCCAGGCAGATATTAATCACTTCCATGCAGCTGGGGGTACAGGATTCCTCTTTAGGCAGTTATTGGATGCTGGGTTTATGCATGCAGATGCTAATACTGTATGGGGTAAAGATTTCTCTGACTTTACCCAAGAGCCATCCCTTGCCGATGATGGAAAATTAGCTTGGAAACAGTCACCTTCTGATTCTCTGGATAAAAATATACTTACCTCAGTTAATAATCCGTTCTCACCAGAAGGTGGTCTACGTCTGCTCAAGGGCAACTTGGGTCGTGGTGTTATCAAAGTATCTGCTGTTGCTGAAGAAAATCAAGTGGTTGAAGCGCCAGCGGTTGTGATTGAGAGTCAGGATGATTTGGAGCCTTTATTTAAGTCAGGTGCATTAGACCGTGACTGTGTTGTTGTAGTTCGCTATCAAGGCCCTAAGGCCTTGGGTATGCCCGAGTTACACAAATTGACACCTTTCTTAGGTTCTTTGCAAGATAAAGGATTTAGTGTGGCACTGGTAACAGATGGCCGCATGTCTGGCGCCTCTGGCAAAGTCCCTGCAGCTATACATATGGTGCCTGAAGCAGCTGAGGGTGGATTGTTGGCTAAAATTCAAGATGGCGATTTGATTCGTCTAAATGCCATTACCGGTGAGCTGTGCTTTGTCGGTGAGTTAGCTGAATTGGAGGGACGTAAAACTTCTGTTCAGCCAGATGTTGGTAATTACGGTTGTGGTCGAGAGCTTTTCTTAAGTAACCGTCAAACTATTAGCAATGCCGAGCAAGGCGCTTCGTATTTATTTCCTGAGGTTTAAAAATGTCTGTTGAGTGGAGCTTAGTTGCCGATATTGGTGGCACCAATGCGCGTTTTTCAGCCTTGCCATTGGGTGCTTTGGAAAGTGAATATACATTTAATCACTCAGTGGAGGAGCATCCACGGTTCTCCGATTTGATTGTTGATGTCGTCAGAGAAATTAATCAGGCAACAGGTTGGCACAGTGCGCCAAAAAATGCCTGTTTTGCAGTGGCTTGTCCTGCTGATAATGAAGAAATAGTTTTTACTAATAGTCATTGGCGATTCACTAAAAGTGAATTAAAAGCCCTTTTAAATTGCGAGCAAGTGTGGGTTGTCAATGATTTTGAAGCTGTGGCCCATGGTATAACTGAGCTACAAGATAAAGATTTTGTGCAAATTGGCGGTGATACACCTGCTTCTGATAAGCCCATAGGTATTCTTGGGGCAGGCACTGGCTTAGGCGTCGCTGGACTAGTAAAGCTGGGTGCTGGTTACCATGTGCTGGATACCGAAGGTGGCCATGCTGATTTTCCTCCTATCAATGATCAACAGGCCGCTGTGGTCAATTTATTGCGTGAAGAGTATGGCAGGGTATCCCTAGAGCGCCTCTTATCCGGCAAGGGTATTCGTAATATCTATAAATCCCTTTGCACGTTGGAGTCTCTGGATGCAGTTTATGACAAGCCTGCCGAAATTGTGGCTGCGGCCCTTGATGGGCAGGATTCAATCGCTCTACAAACGCTAAATATGTTTTGTGAAGGTATTGGCTCCGCTGCGGGCAATCTCGCCCTAACCCTTGGCGCTAAAGGGGGGATATATATTGCTGGCGGCGTTATACCAAAATTTCAGGACTTCTTTGTGAAGAGTGATTTTCGGCACAAATTTGAGGAAAAAGGGCGCTTTGTAAATTATTTAAAACCGATCCCGGTATTCTTGGTTACGCGAAGTAACTTGGGTCTTGTTGGGGCGGCAAAAAAGTTAATACTGAGTTAAGGAGCATAGAGTGCGAGATTTATTGGATGGTAATCCTGTTATACCCGTAATTACTCTGGAGCAGGTGGCCGATGCAGTCCCACTGGCAGAAGCTTTAGTAGCAGGGGGGATAAAAGTTCTGGAGGTTACATTAAGAACTGATGTGGCTGTTGATGGTATCCGTGAAATTATCAAACATGTTCCTGAGGCGATAGTTGGCACAGGTACAGTTCTCAGCGAAGAGCAAATGAAATTATCTGAGGATTTAGGGTGTCAGTTTATGATATCTCCCGGTCTTACTGAGAATTTACTGTCGTTATCGCAAAAGTGTTCTGTGCCTTTTTTGCCAGGTATCTCGTCGGTCAGTGAGTTGATGTTGGGTATGCAATATGGGTTACAAAACTTTAAGTTCTTCCCTGCTGAAGTGTCGGGCGGTGTGCCTGCCTTGAAAGCTATGGCAGGACCTTTTGGTGCGGTAAAATTCTGCCCCACTGGTGGCATTGGCTCCCACAATGCATTAGATTATCTAGCCTTGCCTAATGTGATGGCTGTTGGAGGATCTTGGATTGCCGAGCAGAAACTTATTAGAAATAAACGCTGGAATGAGATTGAGGCATTGGCGCGCAAAGCTGTTGAACTCGCAGCTGACAAATAAACAGTCATAGATTATTACAGAGGTGCTTAATGAGCAGTAAAATTGATCTGGTTATTTTTGGAGCTAGGGGGGATTTGGCCCGTCGTAAATTGTTCCCAGCCCTCTACCATTTAGATAAAGCAGAGTTATTGGATAGCAGCGTGCGTATTGCTGCTGTGGCGCGAGAAGAGTTAAATACGCCTGACTTTTTGGAACAGATGGAAGCGCTACTTAAGGATAGTCTGGGTTCCAGTTGGGATCAGGCTGTGTGGGAGCGTTTTAGCCATAGGTTGCAATACCTTCGGATTGATTTTTCTATGAAAAAGCAATTCGATCTTTTAAAAGAGTGGTCACTGAAAAAAAGAACCATGATTTTCTATATGGCTACGCCGCCCAGCATGTTTGCACCCATCTGCAAGCACTTACATGATGCCGGCTGTGTGGATGAGCATGCGCGTATTGTATTGGAAAAACCCATTGGCCATGATCTTGAAACATCAAAAGAAGTCAACGATACCGTGGCGCAATATTTTCCAGAGCGAAATATTTACCGAATAGACCACTATTTGGGTAAAGAAACAGTTCAAAATCTTCTCGCCTTACGTTTTGCTAATCGTATGATTAACTCCCAATGGGATAACAGCTGTATTGATCATATACAGATAACAGCTGCTGAAACCGTTGGTATTGAAGGCCGCTGGTCATACTATGACAAAGTTGGGCAGTTACGGGATATGGTGCAAAACCATTTGCTTCAGTTGCTTTGTATGGTTGCTATGGAACCACCAAACACCCTAGAAGCAGATGAGATAAGGGCTGAAAAAGTCAAACTTCTAAGAGCACTTAGTCCTATCAACCATAGTAATGTTGATGAAGACGCTGTTAGAGGACAGTACTCAGCCGGTTGGATTGCTGGGGAACCCGTAGTCGGTTATATGGAAGAAGAGGGCAGTGAAGCCGATAGTAGTAATACTGAGACCTTTGTTGCACTCAAGGTCTACATTGATAATTGGCGCTGGGCAGGTGTTCCTTTTTACCTGCGCACCGGTAAGAGAATGAAAGAAAAAGTGACCCAAGTGGTTATTACCTACAAAGACAGTCCGCATGCTATTTTTGCTGACGATGATGGTGAAGCTAATAACCGACTTGTTATTAGGTTGCAACCAAATGAGGGTATCCAATTGGAAATGGTATCCAAAAAGCAATGTATGGAAGAGCGTTTGGGTATTGAAAAACGCACTCTAAATTTGGATTTTCATGATGATAATGAAGATTCTAGAATTGCAGATGCCTATGAGCGACTTTTTCTTGAGGTTATTAACGGTGATCAGTGGCTTTTTGTTAGTCGAGATGAAATCGAAGAGTCTTGGAAGTGGTGTGACAACTTATTGGCTGCATGGGCAGATAAAAAGATTACTGCCAAGCCCTACAGTGCAGGTTCCTGGGGTCCCTCAAAAGCTGAGGTTTTAATTGAAACCAGTGACCGTAGTTGGTACGAACACAAGTAATTAAGCGTTAGATTGGGGGTACACTTTGAATATCAAGCAATTTGAAAACACATCGGCGCTGGATATTGCATTAGCCGATGAAGTCACAATGCACTTAAAACAGAGTATTGATAAGCAAGGATCTGCATCGCTTGTAGTATCTGGCGGTCGTACCCCATTAGGATTCTTTCACACCCTATCACAACAGTCGTTGGATTGGTCTAAAGTGGTGGTCACCTTGGCGGACGAACGCTGGGTTGAGGCTGATCACAAAGACAGTAATGAAAAACTGGTACGTGAAAATTTACTGATTAACAATGCTAATCAGGCGCAGTTTTTACCCCTAAAGAATGCCGCAGAAACTGCTGTTGCAGGCTGTGTAGAGCTAGAAGAATCCCTTTCAGGTTTAAATCAGTTTAGCGTGGTTATCTTGGGTATGGGCGATGATGGTCACACGGCTTCGCTATTTCCCGGTACACCAGCCCTAGCCTCTGGCTTAGATATGGATTCTGGGTTGAATTGTGTGGCAGTAACGCCACTGGATGCGCCCCATGAGCGGATGAGTCTAACCCTACCACGGTTATTAAACTGCAAATTTTTAGCTGTACATATCAGCGGAGCCGGCAAACAGAAAGTACTGCAGCAAGCTCAAGCGGGAACTTCAATCACAGAATTGCCAATTCGATCAATCCTGCAACAAGATATCAGCCCTGCAACTGTATACTGGGCAGCCTAAGTAAGCATTAAAGCTGAATGATCAAACAATGCCAGTAAGTTATGACAGCTGTCTTGGTGCAGCTGTCATATAAACTTACCTTAACAGCATAGGTAATGCCGCAGTCAAACTTCTTAAGCGTTTAGCAACGCCAGACAGTTATCTAGCATGCGGTTCGAAAATCCCCACTCGTTGTCGTACCAAGCCATAACCTTAACCAACGAACCGTTGACCCTTGTTTGCAGAGAGTCAAAATTGCTGGAGTAGGGAATATGGTTGTAATCAGCTGATACAAGTGGACGATCGCAATAGCTTAGAACTTCACTTAGTTCACCTTCAGCAGCCTCTTTAAGAATGCGATTTACTTCTTCAGCGGAGGTATTGGATCCTGCATTAAAGGTAAGATCGACCAGAGAAACATTGATGGTTGGAACCCGGACTGCCAGTCCATCTAACTTACCAGCTAGTTCTGGCAACACGTCACCAATTGCAACAGCGGCACCCGTCTTAGTCGGTATCATAGACTGTGTTGCAGAGCGTGCACGGTAGACATCAGAGTGATAGACATCACTTAACTGCTGGTCATTGGTGTACGCATGAACCGTTGTCATATAACCAGATTCTATACCAATAGTATCGTTGAGCGGTTTAACCAACGGTGCCAGACAGTTAGTTGTACAAGACGCATTGGAGATAATGTCATGAGATGCACTCAGTTGTTGATGATTGATGCCGTAGACCACTGTTGCATCAACGTCCTTTCCAGGTGCGGAGATAATAACCTTTTTAGCACCGCCGGCAATATGCAGTGCGGCTTTATCGCGTTGTGTAAAGACACCCGTACATTCACATACAAGATCAACATCCAATTTGCCCCAGGGCAGGTTTGCAGGGTCACGCTCTGAGAAACAGTGAATTTCGTCACCATTTACAATAAATTTATCGTCAGCAAGCTCCACAGTTTGGTTAAAGCGACCGTGAACAGTATCAAACTCTAGCAAGTGAGCGTTAATTTCTACATTACCCAAGTCATTGATGGCGACAATTTTTATTTTGTCATGTAGCTCGGGACGTTCGTAATAGGCTCTAACAATATTGCGACCAATGCGACC
>CAXRJI010000011.1:0-23835 GCA_964231105.1 Porticoccaceae bacterium
AATTACCTATGTGCCGGATCCTGACAATGCCTCAGATCCAAATGCACCAAACATCAACAATGCACCACTAATCACATGGCATGATTCAGTTACAGAAACTGTATATTTAGGCAGTAGCTATTGGAATAATATGCCAAGGATGGCTGATGTGGATGTCGATTTTTGTGACAACAATGATAATACAAAGCGTAGTAACAAAAATTTGCCACCCAACAACGACTGCATGATTACTGCACTGCAGCAATTAAATCAGCTGAGTACCAATCCGGCCAAGCGTCTCTACACATTTCGACGCAATCCCAACAACTCATCACACTCGACTGTATTGGGCAGATTTGTCTTTGACACACCCATTGTTGAGCTAAATGCATCTCAAGATTGCAGTAGCAGTTTTTCGTGTTTTGTAGATTTGACATGGACATGGGCTGATGGTGGTGACAGCAATCTTGATAATCTAAACCTATACTATAAATCTGAAGATTCAGAAGAAATACTTATTACCTCAGTCAACAGAGCCACGCAGGAATTATCTTACCGTTGGCAAAACAATATCCCACAATCTGGCACTTATACGATCTATGCCAAAGTTTGCAGTGATATTGATCCCGACGACTGCTACTTTAAATCGCAACCAACTGTTATCAATATAGGCTTCGTTTTCACTTCACCCACTGCTGTTGCGGGTAGTTTGGTGGTGGAAGATCACTTTAATATCACTTGGCTGTCAAACGACACAGTAAGCCAAGCTCAGGTAAAGATATACTATGACACAGACGACTCTGGTTATGACGGCATATTGATTCAATCAAGTCTTGATCTTACGGGCAACCATAACTGGGATATGAGTCTACTTGAAAGCGGCACCTACTATATTTACGCCGAAATCAGCGATGGCAATTCAACAAAATACACCTATGCTCCAGGAGCCCTCATTTTAAATAGAGCACCGAGCATTTTATTTAACTCACCAGTCAATGCCTCTGGCGAATCAGCGAATAATAGTTTTGTTATTCAGTGGACGGCTGAAGATCCGGATGATCAGGCAGCAATTACCCTTTGGTATGACACAGATAACTTAGATTATAACGGCATCCAGATACAGACTCAGGATCAGCTAGATATAAACGATTCAAGTTATCCTTGGGATATATCCAAACTGCAAAGAGGTGACTATTTCATATATGCCATTATTGATGACAACATCAATGAGCCCTTAAAAACCTATGCGCCTGGCAAAATTGTTATCAACAATGTACCAACTGCCAATAGCATAAACGTAATTGCCTATCAGGAGATAAGCAAGAAAATCACACTTCAGGGTACTAGTTCCTATGATGGAGTTCTCAGCTACCAAATCGCCAGCTTGCCAGAGTACGGAGTGCTTCAAGATGATAATGGTCCTATCACTTCTGTTGAACACATTGTAAATGGTGAACTAACCTACACTAGCATTTCCACAACAGCGACAAGTGATCAATTTACTTATACAGCCTTTGACGGAGAGACAAGTTCCGCGGCCTCGGTCAATATCACTATTCAAGTGTTAGAGGTGGATAACCCTCCAATACTAGAGCCAATCGGTGATATCAACTTTGATGAGGATAGTTTTGGGACCATCACCCTTGAAGTTGACGAATTTGATGGCGACAGTTTCTCTCTTGATGTTACCAGTCAAGCGGGCAATAGTAGCAACTTCACCATTACCGCTGATAATAACCAGTTTGCCTTTAAGTCCACGGATAATTGGAGCGGTGAGGAAACCTTTACCGCAACCGTCACGGATCAAACTGAAGCGGCTAAAAGTACATCTCAAAGCTTTAAGGTCATCGTTAACCCTGTCGATGATGCCCCATTACTAAAGCCAATCGGTGATATCACCATTGATGAGGATGGATTGGGGATCATTACCCCAGAAGTTGACGAATATGATGGCCACTCCCTCTCCTACGATGTCACCAGTCAAGCGGGCAACAGCAGCAACTTTATCGTTAGCGTTGAAAATAACAAATTGATCCTTAAGCCCAATGACAATTGGAGCGGTGAGGAAACCTTTACCGCAACCGTCTCGGATCAAACTGAAGCGGCTAAAAGTACATCTCAAAGCTTTATGGTCAGCGTTGAATCTGTGGATGATGCGCCAACACTGGAGCCAATCGACGATATCACTATTGATGAGAATAATTCAAAGAGCATTTTTCTTCGAGCCAATGATGTTGATGGCGATGCCATTTCCTTCAGCGTCACCAGTCAAGCGCAAAATAGCAAAATAACTGTCACCTCTGGCAAACTTTGGTTTCCTAATTTAGTGACCTTTAAGCCCGATGACAATTGGTACGGCGAAGAAGAGTTTACCGCAACGGTAACTGCTAATGGCAAAAGTGCATCTCAAGACTTTAAGGTGATCGTTAACATTGTCGATAACGCTCCAGATCTAAAGCCAATCGATGACATCACCATTAATGAGGATGAACTAGGAACCATCACCCTGCAAATTGACGAGTATGATGGCGACAGTTTCTCTTATGAGGTTATCAGTCAAGCGGGCAACAGTAGCAACTTCACCATTACCGCAGATAATAACCAATTTGTCTTTAAGCCTACGGACAATTGGAGTGGTGAGGAGAACTTTACCGCAACCGTCACGGATCAAACTGAAGCGGCTAAAAGCACATCTCAAAGCTTTAAGGTCATAGTTACCTCTATCAATGATACTCCTAAGATTGAACTCAACTCACCCAGCAATGTAAACGGTGAACTAATAGACAGTGAAGTTACCATAATGTGGGAAGCTTCTGATCCAGATGATAATGCTAAAATTAGTTTGTACTACAGTGAAAATAATAGCGCGTTTCAGGGCACAAAAATAAACGTGCAGGATGAACTGTTTGAAGATGAGCATACAAACTATACTTGGAATATCCCAACCAGTTTAGAAAGTGGTGACTACTACATTTACGCTGAAATTAATGATGGCGCAAATGACTCAGTAACTGCATTCGCACCTGGTAAGATCGTTATCAATGGCGCGCCAAACATAGCTATCACTAATTTGGACAATGATATCTTTGTTGAAAATCAATACATCATTAACTGGAGCGCCTCCGATCCTGAGAATGACTTAGCAGAAATTGGTCTCTACTATAGTTTCAGTGACACGGGCAATTGCGAAGAAGGTAGCCTGATTGAACTGGTAACCAATGAGAGTTCAAGTTTTACTTGGAATACAGAGTCTATAGGCACCGGCGATTACCATATTTGCGCTACTATTGAGGATGACTGGCATAAAGCAGTCTCGGCCTATTCAGTGGGCAAGATCAAGGTACGTCACACCGAGGTAGCCTTTGACAGTACTGCAACTACCCCCTCCGGTGAACAGTACATACAACTTTACAAAGGTATGTTACTTAATGCATCCGTCAACATAAATACTGGCAGCACTGATAATGCCCTGCTAGACAGTAGCCTTTCCTTTAGCCTTTTGGATAGCACTGGCACCGATCAATTGCGTGAACTGCAGTTTAAATCAGGCAGTGACTCTCAATCCTACCATATAAAGCTAAGCCCTAATGGCTTAACAGCAGAGTCCGTTTATAAATTCAAATTAGAGGCTGAGACGATCAATAATTTTCCTGTAACACATGAAATTGACGTTCGTATCACAAACCCTAGTCTTAACAATGGCAGTGCTCTAATAGGCACCAATGATTCTTTAGTAAACCTAAATATTGAAGATCAAAATACACAACAGCTAAAGATACACAGTAAAGACAGTGGCGATAACACAACTATTTGCTCAGACCTGTATGGTGATATCTTCCTTGATAACACTGACTGTGAGGCTTCGTTTTTTGAGGCTGGTAGTAAAACTCTGGCAGATGTTAAAGGATTAAGCCTAATTAACGATAACGGCTATCTCTCTGAAGTGGGTAGGTCAACGCCACCCCACTACCACAATCACCAACTGGTAAGCTTTAAAGAAAAACTCTGGCTACTGACGCGAGATCAGATTTGGTATTCCAACGATGGCGAAGTCTGGATTAAGGCGGTTGAGCGTGCACCCTTTAATCGACAAAATCATCAGGTGGTGGTTTACAACGATGGTAGCGGAGAAAAAATGTGGTTAATTGGTGGCTATGATTTAAATTACTCTCCTAACCCCAACGATAGTCCTAACGATAAATATACAGCTGCACTTAGAAATGATATTTGGTCCTCCAGCGATGGTATCACATGGACAGAAGTGTCAGTTGGCAGCAATCACTTCAGCTCCAGAGAGCACCATCAGGTAGTGGTTTACAATGATGGTAGCGGAGAAAAAATGTGGTTAATTGGTGGTTCAATCAATATGACCTCTGGATCAAATGAAGTTTGGTCTTCCACAGACGGTTCAAATTGGACAAATATAGACGCGCTAAACATGCTCTCTGGTATAAGCCAACACCAAGTGGTGGCCTATAATGATGGCACTGGAGAGAAAATATGGTTAGTAGGAGGATCTAGTAGCGTTGACATTTGGACATTTGATGGTTCTGAATGGCAGCAAAAACCAACACCAGCAAACAAGCCATGGATTAATGGCCACCAAATGCTGGTATTTAATAACAAGATTTGGATTATTGGGGGATCCTGTTATCACAATCCCGCAAGCTCTGTGCCAGAGGAATGTGAAGGTTCAATTGTTGCCTGGCATGGGGATGGCACTTTTTCAGGTTGGCAATCCGTTATCAGTGAAGATGATTCCATAAGATATAGATCAAATCATCAGGTGGCCCTTTTTGATGGCAAGCTATGGCTAAGCGGTGGCTTTCATGGCAACCACTGGACTGATTTGCGCTACTCTGATGATGGCGAAAACTGGATAAAAGCCGGCACTTCATCCTTTTCTCCCAGAAGAGAGCATCAAGCAGTGGTCTTCAACTCAGACGGTAATGAGCAACTGTGGCTTATTGGCGGAACCACTACCCATATTAACTCTGGTCCGTCCAATGATGCATCTGGCAACTTAGATCTTAACAATGATATTTGGCGTTCTGCTGATGGCATCTCTTGGACAAATGTTACCCCGACCACCACTCACTCTTCAGGTGAAATTTTTTCACCTAGAAAAGGGCATCAACTAACCTCGTTCAATGTTGGCACTGAAACGCCATATTGCACGGGGAATAGTTTATGGCTGATCGGTGGTAAACAAACATTCAATCGTGAAAGTGCATATTATCGGTTTGGGTATATGAATGATATTTGGTGCTCTGAGGATGGAGAGTCTTGGACTAAAATTATCCAGGATCCTACAGCTTCAATGTTCTCCGATCGATCCGACCATCAAGTAGTGACATTTAAAGGTAAATTATGGCTAATTGGTGGAGTAAGAGTTAAGCTGTCATTTCCGTTTAGAGCTGAGTATTTAAATGATATTTGGCAGTCTGAAAATGGCGCTTATTGGAATCAAGTAACAGTCAACGGTGGACATTTCTCAGGCAGAATGGGCCACCAATTGGTTGTGTTTGATGACAAGCTCTGGTTAATAGGCGGTTATAGCGATGATAATCAAGGTACAAGAACCTATTTCAATGACGTCTGGAGTTCTACTGACGGAAGCACTTGGATAAAAGAAACTGCAAATGCAGCGTTTGAACCCAGAGCCAACCATCAGGTTATCGCCTTTGATAATAAGCTATGGCTAACCGGCGGCTACGGTAGCTCAGCAGATGATAATTGTCACATCAATGGATTATCAGAAAACTGCTATAAAAATGGGCTATGGACCTCTAGTGATGGTAAAAACTGGACTAAAGTCAGTGATGACAACGATATAGCCGATCGTTATGTTTCTGAAAGAACAGGCCATCAAATGCTCAAATTTGGTCAAGGTCAGAATCAAAAAATCATGGTTATCGGTGGCAACTACAGGGATACCATTAAAGATGATATCTGGGTCTCAAACCAAGCTGGGGCAGATTGGAGAAAATCTGTAGAGCTTAGAGTGGCAAGCCCTAGTCCCGCTACTAACAACTAATAACAAACCTATACTCAGATCAGACTGAGACAGCTAAAGCGCTTAATACCATGGAAATTACACTGTGGTATTGAGTGCCTTTGGTAATTCAAATGAGCAAAATGGTCGCCATAAAAAACTTTGCATGTAATGAAAATACTATCTGACCGTGGATTAACCACCATATGCAATAGCACTTTAGACAACCCAAACCCTTTAAACTAAGTTAAAATACGCTCCCTTTAATTTCAGCAACAAAAACCCTTGTGTTATTTAGCGCAATCATTAGGTTAAGTCATTGAAAATAAATAGAAAAGTCTGCGTTGCCCCGATGATGGACTGGACTGATCGCCACTGTCGCTATTTTATGCGTCTTATCAGTGCGCAGGCGGTGCTGTATACCGAGATGATAACCACGGGAGCGATTATCCATGGTGATGCCCACCGCCATTTGCAGATGCATCAGGCGGAGCAGCCAGTGGCGTTGCAGTTGGGGGGTAGTAACCCGGAAGATTTAGCCAAAGCGTGCAAAATTGCCAGCGCCTACCACTATAATGAAATTAACCTTAACTGCGGTTGCCCCAGTGATCGGGTGCAGAACGGTATGTTTGGCGCGGTGATGATGAAACATGCCGAGACTACCGCCAACTGTGTGGCCGCAATGATAGAGGCTGTGGATTTGCCAATAACAGTTAAACACCGTATTGGTGTGGATGATTTTGACTCTTACGAATTTCTCTGTGATTTTGTGGGTACGGTTGCCAGTGCGGGTTGTAATACCTTTTTGGTGCATGCGCGCAAGGCGTGGTTAAAAGGGCTTAGCCCAAAACAGAATCGCGAAATCCCCGAACTGAACTATGATCGGGTTTATCAGTTAAAACGCGACTTTCCGCAACTTGAAATTGTGATTAATGGCGGAATCACCACACTGGAGCAGGCTCAACAGCATCTTGAGCATATTGATGGGGTGATGATAGGTCGTGAGGCCTATACTAACCCGTATCTGTTGGCCACGGTGGATCAACAGATATACGGCAGTAAAGAACCGATTAAAAGTCGTCAACAAATAGCTGAAGAATTTGTACAATACGCTGCCAGTGAACTCTCTGAGCAAACCAGACTCCAATCTATGGCTCGGCATATTTTGGGACTCTTTCATGCTGTGCCCGGAGCGCGCCAATTTAGAAGACATATCAGCGAAAATGCCTATAAAGCTGATGCAACGGTCGATGTGCTAATTGAAGCATTGGCTAAAACAACAGGAAAAACTGCTTTATGACTAATAAAAGTAAACTCGCTCAACTTAAAGAAATGACCACAGTGGTCGCAGATACCGGTGATTTTGATGCTATCGCTCAGTATTCACCAGAAGATGCAACCACTAACCCTTCGCTGCTACTTAAAGCTGCGCAAATGCCTGCCTACCGAGAGTTAGTTGATAACGTCATTAAGTCAGTGACCACCGGCAAACTGTCCTCAGACGAACAAATGTCCGCCTGTACGGATAAGCTGGCAGTTCGCTTTGGAGAAAAGATTTTAGAGGTGATACCGGGTCGAGTCTCCACGGAGGTGGATGCACGCCTTTCTTTTGATACCCAAGGCTCTGTGGCTAAGGCACGGCAGTTGATCGACCTGTATGAGCAAGCAGGTATCGGCAAAGAGCGTGTATTGATAAAAATGGCATCTACATGGGAAGGCATCCGCGCTGCTGAGCAACTAGAAAAGGAAGGTATCAACTGTAATCTGACCCTGCTGTTTTGCTTTACGCAGGCCGTGGCCGCAGCTGAGGCGGGCGCCTTTTTGATCTCGCCTTTTGTGGGTCGAATTCTAGATTGGTATAAGGCGTCTACAGGGCTTAGCGATTATGCGCCTGCCGATGATCCCGGTGTGCAATCGGTCACGCGCATCTATAACTATTACAAACAACAGGGTTATAACACGGTAGTGATGGGTGCTAGCTTTAGAAATACTGATGAGATTACCGAGTTAGCCGGCTGTGATCGTTTGACCATTAGCCCCCAATTACTTCAAGCCCTTGATGAGGACTTTGGCACACTGGAGCGTAAGTTAGACCCTAAAAATACTGGCCCAAGAGATAACTATAAGATGGGTGGTGAAAGTGACTTCCGCTTTGAATTAAATGACAGTGCTATGGCTACTGAGAAGTTAGCCGAGGGTATTCGCAGCTTTGTTACTGACCAAATCAAGCTTGAGACCTGGCTTAGAGATATTACTTAATTGCAGTATTACGCAACACTGATACAACACAATGCTAAATAAAATAAGACAGCTTTTTGCTAAAAATACCGATATATCAGAGCAGGATCAGATCGCTACTGAGCATTTGGCAACGGCAGCACTTTTAATTGAAGTAATGATTATTGATGGCAATCTGGATGATCAAGAACTGCAGTCTATTAGCCAAACATTGTGTGAGATACTGGATTTAACGGAAGCACAGGTTGATGAACTGATACTACTGTCCCGCGAGGAAGTAGCTGAGGCGACCTCTCTGTATCAGTTTACCCGAGAGATTAATAACCATTACGATCTTGACGGGAAGATAAAATTGTTGACCTCAATGTGGCGGGTAGCCTATGCCGATGGACATTTGGATAAGCATGAGGAAGGTATTATTCGCCGTGTGGCGGACCTACTGCATATCCGCCACAATGAGTATATTCGCTGTAAATTAGAGGCTAGAGACTAGCTGTACAAGCTTGCGCCAAAGTGTTGGTGTTAGATCGGCTTTAATCCGGAATCGACCCCAGCATTTTGCCCACGATGACGCAGGTAGTGGTCCATTAGGGTAATTGCCAGCATGGCCTCGGCTATAGGCACCGCCCGAATACCCACACAGGGATCATGACGGCCTTTGGTAACAACCTCAGCAGATTGCCCTGAAGTATCTATTGACTGACCGGGAATACGCACACTGGATGTGGGCTTTAACGCCAAGTGAGCGACAATATCCTGCCCCGAGGAAATACCCCCTAATACACCACCGGCATTATTGGAGAGAAAGCCTTCAGGAGTTAATTCATCGCGGTGTTCGGTGCCCTTTTGTGCTACCACATTAAAGCCATCGCCTAGTTCGACACCTTTAACGGCATTAATACCCATCATAGCATGGGCTATATCCGCATCCAGTCGATCAAAGATAGGCTCACCCAAGCCAACTGGCACACCGCGTGCGACAACGCTGACTTTAGCACCCACAGAATTGCCCTCTTTGTTAAGAGCTTGCATATAGGTTTCTAGCTCTGGCACTTTGCCGGCATCGGGGAAAAAGAACGGATTGGTTTCTATTTGCGCCTGATCAAATGCCTCGGCTTTGATAGGACCCAACTGGGATACATAACCAAATATCTCCACGCCCAACTGTTCGCGCAGATATTTTTTAGCGATGCCTCCGGCTGCTACGCGCATGGCAGTTTCACGGGCAGAACTGCGCCCTCCTCCACGGTAATCCCTTTGGCCATATTTTTGATGGTAGGTATAGTCTGCGTGGGCAGGACGGAATAAGTCCTTGATATTACTGTAATCTTTAGACTTTTGATCTTTATTATGGATGATCATACCTATTGATGTGCCAGTGGTTTTGCCTTCAAACACACCGGAGAGTATTTGTACTTCATCGTCCTCGCGGCGCTGGGTGGTATATCTTGATTGCCCAGGCTTGCGACGGTCTAGATCAGGTTGCAGGTCAGCGGCACTGATTTCCAGCCCTGGAGGACACCCATCAACAATACAGCCAATGGCAGGCCCATGGCTTTCGCCAAAGCTGGTGACGGTAAAAAGTTTTCCTATGCTGTTGCCGGCCATTGTTCTGCTTCTTTTATGATTCTAAAGTGGGTGATTATACGCATATTAACTGGGGTTTTCAGAAATTAGTGCACTTTATACCTGCTGGTATTATGCAAAATAATCGCTGTACAGATCGAGCTGCTCGCGGGTTAGAACAAACACGCCCTGATCACCCTCCTGAAATTCTAACCAGGTAAATGGCACCTTGGGAAATGACTGCTCTAGGGCTACTGCTGAATTGCCCACCTCAACCACTAAAATACCCTGATCGGTAAGATATTGACTCGCCTGTTTTAAAAGCCTACGGGTAAAATCTAACCCATCCGCGCCTGATGCAAGAGCTAGGGTTGGCTCATGGCTATATTCCACCGGCATGCTAGCTAGATCTTGCGCATCAACATAGGGCGGATTGCTCACTATAAGATCAAAACTATGGGCATATTCACCCTTAAAGCCCTTAAAAAGGTCTGACTGCACAACCGATACCCTATCTGCTAACTCGTGCTGATCTATATTTATAGTTGCCACTGCCAGTGCATCAGGGCAAATATCACTCAGTACTATGTTGGCCTGTTCAAAGGCATAGGAACAGGCAATACCAATACAACCACTACCGGTGCACAAATCTAATATTTTGTTAGGTGAGGATATGCACCAGGGTTGAAACTGGTTATAGATTAATTCAGCAATGGGTGAGCGCGGCACAATCACCCGCTGATCCACATAAAAAGGCAAAGAGCAAAACCATGCTTGGCCAGTCAAATAAGGGGCAGGTAAACGCTCATCAACTCGGCGCTTAAAGAGCAGCTCTATACGTTTGACTTGATCATCGGACACAGGCTTATCCAAAAGTGATCGATCTGCCTGGGGTGGTAACCCTAATTCATGGGAGAGCAAGTAAACAGCTTCATCCCATGCGCAATCCGTACCGTGCCCAAAATACAGCTGGTGTTGCTCAAAATAAGCCTCACCCTGCTTGAGCAGACTACCGATAGTTTGGGTTGATTTGGGCATTATAAGCCTTTGGTATTTTGTTTAGGGTTATTTACAGACATTTTAACCTGCAAACTGGTAATGGTCTGTACTTTATTAGAGAATAACTGAATTGGAGAGTGACTGTATTGGAAAATGACTGTTGTGCATTAATGGCGTTAGGGTGATACTCACTGGCGGATATAAGAAAAAATAAAAGAAGGAAGGCAAATGGAAGACCATTATTTAAAAATCATCGAAACCACTGGCGAAGATACCCAGCGACCAGGGTTACTAGATACTCCTAAGCGCGCCGCCAAGGCATTTGAGTATCTTACCAGCGGCTATACCATGGATATAGATAAGGTGATTAATAATGCCCTCTTCCCTTCAGATTCGGAAGAGATGGTGATTGTTAAGGATATTGAGCTGTTCTCCCTGTGTGAACACCATCTTTTGCCATTTATTGGCAAGTGTCATGTAGCTTATATTCCCAACGGACAGGTGCTGGGATTATCAAAAGTAGCGCGCGTGGTGGATATGTATGCCCGAAGATTACAAATTCAGGAAGCTTTGGCCCAGCAAGTTGCCTCAACCATTCAGCAGGTTACCAATGCTCAAGGAGTTGGTGTAATCATTGAAGCGAAGCATATGTGCATGATGATGCGCGGCGTTGAAAAACAGGACTCGTCAATGAAAACCTCGGCCATGTTGGGGTCCTTTCGCAATCATCAGCCAACCCGCAATGAGTTTTTAACGCTGATCAGTCAGTAGGCTAGCATTTGGCTAACATTAAGATAACATTAAGCTAATATTTAGCTAAAAGCAGGCTAAAGACTTTTTCAGATACAACTTAACCCTTTAAGCAAAAAAACTTTGTGCTTCTAGCGCTACTTTCTCGGCTTGGTCTTCAAGGTGAAGATGGTGGGAGCCGGCCATGGACACTACTTGCATTTGCGGAATCCATGTCAACATATCTGGCTCTAAATGGTCAGCTGATAATACGCTATCTTCTGCCTTTATAAGCTTAACTGGGCATGCTATCGCATCACAAAATCCCTTTAACTGATCAGATGTAAATTTAACCATAGAGGCTGCTTTTAAACGCTGATCATTGGCCCAGTAAAAACCCTTTTCGCCCTCTTTTACGCCACGCTTGGCAAGCGTTTCTGCTGCACCAGGTGTCAGTGGTAAAAAACCGTTAACACGAGCCTGCACAGCGCGCTCAAAACTTGGAAAAAAAGTGGGTGACGCAACTGCAAAACGTCGGTTTTCATGGAGGGATCTGGCAATTTGTGATGGCGCATCCTGAGGCTTATTGGGCATAGGCAAGTAGCCCTCAACTAACATAAGAGCACTGACTCGTTGCGGGAAGCAGCCAGCCACTAGCCCGCAGATAGAGGCACCACGGGAGTGGCCCAGTAAACCAAACCTATCAAAGTTCATAGCATCTGCAACGGCGATAACATCGCCTATATCCTGCCAGATATCATAGCCAGAATCAGCGGAACGAGAGCCACTGAGCCCATGACCTGCTTTATCAATTGCAATTAGATGAATGTCATCTAAAAAGGGCAACATATGATCAAAGGAATTGGCATTGTCGAGCCAGCCATGGAGGGCAATGACTGGAGGAAACCCAGGTCGACCCCACTCTTTAGCGGCAAGTTTAGTGCCGTTGTTTTCAAATACTCTTTCTCTAACTAACTCAAGGGACATAATGTATCCAATTTAATACGCCTGTCTCTGCGGCAGGATATTCCAAATATAAAGATGCTCTATTAGCCGTACCCAGTGTAACGCCTACAGTTGCTGTAAAACGACCAATTAGCAAGCCGACTGTAGTATAGGGCCGATCATTATAATCGACTTAAGGAGAGAGGTTTGCAAATAGTTCTCAACTGAAATAATACTAGACTAAGGTACTAAAAAGTTAAGCCGCGTGTCCGGAACAGTTAGGATATAGATCAATGGTGCAGCCTAAGGTGGCAATTTTGTGTCTATCCGCTTACCAGAGACTGGTTATAAGTGAAGCATAAATTAACTATATATTAATTAAGTATTTAGTCCTTCCCAACCATCAATAACCTCGCCAGTCACAGCGTCAATAATGGTAATAGGACGGGTCGGATCTGCAGTTTCTGACATCGCCATAAAGCTAACAATATAGGCTAAAGCGGGTTTGAAGTTTTCTTTATTCGGATTATGGTAGATTATCAATTCTGCGTTTCTATTTTGTAATTGCCATTTATGGGACGCATCCATCAGTTGGCTTGCATTGTCTATTGCTTTGTCTATTGCTTGATCTACTTTTAAGTTAGCTTTTTTTGCAATACCAACCACCTCAAGACCCGTAATAAAGTTGCCTGTTACTCGGTCTAGATTAGCGCCCTGCCTGTCTAAATGGGCTATGATCTCTCCACCAAATACCTCATACCCATTAAACCGTTGACTGTAGCGGGCATGTTTACCATCCGCACTTATTTTGACTAGCACCAGTGAATTGAGCGCACTAGCTTTAGCATTTGACTGTGGCGAAAGAATATTGCTTCTTAAGTTGCCTGCCAAAGCTAAATGGTTCCTTAGGCCAACACTTTTTAGTCGCTTGCTATCAATATCAGCTTTGGACAATGTGTCAGACCCTATTGAAACATTGGCAGGGAAAACAAATGATTGACTGAGTGCTGATGGGGTAAGTAATAAAACAAAAGATAAAAAAAGTAGTGAGAAAAGCAATTTCCTTACAAGGGTACAATTGATTTGGTTGGGGATTTGGTTAGGGATTTGATTGCTATGTTTATTTTGAAAAGTTTGCATTGCTACTATTTCCATTTTGCATATCTCCATTTTGCATGTCTCCATTATGTATGTACCTATTCTGTAAGTCTCCGTTCTGACTGTCCCACTTTTGCTGCCTCACTAATTAATTACCAGACCACTGAATCTGGTCTACCCAACCAGCATCCTGAGATCGATCAACGCTTTCGTCTTTAGTGTACTTCCATTCAACGATATGAGCCCCAGACGGTATTTCAAAGGACTGCTCTTCCCAATCCACAGAGCCAGATTTTCTTACCTGTTCACTACCATCAATAAAGAATCTGAGGAAGTCATAGTTAGCCTCGGAGGATACTTTCCAGCGGAAGGTAAGGGTTCCTGGGCCCGTAAGCGTTGTCTGAAGTGCTGATTCTTGATTGTGGGTAATCTCACCAGACTGCGCAGCATCTTCGCCATCGTAAGATGTCAGCGTCTGTCCGAACCAATTACCATCACCACTCACTGCCCAATTGAGTTGCGTATTGTCCAGTGCAATATCTAAATCTACTGGTGCCGGCGGCACATAGCCAGGACAAAGACCGACTTGGGCAAAAGCTGCTTCAACATCAGCGGTGCTATAGCCTGCATCATTGGCGGCATCTCTTACACCCAGACAGCCCTCCTCAAAATCGGTATTGGGTGTCCAGTAGTTCTGGTTAGCACGCAAGAATATCTCAAATGCCTTTTTAACATCCCACCCAGATGTATTTGCCAGAATATAGAATGCTTTATTAAATACGCCGCTGCTGTAATGAACATCCATACCGCTTACATAGTCGTTAGCATGTCCGATAGAGCGACCATCAATGGGTGGATCATACATATAACGAAGAGCACCATCACCCTTAAAGATAGTGGCTCCAACCTTGAAGTCATTGCTGCCAAGCATAAAATACTCGGCGGCCTCACCGGCAATATCTGAGAAGGCCTCGTTAATGCCCCCCGATTGACCGCTGTAAATTAAGTCTGAGTTTTGGTCAGTAAATCCGTGACTGACTTCATGGGATACCACATCCAGAGACACCAAAGGGTAAAAATAATTTTGACCATCACCAAATGTCATGGCAGTGCCGTCCCAGAAAGCATTCTCGTAATTGTTATTGTAGTGAACTTTCATCTGCAACTGGAAGGTCAACGGGGCCGTGTTAAACCACTGCTCGTACATGTCATAGACAACACCACCAAAGTAGTGGGCATCGTTTAGTGGCGAGTAGGCACCATTAATTTCTTTGTGAGTGTTTCGCAGGCAGGGGTAAGAGAATGCTGTAGACGACTGATTAGACGCACTGTGATTTAAATCAATGGTTTTGACCCGACTGTTTTGCATCGTACAGGTATTGCCATCGGCAGACACGGCCACATCTAGGTTGCCAAAATCAGTGCCATATTCGTACAATCCCGCTTTGGTATTACCACCAGGACCTGTGCCCATTGCTTCATTTGGAGGTGTGGGTGTGGGTGTAGGATCTTCACCATTACCCCATACCACTTGATCAACCCAACCCACGTCCAAACCGCTGTCCACACTTGCGTCCTTGGTATACTTCCATTCTAGCGAATGGGACCCGGAGACTATATCAAAGGATTGCACCGTCCAATCGACCTCACCAGATATCCTCTGTTGCTCTATCCCATTGATCGAGAAGCGAAGGTAATCGTAGCCCTCTTCAGAGGATACTCTCCAGTGGAAACTCAGAGTTCCTGGTCCCTCTACTGCAGTTTCTAATAAGCTTTGCTGGGTATGACTAATACGTCCGGATTGAGCTGCATCAATACCATCTTGAGCAACCTCAGCCTGCCCTAGCCAAGCATTACCAGAAGACAGCCAGTTGAGACTATCGTTATCAAGCGCAGCTTCTAATGCAATCGTTGGTGCTACTTCAATTGTGACTATTCCAATCTCTGACGATGCTAGGCCGTCATTGACCTTAAAGCTCAATTCATCCGTCCCATGCCATTTTGGGCGAGGTGTGTATGTCCAGTTAGCACCACTACCAGAAACTGTGCCATTGGGAGGCCAGCCAGTGATCTCAAAAGAAAGAGCATCGTTTTCCGCATCAGTTCCAGTCAGCATAATATTTATGGCAATATCTTCGTAAGTCTTTATATTTTGATGGGTTGCTGAGGGTGGTGTGTTTGGTTCAGTGCATACTCTTCTATTCCAACTCAATATAGGGAAGTTAGGATTAGGACAAAAGGTCTGATCATAAATATAGTGTCGCTCATAGATTGGCACCCAGAACTTAAAAATAACTAAGTCCACAAGAAACCAATCCCTCCATATCCACTTTTCTTGTACACATACACCGGTAGGTGAATCTAGTAACAATGAGAAATCGACCTTACAGGAGGCTTCAATGCTGCGCGAACTAGCGCTTGCTGTATTTGCTGACAGAGCTAGGCCAATCAGTAGCGCACAGCAGACCCGCAATAATTTATGTCGTGAAATCTGAGCCCGAAACTTTCCGATCAGAAACTTTTTTATAGTAAGTAGAGTGGACATCATTGAGCTTCCCTGTTCAAATTGTTTTTTGCACCGTGACTGCTGACAGCCTGCCTGTATTTATCCTTTTATTCGACAGAACCCAACTTTAGCGTTACATAGTTATAGTATGAGACCAAACTACTGCCATTTCTTATACAAGTTAGAATTGTTTTATCAAAGTGTGACAAATATCACAGATTAAGCCGCTAGATAATTAAACTGCTAGATAATTAAACTGCTATGTAATTAAGCGGCTATATAAGTTGATTATCTGCCAATATGAAGCAGATGCGGGGTAACTGGAGCTATGTAAATGGAACTATATAAATGCAACTATGTAAGTATAGCCGTGAAAATGTATATGCGAGACCTAGATGAGCTATTTTAGGGATTTTTAACTGCTGTCACCCTTCACTGGGATCCTTCACTGGCACCCTTAACTGGCACCCTATCACTGGTTATTTTGCTTATTGGAAGACTGGTCAGTTGAAGCTGTAAAGGAAGGTATATCTGCATCATCAAGGGTTTCCTCTGCTTCGACAAATTCAACATCTTCAACCTCTTCGGGTGAATTGACTGAGTAACCTTCTGAGGGATCCAGAATTGGCCACTCGTCAAATGGAAAGGGCTTTTTTTCGCTGTTAAATGTGAGGAACATAACCGTCTGATAGACCCACTTGCCTAATCCCTGCCCAAGATTACGCAAGTTCTCATTATCACTGCCAGTCACTAAAACAATTAAAAACTGTATCACTACAACTAGCGAAATCACTAGGCGAGCTGCCATCAGTAGGAGTGTAAACAGGAGCATATAGGCAAACCTTATCCAGGTTTCACCACTCATTAAAGTCATTTTAATCATTGGCATTTACCGTAAATTCAACATCAGTATTTTGCTCTGCAAGCATCATCATTTTAAGAGATTCTGCTATGGAACGTTCTTCAAACATGGTTGCATAAAGCGCCGTAGCCAGGGGCATATAAACGTCCAGCTCAACAGCCTTATCTTTAACTAATCTAGTGGTATTGACACCCTCGGCAATCTGTCCAACGCTAGCCACTGCTTGCTCAAGGCTCTGCCCTTTGCCAAGTGCCAGACCCACCCGGAAGTTGCGGCTTAGCGGCGATGTGCAAGTCACGTAGAGATCACCTACACCACTCAGCCCCAAAAATGTCAGTGGATTGGCACCTAATTTTGCGGCAAAGCGGCTCATCTCAGCCAGACTTCTGGTCAACACAACACTCTTTGTATTCTGCCCTGCATTGAGCGATTCAGCAATACCTGCAACGATGGCATATATATTTTTTAGGGCACCAGCCAGCTCCACACCATAGCGGTCTTGATTGGCATATACACGAAAGTATTTTGATACCAACAAACACTGAACTAATGCACATAAATCGGCACTTTCGCTAGCCACTACTGTCGCTGTAATCTGCATCTGTGCTATTTCAGCTGCGAGGTTGGGCCCACTGATCACACCTATTTCACACTGGGGTATCAGTTGCTCTAAGATCTGACTTGGCAACATAAAAGTTTTTGACTCAATACCCTTGGCAGCACTAATAAGTCGCGCACCAGAACTCAGTCGATCACTTAACTGTTGTGCTACCTCTCTGTAGGAGCTGCTGGGGATAGCAAAAAATATCACATCAGCATCGGCAACTGCGGCACTTATATCAGAGGTGATCTCAAGTGACTGGCTTAATTTATAACCTGGCAGATAGTCAGCATTTTCTCTCGCATGTAAAACCCGTTGCGCTTTTTCTTGACTGCGCATCCATAGCGTAACCGGAAAATCATTGGCCGCGACCATATTGGCAATCGCGGTACCAAAGCTACCTCCTCCAAGCACTGCCACCCGAGTTTTATTTTTTGACAACTGACCTTCTCCCACCAGAGTCTGGTTATTTCAGATGCGCATTATAGGTATTGTTCAGAATACTGCCAGCCCATGTCATAAAAAAGCGCCCCTGAAGAGCGCTTTAGTTTATTGATAATTGTCTAGACTCACTCAAACATCAGCTTGTTAAGCTCTTGAACAAACTGGGCGGGATTATCTAATTGCCGTCCGGCTGACAGAGCTGCTTGATCGAAAAGTATCGATGCCAAACGCGCTGCACTGTCATCATCTTTATCTTTAGCCAATTTAGTTAACAGGGGATGCTCTGTGTTGACCTCAAGTATTGGCTTTGTCTCGGGCACTGACTGACCGGCTGCTTGCATTATCTTACGCATCTGCTCGCCCATGTCGTTATCCCCAACAACCAGACAGGCTGGTGAGCTGGTAAGCCGATTGGTGCCTCTTACTTCCTCAACACGGTCTCCCAAAAGAGACTTAATTCGCACCAGAAGTTTATCCTCTTCCTGGTTGTCGCCCTTATCAGAATCACTGGATTTTTTGCTATCGGAGGATTTGTTATCGCCAATAATAGCACTCAAATCTAAATCACCGCGGGCCACATCTTGAAATGACTTGCCATCAAATTCTGTCAGGTATCCCATCATCCATTCATCAATGCGATCAGACATTAATAGCACTTCGATGCCATGCTTGCGAAATACTTCTAGATAGGGGCTATTCGCAACCACCGCATGACTATCGCCTGTAACATAGAAAATCTTGTCTTGACCCTCTTTCATGCGCTCTAGGTAATCGGTCAGACCCACTGTCGGCTCTGATGATTCACTGGTAGAGCTGGCAAAACGCAGTAATTTAGCGATTTTTTCGCGGTTGTTATGATCTTCACTGGGGCCTTCTTTAAGCACAGCGCCAAATTGACTCCAGAAGGTGGCGTACTTTTCTGGCTCATTGCTAGCCAGTTTGCCGAGCATATCCAACACACGCTTGGTAAGAGCAGCGCGAATGCTGTCAACCATGGGTGTGCTCTGCAAAATCTCTCGTGAGACATTTAATGGTAGATCAGCACTGTCCAACACACCTTTGATAAAACGCAGATACATGGGCAAGAACTGTTCCGCATCATCCATGATAAATGTGCGTTTAATATAGAGCTTAATACCCCGTACTGCTTCGCGCTGATACAGATCCATAGGTGCCATGCTGGGTATATAGAGCAGACTGGTATATTCCTGCTTGCCTTCAACGCGGTTATGACTCCAAATTAGCGGCTCAGCAAAATCATGGGATACATGCTGATAAAATGATTTGTACTCCTCATCACTAATTTCACTTCTAGATTTAGTCCAAAGCGCTTTGGCATCATTGATAGCCTCCCATTCCACAGGGCTGTCCTCAGATGCGGCATCATCTTCACCCGCAGGAGGCTGTGCCTTGACCATTTCAACAGGTATAGCGATATGATCCGAATACTTTTTAATGATGCTACGTAGACGCCAGCTATTAGCAAATTCATGGTCATCATCCTTGAGATGCAGTGTGATGCTGGTTCCACGCTGGTCGCGGCTAATTGTTTCAATCTGAAAATCTGCTTCGCCCTCGCAAGTCCAGCGAACTCCATTTTCAGGACCCTCACCAGCACGTCTGGTTTCGACCACAACCCGTTTGGCAACGATAAAGGACGAGTAAAATCCAACCCCAAACTGACCAATCAATTGAGAGTCTTTCTTTTGATCACCACTTAAGTTTTTAAGGAATTCAGCTGTACCAGATTTGGCGATAGTGCCGAGATTAGTAATAACTTCATCGCGAGACATACCAATACCATTATCAGAGATTTGGATAGTTTTAGCCTCTTCATCCACTGCAACTCGGATACGCAGATCGCCATCATTTTCATATAAAGCACTGTTCTCAAGGGCTTCAACGCGCAATTTGTCAGTTGCATCTGACGCATTGGAAATTAATTCGCGAAGGAAAATCTCCTTATTGGAGTAAAGAGAGTGAATCATTAAATGCAGAAGTTGTTTGGCTTCCGTTTGAAAGCCTAAGGTCTCCGCTTGATTCTCTGACTTTTTAGTTTTAGTGGTTTTAGTTTTAGTGGTTTGAGTTTTAGAGGTTTTAGTTTTACCCGTCATTTGCAATAAAGCTCCTAATCTAGATACAACCCATAAGGCTGTCTGACTTATTTTATATTAGAGATAAATGGGGGCACTGACTCAGATTTCAAGCACTTGTAGGTTTTATTAGGAAACTCTTTATTAAGAGGCTCTTTATTATGAGACTAAAAAATGACACCTTGCAGTGGCTATAGGTTTATCGGGAGAATCTTGCCAAGCCATAACCGAAACATTAACCAGTTTTTTACCATGTCTTAGCACAGAACAACTGGCATAGGTGGTTTGATAGCGACCTGGACGCAGGTAATCTAGCGAAAAGTCTGCAACTCTGGGTATTTTTTCAATATCTAAGTTGTAAAGTAATTCGATAGCAGCAGATAACTCCATAAAACCACCAATAACACCCCCATGAATAGCTGGCAGTGAAGGGTTGCCGATATTAGAGTGTTGTTCAGGCATAAAATACAGTATGCGCTTGTCCTCCATTTTTGCTTGGACACCAATAAAACTACTGTACGGTATCAAGTCCAGAATTTGCTGTGGCTCTCTGTCTTGGCGGGCCTGCTCAAGGAGTGGTTTTAATTTTTTCAAGGTGGGCTTATTAGGTTCAGTCATTGCCAGCCTCGGGAGTTTTCGGCGCCGTAAATATGCGTCTTAGTTGTCTTTTTACAATTCCAGCGTAGGAGAGCTTGGGATTTTCTATTCTCATAAAATTAGCTACACAATGAGCGATTGGCTTGTCAGGGTCATCTTGCCAAGCAGAACCACGGCAGAATATAACCGATGAGGTATCGCGGTACACTTTGGCAGAGACATAGATCTCCCTATCAGGTTCTGCGGGGCGCATATAATCTAAGCGCAAGTCCATAGTGGGTGCAAAACCAAGCTGTTTCATAACACTCCAGCAGGCAATCCCGCAACAGGTGTCCAACAGGCTAACTATCACTCCTCCATGAACCACGCCAGTCAGGGGGTTACCAATAACAGCAGTGTTATAGGGAAAGGTAATTTCTGCCTCGCCGTCACCAACACGGGTCACAGTAAAACCCAGGGCTGAGCCATGCCCACTGCGCTCCATCGCTAGCTTAAACAATGGTCTGTATATTGCTTTTCTAAGATTTGGCCACATCTGTGCTTCAATCTCCTTTTTGGGCAATCATTACCCGCTCTGCTTAATTTATTGTCTATAGGTTACGGTAGGTATGGGCGAATCTATCAATAAATTCCTGCAATTTGTCCGCGGGTAAATCATTAATGCCTGCTGCGGCCTCTCGTCCACCACCTGTAGCAAACTGCCTACACAGGGTTGCTGCGCCTTGTTTATTATTAAGAGGTGCTCGCACACTGACCAAGTAATTACCATTAGACTTAGTGGTTAACACTGCATGGGCACGATCTGGGAATTGGTTGGCTAACTGATTACTAAATACGCCACTGACGCGCCGCGCCCAGGCTTGGTTAGGTAGCACGTAAAGCGCAATGGTTTTATTTGTAACCAACCTCTCAGCACTCTCAGCGGCTTGTAAATCACTCTGATACCCCGCCTCAAGTTTTTGGTAGTGTTCATGGCTATCTTCTATAAAATCCAGAGGATTTGAATAAGGTAGCAACTGTTGGAAGAGCTGTTGTGGTTGGTAATGGAGTTCATCCAACTCTGAACCATACCCATTGTAGTTGATAAAAATACCTAAATTTTCCAGTAGATCAAGTTGCTGGGGGTTAAGTTGTAGTTTTTTAGCTAAAACATGTGCACTTTTTTTTAGGTTATCGCCAAATGTGCCTACCACCGCCCAATGGGTGAAAGCACCCCGCAAATACTGATTAACCAATAAGCTTGTACAGACATCCGGCGCTTCATTGATCATGGATCGCAAGCTGGCAGAGGCTGGGATCTCACCCGCATAGTGGTGATCAATATAAAGCACTTCAGCACCAGTTTCTAAGATACGTTTTAGATGTGCACGGTTTTTGTCTAGGGATATATCAAGGACTGTAACGCGGTCCCCAGCCTTGGCATCGACCCGCTGCAAAAGCTCAATATCACGTTTTATTCCTGTCACTAACTGACTCTGACGAGGCTCTGCCAAACGCAGCTGAATAAGACCGCAGATACCATCGGCATCGCCATTAAAAACGTCCCAATCTGCCGCGACACTCATAACTTAAGCCTTTTCGATACTGTAGTAGTCCATAAGGATTTGAGCCACCTCAGGACGAGAGAACTCCGGCGGTGGTGCAATGCCATCACCAAGCATTTGTCGCACTTTAGTTCCTGATAGCAAAATAAAATCTTCTTTCGTGTGATCCTCAGCTTCATTCATCATTACAACGCGACCTAATTTTTTAGAATAGGCTGTGTGGTCAGCACGGAATATTTCAATCTCTAGCGCATCTGTCGGGACTTGCTGATCAAAAATTGTCTGGGCATCAAAGGCACCATAATAATCACCGACACCCGCATGATCCCTACCCACAATTAGGTGGGTTGCACCCATATTCTGGCGAAATACTGCATGTAACACAGCCTCACGAGGACCTGCGTAGAGCATATCAAAACCGTAACCCGTTACCATGACCGAATTTTCTGGGAAATACACATCGACCATTTTGCGAATGCAATTATCTCGCACCGAAGCCGGTATATCACCTGCTTTTAGCTTACCCAGTAGCATATGGATTACAGTTCCATCTGCCCCTAGACGCTCCATAGCCATGCGACACAGCTCCTCATGGGCTCGATGCATAGGGTTGCGTGTCTGAAAGGCAACTACCTTTTGCCAACCTCGCTCTGCAATCTCACTGCGAATATCCTGCGCCGTGCGGAAGGTATCTGGAAAATCCGCTTGGAAATAGCTTAAATTAAGCACTTCGATAGAGCCAGAGAGCATATAGCGGCCCAGATTAGTAAAAGTCGCTACACCGGGATGATCTGGATCTAGAGTGCCAAAAATTTCCTGCGCCATGGTATTTATCTGCTGATCAGTCACTGACTCTATAGCTTCGATATCCATAATAGCCATAACCGGATGACCCTCGGTATTGGGGTCCCTTAAAGCGATGCGGTTTGCTCCCTGAATAGATTGAATATTTTCAACCAGGTTCACTACGGGCACCGGCCAGAATAGACCCTCTGTAGTGTGCATCTTGCTGGCGACCTCAAGGGCATCAGCCAGATTCATATAACCCTTTAAGGGATTAAAATAACCCGCGCCCAACATAACGGCATTGGCCGCTGCTGCTGAGTTAAGGACGATACTCGGCAATGACTGTGCTTCGGTCTGAAGTTGCTCTAGTCTGTCTTTACTGACCAGTCGAGGGTCGAGGCTGTCCGAACCATGGGGCCTAATCAATGGTTATCTCCTGTAATTGTTGAATTTTGTGCGTATGAATAATGTGATCTCAAGAATGGTGATTTTACTAATCAGAGGATATAGGCGGTCTAATAGTAGGCGCTCTAGTAATAAGGACTCTAATAATAAATTAGCAAAGATACGTTGTTGCAGATATTTCCAATAACCTTAAGGGGGCGAAATATACCATATTCTTGCCTTGGGAAGCACAGAGAAACTGTCAATTCTCACTATCAGCTATTGCTATTGGCCAATAGCATCCAATGCGGATTGAGCCAAGGGTTTGACCATCTGCTGGTAGTTACTGGCCTTTGAACTTGATGCATTGCCATCAACGGCACGTTTGGCAACTCCTTGACAGATTGCTGCCACGCGAAAAAAACTAAAGGCCAGATAAAAGGGCCAATTGTCTATCTTATCAATCCCC
>CAXRJI010000012.1:0-13509 GCA_964231105.1 Porticoccaceae bacterium
TCATTGGCATCGCTACCGGAGTTACCAAAAGAGATAACTGCATCATCCATAGGAATCATAGCGGACAGGCGATCGGCAAGATCAATACCCGCCTGATGGGTTTTGCCACCAAACATATGACTAAAGGTAAGTTTTTGCATCTGCTCGGTGGCTGTATTAATCAATTCCTGGTTGCCGTAACCCAGTGCTGTGCACCATAGGCCCGCAAGGCCCTCTAAATATTGATTGCCCTGCTTATCCCAGACATAGCAACCCTCGCCGCGCTCAATGCTGAGTTGCTCTATAGCTTTAAAGTTGGTGGTTGGATAAATTAAATGTGTCATACCGTTTACCTAAAAATTTACCTCAAAGAGCGGCTTGCTGTAATTATGTTTCTATTCCACCGACACAGAGGTACTTGATTTCCATATAGTCATCCATGCCATATTTGGAACCTTCGCGACCATTTCCAGACTCTTTTACCCCACCAAAGGGCGCCATTTCATTGGAAATAATACCTTCATTAATGCCCACAATACCAAACTCAAGCTGCTCTCCGACCCTGTAAACACGGCCAATATCCCGTGAATAAAAGTAGGCCGCTAGACCGTATTCCGTATCATTGGCCATTTCTATCACTTCTTCTTCCGTGGAGAACTTAATAATAGGTGCCACTGGACCAAATATCTCCTCAGAGAAAACCCGCATCGAACGGTCTACCTCAGTCAAAATAGTGGGCTCCACAAAACAGGTGCCCAAATCACTGCGCCCGCCACCAATATTAACGGTAGCTCCTTTTGCTACCGCATCCTCAATAAATTCACAGACAGAGTTTGCCGCTCTTTCATCAATAAGCGGCCCCACTGTGGTTCCCTGATCGGCACCATTGCCCATTGTGAGACCCTTAACCGCCGTGGTTAATCTTGCGATAAATGTGTCGTAAATCCCCGCCTGAACAAAAATACGGTTAGAACAAACGCAAGTCTGACCTGCATTGCGGTATTTAGACGTTAGAGCCCCCTGAACTGCTGCATCAATATCTGCATCGTCAAAAACAATAAAAGGGGCATTTCCCCCTAGCTCCATGGAGGTGCGCTTTACCGTTTGCGCGCACTCAGCCATCAACTGTTTACCCACCGGTGTAGAGCCGGTAAAGGTCAACTTGCGAACCAGCGGGTTTGAGGTAAGTTCAGCGCCAATCTGAGCGGTGTGGCCCGCCAGAATATTAACCAGGCCCTTGGGAAATCCAGCGCGATCAGCCAGCTCAACCAAGGCAAGCGCAGACAGTGGCGTCGCGTTGGCAGGTTTGCAGACAACTGCACACCCAGCGGCAATGGCTGGAGCGATTTTGCGCGTTAACATGGCATTTGGGAAATTCCATGGGGTTATACAGGCCACTACACCCACTGGCTGCTTAATCACCATTACACGCTTGTCATTTGACGGCTGAGGGATGGTATCACCGTAGGCTCTTTTAGCCTCTTCGCCAAACCACTCTATATAATTGGCACCATAGGCTATTTCACCTCGTGATTCGGCCAGTGGCTTGCCCTGTTCAGCGGTAAGAATCTGTGCCAGATCCTCTTGGTTTTGCATGATTAATTCATACCAACGGCGCAATAAAGCAGTGCGCTGTTTGGCCGTGGTTTTTGCCCAAGCTTTTTGTGCGACTGCCGCCGCCTCAATCATGCGCCGTGTTTCCCCAGATCCACATTGAGCTATCTCTGCCAGTGCCTGACCGGTTGCGGGATTTGTCACTGCGAAGGTCTTACCTGAATCAGATTTAACCCACTGGCCATCGATATAGGCATCGGTTTTAAGCAGACTAGAATCAGCTAACTTGATAGTCATTTATTATTATCTCCGTTTCCCAGCAACTAGGACATTAAAATTGGGTAGTGGTCCTGTTCTGTCCAGTCTTATTCGCACTAGCTTGATGTACATTAATATTACATACTTTGCTTCTCAATACCCACCTCGCGGTAGGTAAAAACACGTGATACATTGACTAAAAAATACCCTAGCCTTGGTAAATAACTAGCCTCGGTAAATAATCGGCCACTAGAGCGAATTACAACTATGTCAAATCCAGCCCTCTACTTAGTTTGTAATAAACTGCACACATTTTTGATCCTTCCCGCTCCCTTACTTATCCAGAGATTACCGCAACTTGAGCCCTATTTGTCTAATCATGAATTTGCCAAAGTTGCCTGGGGTGACTACCAATACTATGGGGCTAGTAAACAACCCTGGTGGCTAGCGGCAAAAGCACTACTAACCCCTACAGCATCTGTGCTTTCCCTGCAAAGCCTAGAAACTGCTGAAAACGGTATAAATAAGGGCGAGACAGCCTACCCGATGGCCATCAATCCAAGTTTTCTAGATGCAGTTGCTCAATTTATTTGCAGCTGCTTTAGAATCACCGCAGAAGGTCAATTGACACTGGTTAGACACAACCCCTGTGGCACTCATTTTTTTCAATCCAAAGGCACTTATATACTGTGTAATACCTGCAATCACTGGACATCTTATGCCTTAAGAGAGGCGGGAATCAGCATTAAGCCACTGTTTAATATCACATCTGCACAGGTTCAGCGAAGCATGGTTAAAAATGGTTTCCTAGCCAGCACTAAAGCGCTTACTTAAATAACTTTATAACAAGCAAATTATTAGTAACCATTGATTTTTATTCAATCGGCCCCAACTACTAATACATAGCTAAAGAGGTGACAAAAATGGAACAATATCGTGGAACCACTATCTTATCTGTTCGCCGTAACGGCAAGGTCGTAATAGGTGGTGATGGCCAAGTCAGTATGGGAAATACCGTAATGAAAGGCAATGCCAGAAAAGTGCGTCGTCTTTATAAAGATCAGGTTATTGCGGGCTTTGCTGGCGGTACAGCCGATGCATTCACTCTTTTTGAGCGCTTTGAAGCAAAATTGGAAAAACATCAGGGTCAACTCACCCGAGCGGCAGTGGAGCTGGCAAAAGATTGGCGCACCGATCGCATGTTGCGTAAGTTGGAAGCCCTTTTGGCCGTAGCCGACAAGGAAGCCTCTTTAATTATTACCGGTAACGGTGACGTAATACAGCCCGAAGATGACTTAATTGCCATTGGTTCTGGTGGCCCCTTTGCTCAATCTGCAGCACGAGCACTTTTAGACAGTACTGAAATGAGTGCGCGCGATATTGTAGAGAAGGGATTAGCCATTGCTGGCGATATTTGTATTTACACAAATCATAATCGAACTATTGAAGAACTTGACTCTAACGCTTAAGTCTCAAGAAAGCACTACCAAGGAATCGCTATGTCACAAATGACTCCCAGAGAAATAGTCCATGAACTCAATCGACATATTATTGGACAGGATGATGCAAAACGCGCTGTAGCCATTGCCCTGCGCAACCGCTGGCGCAGATCCCAATTAGATGAGGAAATGCGCAATGAGGTTACCCCCAAAAATATCTTAATGATAGGACCAACAGGGGTGGGTAAAACTGAGATTGCGCGAAGGTTGGCACGTCTAGCCAATGCCCCTTTTGTAAAGGTTGAAGCGACAAAATTTACCGAAGTGGGTTATGTGGGTAAAGATGTGGAATCCATTATTCGCGACCTAGTGGAAACTGCGGTCAAACAGCGTCGTGAGCAGGAGGTAGTTAAAGTAGAACAGCGCGCCATAGATGCCGCAGAGGAAAGAGTGTTAGACGCTTTGCTTCCTGCAGCTCGCGGTGGCAGCGGTGGAAAAGATACATCAACTCGCCAAGTGTTTCGCAAAAAGCTGCGCGAAGGTGATTTAGACGACAAAGAAATTGAAATTGAGCTGAGTCAAATTCCTGCAGGTGTTGAGATTATGGCGCCTCCAGGCATGGAGGAGATGACCTCGCAGTTGCAGAATATGTTTAGCACCATGAGCAAAGGTAAGACAGCTACCCGCAAAATCACTGTTGCTGATGCTATGAAACAGCTAAAAGAAGAGGAGGCCTCCAAACTCATTAACGAAGAGGAAATTAAAATCAGCGCTGTTGAAGCGGCAGAACAGAATGGCATTGTCTTCCTTGATGAGATTGACAAAGTATGCCGCCGCGGTGAAGTCTCTGGCACTGATGTGTCTCGCGAAGGGGTTCAACGGGACCTATTGCCACTTATTGAGGGTAGTACTGTTTCGACTAAGTACGGCATGATTAGAACTGATCATATTTTATTTATTGCTTCAGGGGCATTCCATCTATCAAAGCCCTCAGATCTAATACCGGAACTTCAAGGTCGATTACCTATACGCGTAGAGTTAGACTCCCTTGAAGTAGGTGATCTAGAAAAAATTCTTACTGAGCCCAAGGCCTCATTAACCAAACAGTACACTGAGTTAATGGCCACAGAAAACCTTAAGATAAAGTTTGCTCAGGATGGCGTGCGCCGTATTGCTGAGATTGCCTTTGAGGTCAACGAGGGAACGGAAAATATTGGTGCAAGGCGACTTCACACTATTTTAGAGCGTCTTTTAGAGGAAATATCCTTCGATGCGTCAGATCTAGGTACTAGCGGCAAATCTATTACCATTGATGCCGCCTTTGTAGATAAACACTTGGCAGAACTTGCAGGTGACGAAGATTTAACGCGATTTATCCTCTAATAAAAGCACTGGATACCAATTGTACCCATTATGACCACGCCGAAACGAATACTCGTCAATAAAAAAAAGGATATGCTGACCCTTGAGTATGAACAACGCCAATTTGACCTACCGGCGGAGTACTTAAGGGTTTTCTCTCCCAGCGCTGAAGTGCGTGGTCATGGTCATGGCCAAGCAGTACTGCAATTTGGTAAGAAATTTGTACTAATTGATAACGTTGTTGCCTCTGGTAATTATGCGATACAAATTATCTTTAGCGATGGCCATGACTCTGGCATCTTTAGTTGGGACTATCTGTTTGATCTAGGCAGCAACTACTCGCAAAACTGGTCAAACTACCTTGATCAACTTCACCAAGCCGGCCAAAGCCGTGAACCAGACACGCAAGTTGTAAAACTCTTATAGGTACCTTACACGTACACTCATTAAACAATGACTGGCAATACCCTATTGTCCAAACTCAAGCTACAATAGACTGTTCAGCTTAAAGGCGTGTCTTACAATGTCGGATAAAACAACCCACTTTGGCTATAAAACAGTCAATGTCGAAGAAAAAGCAGGTAAAGTCGCCGAGGTATTTCACTCGGTTGCAGACAACTATGACCTTATGAATGACCTGATGTCTATGGGTATACACCGCCTATGGAAACAGGTTGTCACGGAAATGTCCGGTGTGCGCAGTGGCCATACTGTCCTTGATATTGCCGGAGGTACCGGAGATCTGGCGGCAAAATTTTCTCGCATTGTTGGTGATGAAGGTTCAGTTGTATTAGCTGATATTAATCAATCAATGCTGTGTCGCGGTCGTGATAAGTTAATTGACCAAGGAATTAGCAATAATGTCCAGTTCGCTCAAGCCGATGCTCAGTATCTGCCCTTCCCAGACAACACCTTTAACCTAATTACCATCGCCTTTGGCCTGCGCAATGTCACTGATAAGGCCATGGCTCTGCGATCCATGCAACGGGTGTTGGCACCAGGTGGCAAACTGTTAGTGCTTGAGTTTTCCAAGCCAACAAATGCCTTATTTTCCAAGCTGTATGACAGTTACTCTTTTAATGTTCTACCAAAGTTAGGCAAACTATTCGCCAATGATGCCGATAGTTATCAATACCTAGCAGAATCAATTCGTATGCATCCTGATCAGCAGACCCTTCTGGGTATGATGGATGAAGCAGGCTTTGTAAATACCGACTTTCAAAATCTAACTGGCGGTATTGTCGCTATCCATCGAGGAATCAAAGCCTGATGATTTTCGATACCGTCAGTGCTGCTGCCCTAAGTGGTTTTGAGGCAGTTATTAACGCCGCCTTAAATTATGATCAGGGGACACAAAAGAAACTTAAAGCCCTCGATCAGCAGGTAATTCTGATTAACTGTGCGCTACCGCCAATCCAAATAGCTATTGAACCTCATAAAGACGGCATCAGTTTGCATAAAGACTGGCAAGATGAGGCAGCCATTACCCTGAGCGGATCATTGGTTGCCCTAGTCAATTTAGCCATCAACAGCAGTGATACCAGCTCGTTTGCTGACTCTGGGGTAAAGGTGTCTGGCAATCTTGAAACCCTGCGTCAACTCAACGATTTACTGGGTGCGTTAGATATTGATTGGGAGGCGGCTATTGCAGATTTATTGGGTGATGTCCCAGCTCATATTATTGGTGATGTTATTCGAAAAACAACAACATTTAGCGCCAACAACAAAGAGCGTGTCACATCAGCGCTGCGTGAGATAAGTCAAGAGGAGCTCAAGCTCACGCCTACCTCAGGAGAATACCAAGTGTTAAAACAAGGTATTCGACAATTAGCCTCAGACACTGATCGTCTGATGGCCAAATTCCAAAGATTCACGGCCCAATTAGCCTCAGATACACCGGAGAAATCTGTCTAGTGACACGTCTAAAACGTCTGAGCAAAATAGCCTATATTGCTGGCAAGTATCGATTAGATAAGTTGCTCGATAGAAAGCGTTTGCCCTTGAGTGTTCGTCTATTACTTGCACCGGCCATTATTTTTGGTTCTGCGAGTGCACCACGGGGCGCCAGGTTGCGCATGGCTCTTGAGGAACTAGGGCCAATTTTTATCAAATTTGGTCAATTGCTCTCCACCCGACCCGATATAGTGCCTGCGGATATCTGCGCCGAAATAGCCCAGCTTCAAGATAATGTACCGCCTTTTGCGCCCGAGTTATTTAAAGCTAATGTTGAGTCTGCTCTTGAGGCTAAGGTAGAGGATGTTTTTGCAAAGTTTGATAGCGAGCCGCTAGCGTCTGCCTCCATAGCACAGGTGCACCCAGCCACATTGACTGACGGCACAGAGGTGGTTGTTAAAGCTGTTCGACCCGGTATTGAAAAAATCATCGCTGAAGATTTAAAACTTCTCTACACCATAGCAAAACTACTGGCTAAGTACAGCGTTGATGGAAAACGGTTGCGACCGGTAGAGGTAGTTGAAGATTATGAGAATGTAATTTGGGGTGAGCTCAATCTCCAATCTGAGGGTGCTAATACCACTTTACTTAGACATAACTTTGAAAACTCTCCCCTACTCTATGTACCAGAGGTGCATTGGCCCTTTAGCAACGAAAATGTACTAGTGATAGAGCGTATAAATGGCTTGGCAGTCAATGATGTTAAAGGTCTTGAAGCGGCTGGTGTCGAGTTAAAAGTACTTGCTGAGCGCGGGGTTGAGATCTTTTTTACCCAGGTCTTCGAGCACAATTTTTTTCACGCCGATATGCATCCCGGCAATATTTTTGTCGATGTCACCCACCCGCAAAGCCCGCGCTATATAGCTATTGACTGTGCCATCATGGGCTCCCTATCCAGGGATGATCAGTTTTATATGGCACGTAATTTAATGGCTATTTTTAAGCGTGATTATCGTCAAGTAGCCGAACTACATGTACGCTCTGGTTGGGTGCCCAAGGACACATCAATTATTGAGTTTACAACGGCTATCAGGGCGGTTTGTGAACCTATTTTTGAACGCCCTTTAAAAGATATCTCTCTTGGGCATATGCTGATCAACTTATTCACCACTGCCAGAAAATTTAATATGCAGGTTCAGCCCTCACTGGTGCTGTTGCAAAAGACCCTTCTTAATGTAGAGGGGCTGGGTCGACAACTGTATCCTGACTTAGATCTTTGGATCACGGCCCAACCGTTTTTAGAAAAATGGCTAAAAGAGCGCTACTCCGTTAAAAATGTTTACAATCAATTTAAACAGCAACTACCAGATCTTTTGGAGAATCTGCCCAAGATACCACCTATGCTCTTCCAAGCGGTGGAGCAGCTTCAAGAAAAAGCATCTGATCCTATAAAAGACAAACATTCACCCGAATTAGGCGGTAAAACATACAAATTTAGATTGCTTGCTACCTCTTTGGTAGGTATGGGTATGGGGGTAGTTGCTACCCAATGGCTAACCACCTTTGGGTCCGCCATGGCGATCGGTGCTGTTGTTATAATGGTTGGATTGCTGGTTCGATTGTTGCACTAACTTTACACCAGCACTGTTGTTGGTGATCAACTGCTGACATAATTGCACTTATTATAAATTGCACTTTTTATAAACAGTAGTTATTGACCATAGCTTAAAAGCACTAAATAGCTAACAGGGAGACTAACCTTGAGTTCCTATTTAAATGATATCGCTTGGAACGCGGACGGCCTTATCCCTGCCATCGCTCAGGATTATAAAACTGGGCGCATACTTATGATGGCGTGGATGAATGCTGAGGCGCTTACCCTCACGATTAATGAAAATCGTGCCGTCTACTGGTCGCGCTCAAGACAAAAGTTATGGCGCAAAGGCGAAGAATCTGGACATGTGCAAAACCTTAAAGAAATACAGTTGGACTGTGACAATGACGTAATCTTATTACAAGTGGAACAGTTGGGAGGCATTGCCTGCCATACGGGCCGCCAATCTTGCTTTTTCCGTACCTACGAAAATGGAGAGTGGAAAACCACTGAACCCGTACTTAAAGATAACAAGGATATCTACTCATGAATCCCGATATTTTGGGACAGTTGTGCCAAGTACTTGAATCTCGTAAAAGTGCATCAGGTGATGATTCCTATGTGGCTAGTCTTTACGAGCAAGGTTTGGACAAGATACTGGAAAAGGTTGGCGAGGAAGCGGTAGAAACTATTCTGGCCGCAAAAGATGCTTATCAGTCTGGTAACAATGAAAAATTGATTTATGAAACTGCTGACCTGTGGTTTCACAGTCTAGTTATGCTTTGCCACCTTGGGGAAGATGCCAAGGCAGTGCAAGAAGAATTGGCTCGCCGCTTTGGTCTATCGGGTCATGAAGAAAAAGCGAATAGATAATTATTCTTTTAAAAGTAAGCAAACAAAGAAAAAATTTAAAGAAGGCTAGGAGGATATTATGGGATTTGGCTTGCAAGAACTGGTAATAATTCTGGTTATCGTTGCACTTATTTTTGGTACCAAAAAGTTACGCAATATTGGTTCTGATCTAGGCGGAGCTGTAAAAGGCTTTAAAGAGTCTATTTCGTCTGGAGATGAGACCAAAGAAACCTCAGAAAAAGCTGAAGAAGACGCAACAAAAGGATCTGACAAGTAACCTATATTTGCAACTTGGGTTAGTGATCTATGTTTGATATTGGATTTTCTGAGCTTTTAGTTATTGCTCTTATTACTCTTGTGGTAATGGGGCCAGAGCGACTGCCTGAAACAGTTCGCAGCATTGGCTTATGGATTGGACGCCTGAGACAGGCCTATGCAAAAGTTCGACATGAACTTGAACAAGAAGTTGGCATGGATGAAGTGCGGCATCAATTGCACAATGAGAAAATTTTGCGCGACCTTGAAGATAGTAAGAATGAACTAGAAGAAACCATCGATAGTGCCAATTCAACACAGAAGGAAATTACTCAAAGTCTACGCAAATCCTCACAGGCAATAACGGAATCCAACAATGACTGAGCAGGAAAACCTCCCTACTCAACCTCTTGTTAATCACATGCTGGAATTACGTGACCGGCTATTGCGTACTTTTATCGCTGTGTTTGTTGTGTTTGTTTGCATGTTTCCCTTTAGCGAACAGCTTTATCTGTTTATTTCAGAACCCATCAGAAGCTTTCTACCTGAATCCTCGACAATGATTGCAACTGAGGTAGCGTCTCCGTTTTTAACCCCCTTTAAACTCACTCTGATTCTGGCTATCTATCTAACCATGCCATTTATTCTGTATCAGTTGTGGGCCTTTATAGCACCGGGTTTATATAAAAAAGAAAAGAGAGTTGTTTTGCCCTTGTTTTTTTCCAGCGTGATTCTGTTTTACGCAGGAATGGCTTTTGCTTTTTATGTTGTGTTCCCTCTTGTGTTTATGTTTTTTACAAGCGTTGCACCCGAGGGTATCAGCGTGATGCCGGATATTCGCGCCTATCTAGACTTTGCACTGAAGTTATTTTTGGCCTTTGGGCTAAGTTTTGAGATACCTATTGCAGTGGTCATACTGTCTTGGCTGGGCACTGTAGATCCAGATAATCTCGCTAAAAAGAGACCCTATGTATTTGTACTCTGCTTTATTCTGGGCATGTTATTAACGCCGCCAGATATTATTTCGCAAATTCTGTTGGCTATACCTATGTGGTTATTGTTTGAGGTGGGCGTCTTATTTGGACGTATGGTCAAGCCAAAGGGTTAGACTTCCTGAAGTAGATCTGAGCTATTGCTCAGGGACAAATGTCATTGACAGAGAATTTACACAATGACGAATGTTTTTAGGTGTTAACCGCTCACCTTCAAACACGTGGCCCAAATGACCGCCGCAGTTGTTGCAAAGTATTTCTATGCGTCTACCATCTGCATCTATCTCACGCCTAATCGCACCCTCAATTTCATCATCAAAACTGGGCCACCCACAGTGGGACGCAAACTTGCTTTCAGACTTGTAAAGATCAGTGTTGCAGCGCTTGCAAGCATATACACCAGGCTCGAAATGATCGTTATACTGCCCAGTAAAAGGCATTTCAGTGCCTTTATGCTCGATTATCCGCTGCTCTTCAGGTGTTAATTGATTGTATTCACTCATAGCTTGGCCTGCACTGTTTCAAGTATTTTAATTAATTTCTCACTGACTGTTTCTCTAAGCTCAGCATAGCGAATGGCATACCAAAGATGTATCAATATGGCTTGCAGAGCCTGTAAGTCACTCATATCGGCAGGGATATCCATAATATGATGACTGTTAATTAAACGTAGATAATCAAATTGCGGATGACCTGCAGAGGCATATTCCCAGTCAATTAAAATTAAGCCTCGAGCGCTCATAATAATATTTTCTGGAATTAAATCATGATGGCAAAGCACTGGATCCCACTCTTGAGCATCTATATCTGAGGCTAATTGAAGAACTGACTGCCTCGTTGTTTTATCTAAATATCTTGCGCTTATTTGATTGCAGTACTCGCGCAAATAGGTCTCGTAGTTACGTACTGCCAGATCAGAGCAATCCAGTTTTTGAATAATCCCAAGGGCCTGCTCAATGTGCCTTTTAATACTGGGGTCAGACGCTTTATGATCATCTAAGACAACCCCATTAATATACTCACTGACTAGGTAACTATCAGTAGAAAAGTATAATTTGGGTACTAAATTGGTGGACTGTAATTTATTTAGGACAGCGATCTCAGTTTGGCGATTGACACCTAACTGTTCTGCCTCTGGATTATTGATCCTAAGAACAGCGCGATTGGAGCCCGCTGCAATCAAGAAACTGGTATTAGTGAGACCACCTTGGAGTTGATCAATGATTTGCGGCTTAGAGTGAAAAGGCCCATGCCACTGCCCCCAATCATTAAGAACCTGTTTGGCGACACTAATTGCTCTGCTTGAGATAGGCATTTCTCCAAGTCATATAGCCAATTACGGCCAAAATTAGGTAGAGGGTAAATAGACCTGCGGTTTGATAAAGCCCCCGATCAATATATAAAAAGATTGATAGGCAATCGATCAAAATCCAATAAATCCAATTTTCCACAACCTTTCGCGCCACCATATAGGTTGTAATCACACTGCCCCAAGTGGTGAACGAATCAATATAAGGCATTCTGGCATCAGTATTTTGGGTTAATAAATAGCCTGACAGTAAAGATAAAATCAAAACCAGCCCAATTGCCAACAAATGCTTATTTAACTGCCAATAGCATAATTGAATCCCATTTGAGCTATTACCCCCTCGCTGCCACTGATACCAGCCGTAGACGGCCATCAACATATAATAGGCATTAAGTGCTGACTCCATATACAGGCTGACATCACCAAATATCCAAATATAGATACCGGTGCTAACAAAGGCACAATACCAGCAGAGGCTATTTTCTCGCATAGCCAACAAAAGATAGGCCACACCTAATAGGACGGCGATAGTTTCCAGACCAATCCATTCAGGCATTAGTTAAGCGCCTTATAGTCGGGAATTATCTTCATAACATAGACGGCCCTATTAAATTCCCTGTGGCACTCAGCAATGGTTTTTTGCACCGCCTGCATGGCGTGATTATATTCACCCTGAACCACAGTACTGGTTGGAAAGGTGGTGATTTTTAGGTCGGTAAATTGATTAATTCTCTCAATAAAACCATTGATGGGAGGAATAAAGTCCTCCCGATTTGGATACATACTAATATCAATGGTTACCTGCATAATCCACTCGCTCTAATACTTATTCCCTTTATTAAGGGCTTAAAAGTCAGCACGCAATGATAAACCCACCACACTTGGTGCACCCAATTGCTGGAATTGTGTTTCATCAAAACCTGCACCGCTGCGTGGATCTGGATCCCAATCACCAAAGTCAAAACCTCTGACACCATATTCTTTATCCAAGAGATTATTGGCAAATAGCACTAACTCATATCCGAGACTACGATAGGATAAACGTGCATTTACTAAGTTATAGCGCTGAGACTGATAGTTATGGGAATCGGAGTAATAGAATTTATCCTTACCCTGAACCTCTAAAGTGGCGGCCAGTTGCTCAGTGATCTTATAGTTGAGCGCTGTTGAAAACATAAATTCCGGCGCATGGGCAGCTGCTCGACCCTGCAAGTTAAAGGCATCTGTATCCGGGTTAGTATGCTCAGTAATTTTAGTTTTTAATAACCCCAAACTTGACGCAATACTCAAATTATCGGCAGGTTGCCACGTTAACTCCCACTCCATTCCGTAGCTGTAGCCTTTGCCGGCATTGGTAGTGAAATCAATATAACTAGCACCACCATTTTCATTGGTTATAGGTGTGGATGACTTTAACTGTAAATCTTTGCGATCGGTATAAAATATATTGATCAAATTAGTTAAACGGCCATCAGCACTTCGAAATTTGCCACCAAACTCATAATTCCATTGGTACTCGGTGTCAAAACGTCGAAATGATTCATCTGGCAAGTCAACTTCACCATTAAAGCCACCTGCCTTATAGCCACGGGTTACACTGGCATACAGTAAGCCGCCTGAATCAGGAGTGAGCTCAAGAGCAATCTTAGCACCGAGCAGATTTTCATCGTTACCTCCTCCAATTAGGTTGCTGTCCATGTAGTCTGACTGCCAATTTTCGTAGCGCAGACCCGTAGTTAAAACAGCATTATCTGTTAATGGCGTATTAACCTCAGTGAAGAATGACAGTGAGTCTGTTTCATAGTGACTGGTAAATATGCCTGAGTAGGTGTATTCACGCGTCAGAGCAATAGTTGACTGCTGAGTGTATAAACCTATTAACCAATCACTGTTAGCAATCTGACCCTGCGGCCCTGATAACCAGCGAACTTCTGCAGAATCACGGGCAATATCTCGCTGATAATTATCAAAGGCTTGATAGCCGGGTTGCAAAACTGGATCAGTCCAATCCTCATCATAGCC
>CAXRJI010000013.1:0-21202 GCA_964231105.1 Porticoccaceae bacterium
CCTTGGGTTTGGCAATGTAGATTATTCAGACGCCACCTACACTGAGGGCTTTTGGGTACGATGGAACCCTTGGATAGACAGGTTATTACAGGACCCAGCATTTGCTGACAAAGTAAGAACTAGATTTGCCTACTTTAAAGACAATGAAGATTATATATTGGGCAAAATTGACCAATATGCAGAGAAGCTAAAATGGTCTCAGCAAGAGAATGACGATAAGTGGAATCTATTTGGCGTGCAAGTATGGCCCAACCCAGTTTATTTTGATAGTCATGCCGAGGAAGTGGCTCATCTAAAAAGCTGGTATCAGGCCAGAATGGATTGGCTGGAAACAGCGTTTAACGCCCTATAAAGCCTTGCACTTGCCCATATAAAATAGCCTTTAGGTTGGCTTGCTCTGTGCGCTGGCCTGTCGGCGCGCTTTTTTCTCTGCCCGTCTGCGCTCAGTATCTTGCTGGGCAGCGCTGCCGATATGGGATTCCCCACGGGCTTTAGCCAGTTTTACCTGCTTTTGTCGTTGCGCAAAGCGTTGTTTTTGCTCTTCACTGACCTTGCCATAGCAATGCAAACAAGAAATACCCTCTTGATAGCTATCAAGGGTTTTTTCCTGTTCGGTAATGGGCATACGGCAGGCGTGACACTGATCAAAAGAACCTGCTTCTAGGCTGTGGTTAACGGTCACGCGATTATCAAAGACAAAGCATTCACCGTGCCACAGGGATTGCTCTTCGGGAACTTCTTCCAAATACTTAAGGATGCCGCCCTTTAGGTGATAGACCTCATCAAAGCCCTGTTCTTTAAGATAAGCGGTCGATTTTTCGCATCGGATACCGCCGGTGCAAAACATAGCAATTTTGCTGTTTTTATTGGGGTCGAGATTTTTTTGTGCCCATTTGGGGAATTCGCGAAAGCTGTCAGTCTCTGGGTTAACCGCATTTTCAAAGGTGCCGATTTGCACCTCATAATGATTGCGAGTATCGACCACTAAGACTTCTGGATCAGCGATTAACTGATTCCAGTCCTCGGGTTTAACATAGGTACCCACGGTCTTTTTCGGATCAATCCCCTCAACACCCATGGTAACAATTTCTTTTTTAAGTTTAACCTTGGTTCGGTAAAAGGGTATTTTGTTGTCGAAGGACTCTTTGCAATCAATATTGTCTAATCCCGGTTGTTGATCCAGCCATGCAAGCAACGTATCTATACCTTTTCGGGTGCTGGAGACAGTGCCATTAATACCTTCACTGGCAAGCAAAAGCGTGCCATAGACCTGGTTGTCGGTCATAACTTTAAGTAGGGGTGCGCGCAGGCTTTGAAAATGAGGCAGTGCCACAAATTTATACAGGGCACAGGTAACGTACTGAGTGGACATAATTGACTCTCAATGATTTTCAGCTTAACCGGAGCGTAAATCCGGCGCATACCTATTTGATTTTCGGTTGTGCTATTGTAGCAAAATTCAATTAAAAAGAATTGTCTAACAGGTTATGACGCGCACACACAAAATAATAATAACGCTCTTTTTATCAGGACTGATTTTAGTGATACTGACGTTAACAGCGACTGATCGTTATTCTGCAAAGGCCACTATCTCTTCTGAAAGAGCCACCATTGAACTATCACGGCAAGATTATCAAGAGAAATTTCATGGTTTTTGGCTGGGGCAAAGTATTGGCAACTGGACCGGCCTTATCACGGAAATGGATAAGGTGGGCTCCGTAACCACTCTGCCGTTTTATACGGATAATGATTGGGGTGCTGCCGATCAAAAAGCCATGTGGGGGGAGTATGTGCCCCATGCTGATCGTATAGATTTCTTCTTTGAGCGCAAAGGGACACCTTGGGGTGCGGATGATGATACGGATATAGAGTTTATGTATCTGTATCTGCTTCATAGCACTCAAAGCAGCCAGTTAAGTGCCGAGCAGATACGCGAGGGATGGTTAACCCATATCTACTCTGAAACTGATGCGCCGCTATATCAAAAGTTTCCTGACTCTAAGCCACAAATAGAGAACTTCCTGTGGGTGTCTAACCAAAAGGCCCGAGAGCTGATGGAGCAGGGACTACTGCCACCGCAAACCAGCGAGCCCAGTAACAACCCATATTATTCGATGATCGATGCGCAATTGACGACAGAAATATTTGGTCTGTTATCACCAGGTCGACCGGATATAGCCCTTGATTTGGCCCACTTGCCCATAAGAACTACGGCCAAATATGATGCAGAATGGATTGCGCAGTTTTATGTTGTTATGCATAGTTTGGCGCCAGTTGTCGATACAAATATGAGTTTAAAGGATCAGACTCAGTGGCTAGCAGAACAAGCCAGTACTTATTTGCCAGAGGATTCCACAGCCGCTGCCGTTTACCGGTTTGTAAAAGACCACTATGACAATAATCCTGATAAAAATAACTGGGAATGGACAAGGCATGCTGTTTTTTCTCGCTATCAACTGGGTAACGAAGACGGCTATACCTATTCTGAGCCCTTTGATGCTGTAATTAATTTTGCCGCTAGTTTAGTCAGTCTCTTTTATGGTGAGGGTGATATAGTGCGCACTCTGCAAATTGGCACACTAGCCGGTTGGGATTCTGATAACCCAACCGCTACTTGGGGTGGCTTACTGGGGTTTATGTTGGGTAAACAGGGGGTAGAGAGGGCCTTCGCTGAAGATAATTTATCAGATACCTTTTGGATACATCGCACCAGACGCAACTTTCCTGATTATTTGCCCAACCAAAAGGGGGATATCACATTGCAAGCCATGTCTAAAATGGGTGTTGAGGTTGTGGATAGGGTAATTGAAGAGCGTATGGGTGGATCTGTATCACAGCACAGCAATCATTGGTCAATTCCAATTCACTAATAGCAATACTATCTCTTAGGGCTATTTAGTAGAGCTATCACCCCAGAGATTGTAGTCACTCGCATATAAAGCAGTTACCATAGCAGCCTTTAGATCCAATCAAAGAGAACCCTATGGAGCCACTTTCAGATGATTTTCAAGAAAACTTAGACCGCTTAATTGTCGAGTGTCTAGAAAATGGCTGTATTTGGGGTCTTAGAGACGCTAAAGAGCAATGGGCTACCGTGGACTCAGATGAGGTTGCAGAGGTTACTGTGATGCCCTTTTGGTCAAGCCAAGCCCTAGCTGAGGCCCTTTGTACTGAGGAATGGCAGATTTATACGCCAGTGGCCATAGCCATTGAAGAGTTTATGGAGGACTGGCTAGTAGGTATGCACTACGATGTGCTGAGGGTAGGGGTCAACTGGAATTCAGATCTTGAGGGCGAGGAATTAGAGCCTCTGGACTTGTTAGAGGAATTTCAGTCAGAGCTAGAATAAAAATAAGTATAAGAATAAGAGCAAGACAAAACTTAATACTCTCTGTGGTACCTAGCTTTGTAAAATTTTCTTAAGAAAGCGACCAGTGTGGGAAGCCTTAATGGCCATCACATCTTCTGGTGTTCCAGTTGCGATTATTTGGCCGCCGCCTGAACCGCCCTCAGGGCCCAAATCAACAATCCAATCTGCTGTTTTAATAACATCTAGATTATGTTCAATAACCACTACTGTGTTGCCGTGATCACGTAGTCGATGTAATACCTTTAGCAGTTGCTCAATATCATGGAAATGCAGACCTGTTGTGGGCTCATCAAGGATATACAGGGTTTTACCCGTATCGCGCTTAGAGAGCTCTTTAGAGAGCTTTACCCGCTGTGCCTCACCGCCAGATAATGTGGTGGCTGATTGCCCTAATTTAATATAGGAAAGTCCAACATCTATAAGGGTCTGCAGTTTGCGTGCAATGGCCGGTATTGAGTCAAAAAATTCCCGAGCATCTTCAATGGTCATCTCTAGAACCTGATGAATATTTTTGCCTTTAAAAACAATATCCAAGGTTTCTCGGTTGTAGCGCTTGCCCTTACAAACATCACAGGGCACATAGATATCAGGTAGGAAGTGCATTTCAACCTTGGTGACACCATCACCCTGACAGGCCTCGCATCGACCGCCTTTAACATTAAAGCTAAAACGCCCGGGGGTATAACCCCTTGAGCGCGCCTCCTGAGTGCCGGCAAATAACTCCCTTATGGGCGTAAATATACCCGTATAAGTAGCAGGGTTAGATCTGGGCGTGCGACCAATGGGACTTTGATTGATATCAATACATTTATCTAGGTGATTAAGCCCGTTTATCTCTTTGTGCGCGGCAGGCTTTAGAGTGGACGCCTTATTGAGGGCGACTGCGGCGGCAGGGTATAGGGTTTCATTGATCAGAGTAGATTTGCCTGACCCTGAGACACCAGTAATACAGGTAAAAACACCCATTGGAATTTGCAAATCAACAGATTGAAGGTTATTGGCACAGGCACCTTTTATTTGCAGTTGTTTTCCATTACCACTGTGACGAACCTTAGGAATGGTTATTGCGCGAGTACCCGATAAAAATTGCCCTGTGACTGAATGTTTATTAGCAATAATTTGTTTGCTAGTGCCTTTTGCAACAATTTCGCCACCATGAATACCGGCACCGGGTCCAATATCAATAATATGGTCAGCCGCCTTAATAGCATCTTCATCGTGCTCCACCACAATAACGGTATTACCCAAGTCGCGAAGGCGTATCAGTGTATTAAGCAGGCGCTCATTGTCGCGCTGATGCAGACCAATGCTGGGTTCATCCAGAATATACATCACGCCGACAAGACCGGCACCAATCTGGCTAGCTAGCCTTATGCGTTGCGCCTCACCACCGGACAGAGTTTCTGCACTGCGATTAAGGGACAGATAATTTAAGCCCACATCCACCAAAAAGCAGAAGCGATCACGAATTTCTTTAATAATCTTTTCTGCAATTTCACCCTGTCGACCGGGTAGATCGAGAGCCTCAAAATAATCATAGCACTGGCCCACGGGCATGGAGACAATATCTTCAATGCGTTTATTATCAACAAATACATTGCGCGCTGATTTGCGCAGGCGAGTGCCTGCACAATCTGGGCAGTTTGAGGTGGCCATAAATTTGGTAAGATCTTCTCTTACCGATTGTGACTCAGTTTCTCGGTAACGGCGCTCCATATTATGGATTACCCCCTCAAAACTATGCTGGCGCCGAAATACTGTGCCGCGATCATTTACGTAATTAAAATTGATTTCTTCGTCATTACTGCCAAAAAGAATTTTTTGTTGGTGGGTAGGGTGGAGTTTTTCCCAAGGTTGATCTATATCAAAGTCGTAGTGATCAGCAAGGCTGGAGAGCATATTGTAGTAAAACAGGTTGCGCCGATCCCATCCACGTATGGCTCCCTCCGAGATTGAGGCCTCTGGATGTTGCACTACCAGATCAATATCAAAATATTGATGGATACCCAATCCATCACAGGTTGGGCAAGCGCCGGCCGGATTGTTAAATGAAAACAGACGAGGCTCTAATTCGGTCAAGCTGTAATTACAAATAGGGCAAGCAAATTTTGCGCTAAATATTCTGTCAGGTTGGTCGCCATCCATTGCACTAATAACAGCGATACCGTCAGCTAATCCCAACGCCGTTTCAAAGGACTCGGCAAGACGTAATTTAACGTCCTGTTTGACCTTAAAGCGATCGACAACAACATCAATACTGTGTTTTTTCTTTTTATCGAGAGCTGGCGCTTCATCCAGATCACAGACTAAACCATCGATTCGAGCTCGAATAAAACCCTGACGACGTAAACTCTCAATAAGGTGCAAGTGCTCACCTTTACGATCTTTTACCACCGGCGCCAACAGCATCAGCTTAGTATCCTCAGGCAGTTCAAGCACCTGATCAACCATCTGACTTACGGTTTGAGCATTTAGAGGTTCACCATGGTCTGGACAGCGAGGTTCGCCAGCGCGAGCAAACAGTAAACGCAAATAGTCGTAAATCTCTGTGATTGTGCCAACCGTTGAACGGGGGTTATGACTGGTTGATTTTTGTTCGATGGAGATTGCGGGGGACAGGCCTTCAATATGATCTATATCGGGCTTCTCCATCATAGAGAGGAACTGACGTGCATAAGTAGATAGCGATTCAACATAGCGTCTTTGACCCTCCGCATAGAGGGTATCGAAAGCCAATGAGGATTTGCCTGAACCAGACAGCCCCGTGATAACAACTAATTTATCGCGGGGTATATCAAGGTCAATATTTTTAAGGTTGTGGGTTCTGGCTCCGCGTACTTGAATGCTATCCATGGGCTTATCTTTTTCAAGGGTTAAAGGATCGATTATAGAGCCCGTGGCAGTGCTTGAGCAAAATCTATTTAATGATTGGTTACGATGAAACTTAAACCGCGGATTTTTTTAAAAAAAATTCAAAATTTATTTCTCACTGGGTGGCACGCTGTTACTATAAGGAATCGTTTTTAAACAACAAATACAGCGACCTTGACCAATACCTCACAGCCATCTGTTACTTTTTCTGCCCTAGAGAAGCGCAGCGTAATATCTATTGCCAGTCTCTATGGCTTTCGCATGCTCGGCTTGTTTATGGTTTTGCCAGTAATGGCGATTTACTTCGATAGTTATTCTGGGGCTACCCCCTTCCTTCTGGGTGTCAGTTTGGGTATCTATGGCTTTACCCAGGCAATTTTCCAATTACCCTTAGGTTTGCTGTCAGATAAAATTGGGCGAAGACCCATTATTATTTTTGGTCTAATACTCTTTGTTTTAGGTAGTCTGGTTGCTGCGGTAGCAGAATCAGCTATGGCATTAGTTATTGGACGAGCTCTGCAGGGTATGGGTGCAATTGCCAGTACGCTAATGGCCTTGGTGACTGATTTTACTTCTGAAGAGAACCGAACAAAAGCCATGGCTGCTATTGGCGGTACCATAGGTTTATCTTTTGCCGTTGCAATGATTCTTGGGCCTGTTATTGCGGCTGCCACTGGTTTATCGGGTATTTTTTGGTTTACGGCTGGGCTGGGTTTTCTGGGTATATTTATTTTTATTGGAGCTATGCCAGTAGCTCAGCCTATGCAGAGAAATCGCGAGACCAATACCGATGTGGCGCAGATAAGATCGCTGCTTGGTGTGTCGATTTTACAGCGTCTAAACTTGGGTATTTTTTGTCTGCATTTGGTCTTAATGGCAGCGTTTGTTGTTGTACCCAGTATCCTAGTAAAGGATATGGCAATTGCCCCTGAGAGTTTGTGGTGGGTGTATTTAGTCCTGTTGGGCGGTGGCTTTTTAGCCATGTTGCCAGTAATGATTGTCGGTGAAAAATACCAAAAACAAAAACTTTGTTTTGTCGTTGCTATCGCGCTAATGATAATAATTATGATCAGTCTTAGCGCTTATCGCTCGCCATGGTCAACACCCATTTTACTGCTTATCTTCTTTAGCGCGTTTAATCTTTTGGAGGCTTCGCTGCCATCATGGTTAAGCAAAGTCTGCCCAGTAGGTAGTCGTGGCACGGCGATGGGTATTTACTCTTCATCTCAGTTTATGGGTGCATTTGTGGGTGGTGCCCTTGGTGGTTGGGCTCTGGGCAGTATCGGTGTTGATGGATTATTTATTGTTTTAGCCGCAATTATGCTTCTATGGTTGGGTTTTGCGCTTGGTATGCAATCCCCAAAACCCCTTAAGAGCTTGGTTTTGCAGGTGCCTGATAAGGATAGTAATGAATTTAAAAAAATAATTTCATCTATTGCTGGCGTAGAAGATATACTTCTAATAGAGGGTGAAGATTTGGCCTACCTCAAAGTTGATCCAAAAGTAATTGATATGGCCATCCTAGAACCCTATTTTAATCGCAAATAGACAGGGGAAAAAAATGACACGTGGAGTCAATAAAGTAATCTTAGTCGGAAACTGTGGTCAAGACCCTGAGGTGCGTTATATGCCCTCTGGCGGTGCGGTGACTAACCTGAGTATTGCAACATCTGAGTCGTGGAAAGATAAGAACACGGGTGACCAACAAGAACGAACAGAATGGCATCGTATAGTATTTTTTAACCGTCTTGCAGAAATTGTTGAGCAGTATGTTAAAAAGGGCACCAAACTCTATGTTGAAGGCTCACTGCGTACCCGTAAATGGCAGGGCCAAGACGGTCAGGACCGTTACACAACAGAGATTGTGGCCAGTGAAATGCAAATGCTTGACAGCAGAGGCAGTCAGGGTGGGTATGAGCAACAGTCTGGAGCCTCTATGGCGCCTCCGCCGCCACAACAATCCTCGTCACAACAGTCACCTCAATCAAATCAGTCATCTGGACAGACGCAAAATGCTGACTGGGATGTAGGTGACGATATCCCGTTTTAACATAAACAATTTTTTGGAGATAGTATGACCATTCAAGTTGGAGACAATGTACCTCAGGGTGCATTTGCTGTGATGGGGGCCGAGGGCCCCTCTCAAATAACCAGTGAAGACCTCTTTACAGGAAAAAAAGTGGTGCTTTTTGCGGTGCCAGGGGCTTTTACGCCCACCTGTTCTGTTGCACATCTTCCGGGCTTTGTGGTGCACTACGACCAACTGGTTGAGTGTGGCGTTGATACGGTTGCCTGTCTCTCAGTCAATGATGTGTTTGTAATGGATGCATGGGGTAAAAGTGCCAATGCGGAAAATCTTGTGATGTTGGCAGATGGCAATGGCGCCTATGCTAAGGCTCTTGGCTTGGATATGGATGCCTCTGGCTATGGTATGGGTGTGCGCAGTAAACGCTTTGCAATGGTCGTTAATAACGGTGTGGTGGAACTGCTTAACGTTGACGAGAGTGGATTTGAGAGCTCTAGCGCTGAAGCTGTAATTGCAGCGCTTAAGTGATATATAAGTTATATTAAGTTTACCTGTTTAGAGGTATAAAAAAGGCACCCAAGGGGTGCCTTTTTTATTTTGCTGTGATTAATTAGCCTGAGTAGGGCTCCATAATAAGACTGGCATTTGTGCCGCCAAAACCAAAGCTATTGGACATAATTCGGTTAAGCTGTTTTTCTTTGCTCTCGAGAACAATAGGTAGCCCCTGAGCTTTTTCATCCAGATTATCAATATGCGCAGAACCTGCAATAAAGTTATTTTCCATCATTAACATGCAGTAAATAGCCTCATGCACGCCCGCTGCCCCAAGACTGTGACCGGAAAGGGATTTCGTAGAGCTAATATCAGGGCAGTTATCGCCAAATGTGTTGTGAATCGCTGTTAACTCTGCAATATCACCAACGGGTGTGCTTGTGCCGTGAGTGTTTAGATAATCGATAGGTCCAGAAACTGTTTCCATAGCCATCTTCATACAGCGTTCTGCACCTTCACCTGAAGGAGCCACCATATCAGCACCATCTGAGGTAGCACCATAACCTGTGATTTCACAGATAATATTGGCGCCTCGGGCAAGAGCATGCTCTAGCTCTTCAACAACCACTGTGCCAGCACCCAAGCCTGGGGCAAATCCATCGCGATCTGCATCATAGGCGCGGGAAGCCACTTCCGGTGTATCATTAAACTTGCTGGTTAAGGCCCCCATAGCATCAAACATACCAGCCATTGACCAGTGCATATCTTCAGAGCCACCCGCCAACAGAATATCCTGCTTACCTAGTTGAATAAGTTCTACTGCGTGGCCAATACAATGAGCGCTTGTAGCACATGCGGAGGCGAGTGAGTAATTAACGCCTTTTATTTTGAAGGGCGTTGCCACACAGGCTGATACAGTACTTGCCATAATCTGAGTGACCCTGTAGGGCCCAGCACGCTTAATACCTCTGGAGCGCATAACATCAATGGTTTCCGTAAACATTTCACCAGAAACCCCTCCAGAACCCATGACAAGGCCTGTTCTCAGATTTGAGACCATATCTTCTGTTAATCCCGCATCCGCTATAGCACGCTCCGTGGCCATGTAGGCGTAGGAAGCTGATGGTCCCATAAAGCGAAGAATTTTGCGGTCAATATGATCCTTCGGATCAATATCCAACACCGCACCCACATTGCATTTGAGACCCATTTCAGCAAAATCTTCACGATAGCGAATACCTGAATTACTTTCACGGAGGGATTGGGTTACGGTCTGTTTATCATTGCCCAGACAGGAAATAATCCCTAGTCCGGTGACTACTGCGCGTCTCATTGATTATCCTTTACATTGTTTTTCATGGAGCAAGGTTAAAAGTCAGCGGTATTCTCAAACAGCCCGACCTTAAGGTCTTTGGCGGTATAGATTTCGCGACCATCCACCTCGACACTACCATCGGCAATGCCCATTATCAGTTTGCGTTGAATTAGCCGAGTGATATCTAGTTTGTAGACCACTTTCTTGGCGCTTGGCAAGATTTGACCAAAAAATTTAACGTTACCAGCGCCTAAGGCTCTACCTCTTCCGGGATTTCCATTCCACACTAAAAAGAAGCCAATTAGTTGCCAAAGAGCGTCAAGCCCGAGACAACCCGGCATTACTGGATCCCCTTTGAAGTGGCAGTCAAAAAACCACAGGTCAGGTTTGATATCAATTTCAGCGATAATTTGCCCGAGTCCTTTACTTCCGCCATTATTGTTAATCTCAATTATACGATCGATCATCAACATATTTGGGGCTGGAAGTCTGGCGTTGCCTGGGCCGAAGAGTTCTCCATTACTACATTTTAAAATGTCTTCCTTGGAGAAGGAAGAAGCGGGTTTATTAGACATGACATCCTTTGTGAATTACTACAAAGGGTGCATCGTAACGACTTATCGCACCTTCATCAACAGATAAATGATTTCAATACAAAGCAGGATATAAGCTTGTCCCTGTTTAATCTGACAATTAGGCTTGACAGCATACCTTGCTCTGCTAGAGTGCGGGCATTAAAAAGATTCAGGGTATTTCCACTAACATGACCTTTTATCAAAGCACAGTTGCTGATGATCTTTGTGCGGTCAATCAATTGATTCTCGATAACCTAAAATCAGATGTTGCTCTAGTCGGAAATGTGGGCAACTACATTATTGATGCTGGTGGTAAACGCCTGCGCCCGATACTGGTGCTACTGAGCGCCCTAGCCAATAACTACAAGGGTAAAAACCATCTAAAGGTAGCAGCTGTAATTGAGTTTATTCATACAGCAACACTTCTGCATGATGACGTGGTTGATCTCTCTCAATTGCGCCGTGGTCGTCAAACTGCAAATGCTGTTTGGGGTAATGCACCCAGTGTTTTGGTGGGAGATTTTTTGTATTCGCGAGCCTTTCAGATGTTAGTTGATATTGCTGATATGGACGTTATGGGCACTATGGCTGATGCCACTAACGTAATTTCAGAGGGCGAAGTGCAACAGCTTGCTAACGCCGGAAATGCAGATCTAGAAGAGCAAACTTACCTTGAAGTAATTTACAGAAAAACAGCCAAGTTATTCGAGGCTGGATGCGAATGTGGCGCCATTATTGCCGATGGAGATAGAGCGGCTATGGCTAATTATGGTAAATACCTTGGTATGGCATTTCAAATTGCAGACGATGTGTTGGATCTTAAGGGTGATGTCGAAGTTACTGGCAAAAATATTGGTGACGACCTTGCCGAGGGTAAAATGACATTGCCTGTGATTTATGCACGTGACAATGCCGATATTGATAGCCAGAAGTTGTTGCGCGAGGCATTTAAACTGAAATCCTCTGAGAAATTTGATCAAGTGCTTGAGATAGTGACAAACTCTGGCGGCCTTGAGTACAGCCAAAAAAAGGCTCAAGAAAACAGTAACTTAGCAAAAAAATCCATTCAATCCTTGAAAGATAGTGATCAAAAAGAAGTGCTTTTAGCCCTTGCGGATTTTGCCATTACACGCAATGCCTAAATAAAGTACGCCTTTCACAGTTACCTATACGTATACATATAATAATTTTTTTTTATTATGACTATATTTATATTCATAATGGTTTCGCCCCATGGTTTTGTTACACTTTTAAGAATAAATAATCAGCGTGGGGTCAACAATTTTTTTCTTTGGGATAAAACCAATAATATTAAGGAGTAAATCGTGATTATAGGAATCACTAAGGAATCAGCAGAGAATGAAAAACGGGTTGCAGTTTGTCCTGAAAATATAAAGCCGTTTATTGATGCAGGTATGCAGGTCCATGTGCAGTCTAATGCCGGTCATGCCGCAGGTTTTATGGATAGCGACTACGAGTCCGTAGGGGCAAAAATCATTTCAGATAGAGCGCAACTTTTTAAGGTTGCCGATATTATTCTTCAAGTACAAAGCTTCGGTTGTAATACTGAGCATGCAGACCAAGATTTAAAATTGTTACGTCCTGATCAGTTAGTGATTGGGATGATGGATCCTCTAGCTTCACCCAAAGCGGCGCAACAGGTGGCCAAGACCGGTGCAACAGCTATTGCACTCGAGTTAGTGCCGCGTATCAGTCGTGCACAAAGCATGGATGTATTGTCATCAATGGCAACATTGGCGGGCTATAGAGCCGTTCTTTTAGGCGCAGAATCGGCACCGCGCATTTTACCCATGCTAATGACTGCCGCTGGAACATTGCAGCCCGCGAGAGTATTGATTATGGGTGTGGGCGTGGCCGGGCTTCAGGCCTGTGCAACTGCAAAGCGCCTTGGAGCTATTGTTGAGGCCTACGATGTGAGACCCGCCGCACGTGAGCAGATTATCTCTGTGGGTGCCAAGCCCGTTGAGCTAGATCTGAAAACTGAATCCTCTGAGGACTCTGGTGGTTATGCCAAAGAACAGAGTGAAGAGTTCCTGCGTCGTCAACGCGAACTGATGACTGAAGTTGTGGCGCGCCAGGATATTATTATCACGACAGCAGCAGTGCCTGGTGCCAAATCGCCAATTTTGGTGACCAAGGATATGGTCAAAGCTATGAAGCCCGGTTCTGTTATCGTTGATCTCGCTGCAGAACGTGGTGGTAATTGCGAACTGACTAAACAGGGCGAAACAGTTGTGGCCCACGATGTGACAATTTTGGGGCCAGAAAATGTGCCCTCAGAGTTGGCCTATCATGCCAGTCAAATGTTTGGAAAAAATATGCAAACGCTTTTAGAGCTTATACTGCAAGATGGCGAAATTAACCTAAACTTTGATGATGAGATTATTGCAGGAACTGTGGTCTCCCATAAAGGTGAGGTGCCGCACCCACATATGCGCAAGTTGCTGGGTCTATCTGAGCCTAAAACGCAAAAGCAAAGCAATTAAAGGAGTTAATATAATGGAAATTCTAATTCTTCTACTGGCGCTTTTTGTGCTCTCACTGTTTCTGGGTGTTGAACTTATCGTAAAAGTGCCTCCGACTTTGCACACTCCCCTAATGTCGGGCACCAACGCGGTTTCTGGCATCACTCTTGTCGGCGCGCTTTTAGCTGCAGGTTCTGAAGGCTCACCACTGTTAGTCAATATTTTGGGTTTTCTAGCTGTAACCTTTGCATCAATTAATGTCATTGGTGGTTATCTGGTAACCAACAGAATGCTCGCCATGTTTAAAAGGAAATAAACAATGATCAGTGCAAATTTAGTAAACCTCGTCTATCTAGTTGCTGCAATACTTTTTATTCTGGGTATTAAGGGATTAACAAAGCCTGCGACAGCCGTTCGCGGCAATATGCTGTCTGCCCTGGGTATGTTGTTAGCAGTGATTGTTACACTACTTGATAGCAGTATTGTCGACTTCACTTTTATTATTGCCGGCGTGGTCGCTGGTGGTCTTATTGGGGCAGTGATGGCATTGCGCATTCAAATGACTGCTATGCCACAGATGGTAGCTCTACTAAATGGCTTTGGTGGCGGTGCCTCTCTGACTATTGCGCTGGCTGAATACTTCTCAAAATTAGGTATTGATGCGCAAACATTCTCTGATTTACTGGTACCGGTGTCCCTTGAAGCCAATGCCTTTGGTGTGGGTGAAGAGGGTTTGGTTGCTATTATCTCAATAGGTCTTACTGCACTTATTGGTGGCGTTACTTTAACCGGTAGTTTAGTGGCATTCTCTAAGTTACAGGAACTTCTTAAGAAAAGCTTCGCTCTGCTTGGCGGACCACTGGGTAATGCGTTGCTCTTAATAGCGGCGTTGATTGCCTTAGGTGCAGTTATCACTAATCCAGGTAATGCTCCTGCAATTTTGGGCTTAGTGGCAGTTGCCTTATTGCTGGGCTTTTTCCTCGTTATGCCCATTGGCGGTGCAGATATGCCGGTGGTTATCGCTCTGCTCAATTCCTATTCCGGTATTGCCGCAGCACTGGCTGGATTTATTCTTGGCAATACAGTTCTTATTGTTGCAGGCTCCCTTGTCGGGACCTCTGGCCTAATACTGACACGAATAATGTGCGTTGCTATGAACCGCTCTCTAACCAATGTGTTGTTTGGCAAAATGGCTGCAGGTGGAGAGACAGTTGATGCCGATGAGATCTATGCCGGTAAGGTCACCAGTGCCCAGCCCGATGAAGTTGCCATGATGCTAGAGATGGCGAGTCGTGTGGTTATAGTGCCCGGCTACGGTATGGCAATGGCTCAAGCACAGCACGCTGTGCGAGAACTAGCTGATGCAATGCAAGAAAAGGGTATCGATGTGGAATATGGCATTCATCCTGTGGCTGGCCGAATGCCTGGACATATGAATGTACTCCTAGCTGAAGCTGAAGTTCCCTACGATAAGCTTGTTGAGATGGATAGAATAAATCCAACATTTGAGGAAACCGATGTGGTCATTGTAATTGGTGCAAATGATGTTACCAATCCCATGGCTCGAGAAGCGGAGGGCAGCCCCATTTATGGCATGCCTATTCTAAATGTCGACAAGGCCAAAAACGTGGTGGTTATCAAGCGCTCACTAAGTCCTGGCTTTGCTGGTTTGCCCAATCCATTATTCGCTATGGACCACACGCTAATGGTTTATGGCGATGGTAAAAAAGCGGTTATTGAGATGACCACGGCTCTTAATCAAGGATAAATACACCAAAGAACCCTTATCTGCCTTTGCATATATAGCCTCTAGATAAAGAGCTTCTAGATATAGAGCTTCTAGATATAGAGCCTCGCTACTGTCATAAGTGTAGTTCTGGACTATGCAGTAGCTTGGTTCTAAAGGTAACCTACAAGTGGATCGCCCCCAGAGTAATTGCTTAGGCTTGCCAGAGAGTCTATAAAGAGATGAAACAACTCTGCTTGAGATGATATATCTAATTTTGCGTAACTATTTTTTCTATGTAGCTTTACCGTTTCGGGAGAGATGCCCAGCCGCTCTGCTATTGATTTAGTGGAGTGACCGTGTAAAAAAAGCTGCACTACCTGTGATTCCCGTTCTGTGAGATAGGCAGTACCAAAGTGATTAAGAGCGCTCTCTAGCTGGTCGGGAAGATGATTGTCTGTACCCTTTTCTGTATCAGTAAAATGTTGCTTGCAGATCTGTTCTATCACGGGGGTAATGTCTTTTAAAAAAGCTATATGGGTTAGCTTAAAATCGCCAATCACCTTTTCTTGACCTAGGGACAAATTAACAAATTGGCTGTCGTTTAAACGCAAAATATAGCCAACCTCGTCCTTAAGTTCTGTATGCTTAAAGTAACTTCGATAGTATTCAGTTTCTTGAAATCCTTCAGGTGCTAAGTCGTCTAGGCGAAATAATCCCGATGATTGGCAGTCTTTGCCATAACGGTAAAAAGGATCCAGTAAAAAGGCACCTTGGATAAATTTTTTGATCAGTGTTGTTCTATCCTCGGTGGGATAGTCGTTGTATCTGAGAACAGGCTTTTGGCCTCGAATATAATGAATAATTACGGCGTTATCGGTCGGCACCAACGCCTTGATCATTGAAATCAAGGCTTCAGGGAAGTGTTCAGTACCTATCTGTGGTAAGACAGAGGCTAGCTTGAGACTGAACTCCGACAATTGTTTAGACATATAAAACCATTTATTTTTCTTCCGAAATAAATTGATCTGGCTCCATAAATAACAGGCGCACCACCAGTTGATTAGCCCCTGGCTGTACGGCCATCATTAATACATTAGTATCATTGTTAATTTGTACGCCGCTTGGCAGATTAAAAAGAACAGTGCCTGTCTCTTCATTAGTAAGGGTGCGGAGATTTTCTAGTTGTTTGTCTTTGCGCATTTCTGTTTCGAACTTTTGCAAAAGCGCTTTTAGGCAGATTTCAAAATTTGGATAATTAAATTGACCGCGATATTCGCTGCGATCAAGTTCCATCACAACCGGTATAACAACACCTGACTTATCGGACGTCAATTGACCGCCTCTCACTGATTCACCCTGTTTTAATGCCTTAAATAATTTTTTAGCATCCTCAGGTTTCTGCTTAAAAAACCCCGCGACAATCATATTGGCGCCAAGGTTAAACAATTTTCTTACATCTATATTTACCGATTGATTTTCTGTCATTTTGCTCACATTCGGACTAAGCCGCCACTATTTTTAACCCCAAGGCAACTTCTAATTGAAATGGCCTTTGAGTTTATTAGTTAATCTATTAAATTATATTTTTCACTGAGTATTTGAATAATTTCTGCCTTGGGGTTATCAGACAGAGGTAGCGACTGGCCAGTAATTTTTTCTGCCAGTTTTACATAAGTCTCAGATACACTCATCATCACTGATTCGGGTAAGGCGTTATCACGCGCCAGAGCAGAGCGTTCATCCATACGACTCTTATTTAGTAAGATGTCAGGATCAGGAAAATGCTCAAGCAGAAGCTTGCGGAAGCCTTCTTTTGAATTTTCAACCACCTTTCCTTCACGGAATTGAGGGCCATCCCAAATGCGCGATGAATCTGGTGTGCCCACTTCATCCATATAGATCAGCTTTTGGTTGCCGGCCCGGTCAGTGACATAACCAAATTCAAATTTTGTATCGACAAAAATTTGATCTAGCTTGGCTAACTCATCACTGATTACATCGAAACCTTCCTGCAATAGGCGCTCGTAAAGATCAATATCCGCGCTGTTGTTAAATTTAAAAGCTGAGAAATTGTTTTCAATATCGCTGCGTGAAATATTTACATCATCAACCTCAGGCACACCAGGAATGCCCTTAAGGATGCCTTTGGTAGAGGGTGTGATCAAAAGTTCGGGCAGTTTTTGGTCCTTACTCAAACCATCGGGAAGTTCAATACCACAAAATACCCGTTCACCTTTACCATAAGAGCGCCACATAGAACCAGTTATATACTGACGACAAATGGCCTCAATCATCACGGGTTTGGCCTTTTGCACAATCCACACTAGGGGGTGGGGAATATCCAAGATATGGCTATCGGCTAAACCCTTCTCTCTAAATAACTGGAACCAATGGTTTGAGATAGCATTTAACGCGGCACCTTTGCCTGGTACACCAGCCATGCCACCTTCAGCTTTCCAAATGCATTCAAAGGCAGAAATACGGTCGCTGATGACCATAATCGCTAGGGGTGAGTCAGGGGCAACATCATAATTGTTTTCTTCAATTAGACGTCGACTATCAGACTCTGTTAACCAGTAAACGCTGCGCACTTTCCCACTGTGCACGGGCAGATCACTGCGGATGGGTAAATCATTGTTTACCGACAATACTTTTTCAGCAAGGTTTGACATATTGATACTGGACTCTTAAGTAGGTGTAAAGAAATGTGTTGTTTAACGTATTTTGCGTATGAAAACTTATGAAAATAAAGAGTTTGATTTTACCAACTCAGTATATCTGAGGCAAAAAATATACGCTTATTGAACAGACATAACCTATTATTCGTAATTATGGGGGGGCAGGCAATAGAAAGGCAATGAGGTCATCATGAAAACCATTCTTATAACTGGTGGTAGTGGCTTTATCGGACGACATTTGTGTCGTGCGGCTATTAAACGCAAATATACAGTAATTGTGCTGACCAGAGATCGCTCTATGGCGGCAAAGCATTTGCCAAGTGATGTGTCACTTATTGATGACCTGAATCAGTTAGAGGCTTACCCTGCAGTGGATATAGTGGTCAATTTGGCGGGTCAGTCCCTTGCTGAGGGCCGTTGGACGATGAAGCGCAAAGGGCAACTGCTCGAAAGTCGTGTTGGTACCACTGATAAGTTATTTAACTATTTTAAAACCTCTAATGCTAAACCGCCGCAGGTAGTAATAAGCGGTTCGGCGGTAGGTTTTTATGGGGCAGGTAATGGAGAAGATAAGCCGATTACAGAAAATGCAGGCTCAGAGGCTAATTTCTCCCACTATCTATGCGCCCAGTGGGAACAAAGTGCCAGTCAGTTTGAGAGTTTGGGATCGAGAGTCTGCTACCTAAGAACAGGTATTGTACTTGGGGAGCAGGGAGCGCTGGCTAAGATGCTTCCACCATTTAAGGTAGGGCTTGGAGGCCCCTTTGGCAATGGCAATCACTGGATGCCTTGGATTCACATAGAAGATATTGTCAATATTGCTCTCTACTGCATTAACCAGACATCCTTACAGGGAGCTATTAATGGCACTGCCCCGCAGCCAGTGCGCAATAATGAGTTTGTCAAAACACTTGGAGCAGTTCTAAAGCGACCGGCGTTTTTTCCCTTGCCAGCAACTGTAGTGAAGTTATTGTTTGGACAGATGGGAGAGGAGTTACTTTTGCAGGGCAAAGCAGTGGTGCCAAAAAAGCTTCAGGACAGCGGATTCCAATTTCAATATACTAATTTGCAAAGCGCCCTGAGCGATATAATTCACTAAAACAACAATAAGGGGTTGCCCATGAGCCCTCGATTTAAAGATAAAACCGTTATTATTACTGGCGCCTCTGCTGGCGTTGGCGCGGCCTGCGCCCGTGCCTTTGCAGCCCAAGGCGCTAATCTTGTCTTAATCGCACGCAGACAGTCGGGTCTGGATCAGATTGCTGCCGAGCTCTCGTCAATCTGTAGAGTTTATACCCACGCTATGGATGTTGCCGATACTGCGCAATGTATTGCTCTTATGGAAGAAGCTGAAAGGCAATTTGGCAGTGTTGATATTCTGATCAATAATGCAGGTATGCACAGTCGCGGTGACGTAGAAAAAGTACCTGTTGATGATCTCGCCGCTATGGTAAATATTAATTTGCGCGGTCCTATTGTGCTATCCAGAGCTGCTATTCCCTATCTGCGCAAATCAAATGCGGCGGCTATTGTAATGGTTGGATCTCTCGCTGGCAGAGCGCCCCTTCAGGGTGCCGCCACTTACTCAGCTACCAAAGCAGGGTTGCGCGCCTTTACCTATGCCATTGCCGATGAACTTAAGCCTCTCGGCATCAATGTGGGTGTTGTGTCTCCCGGGCCCATTGATACCGGGTTTATTATGGATGAAATTGATAATGTCGAGGATATTGTTTTCTCTCAGCCCATGAGTAGCGCAGATCAGGTAGCTGCAGCTATTATGGCCATTGCGGAAGGCCCTAAAAATGAAATATCCATGCCAAAGGTCAGTGGTTGGCTAACCACTATCAGCTATTTATTTCCTGCCCTGCGTCGAAAGCTAAGGCCAAAACTGTACAAAATTGGACGCAAAAATAAAGACAAATACCGTCATCGCAAGATTGATTAAGCGTCCGTAATGGACATATTTTCTTGTAGATATAAGCTAGTGAAAACTAGACGTTTGTGTTGGCTAGGTATCTAGGTATCTAGGTTATGGCTGTTTGTTCGTTTAAATGCTTCAGGTATTTTAAATGGGCTGAGGCTGAGAATAATTCGCCATAAATAAAAGAACGGATTTCTTTTGCCAAGCCAAGCAAACTTGCTAAGTTGTTTGGTGGCGGTGTCATAGCCTATTGAAAATAATTCATCGAAGCGCTCAGTGTTATCTCGGAGGCTAAAATCACTGAGATTCATAGCAATTATTAGATCAGCCATAGCAACTTCACCATTGGTGTGCTGGCTAACTGCAATCTCAAATGCATTGCGCATCACATCAAGAACATTTTCCGGCTTTTCATAGTAATCAACGCTACTTAAATGGCTGGCAATTACCACACCTGCACCCATAGTCTTGACCGGTTGCACAGGCACATTTTGCACCAAGCCGCCATCTACCAGGGTGCGCCCGTGTAAAGTCATGGGTATATAGATGCCCGGAATAGATGCTGAAGCGCATACGGCATCAGCAAGACAGCCTTGGCGAAAAATCACTGCCTCTCCTGTATTAATATCTGTAGCGACGATGGCTAAGGGTATAGATGCATCTTCAATATTCACATCACCCAAGTACTCAATCAGAAGTTTTCTGAGTAATTCAGTGGTAAAGAATCCGGTTTTATTGAGCTTAAAGGTAGTAATATCAGAGATGGTTAGGCGTCGTGCAATATCACTAATGCTGTTTACATCAATGTTAAAGGCATAGAGAGAAGCCACCATAGCGCCCACACTTGTGCCGGCGAGATAATCTATCTTTATATTGGCTTCCTCAATTGCCTTGAGAACCCCAATATGGGCAACACCTTTCGCACCGCCGCCGCCCAGTGCTAGACCTACCTTTGTATTAAATAAGTTTATATCCATATATTTGTTAATAGCCCAATGATTAATCACTTACAAAAAGCTTTCTTTAAAGCTTTAGTACCCTATTGAGTGTAACGTTAAAACTCCAAAGTAGTTACATATTTTTATCTGCAGATGCCCAACGCTAGTGATGCTACGGGTGATTAAAAATAAAATCCCTACCTGTTTATTGGTTATCGACTTAAAATGGCCATATATAAGCTTTAGGTGGCTGTAAATAGCCCTCAAAGCAGCTTTATAAGCCTGTAGTTTTTGTAGGCTAGTGGTTTTTTGTAGAGTTAGTGTTTTTATAGAATAGTCATTTATGAAACTTAATTTCCAAGAGCAGGGCACCGGTTCCCCAGTTATCCTAATGCATGGTATGTTCGGTTCCCTGAGTAACCTAGGCAATTTAGCGCGAGCCCTTGCTCATAACTATCGCGTAATCAGTGTTGATTTGCGTAACCACGGCGATTCACCCCATGAGCAGCAAATGGATATCGAGGTCATGGCAGGGGATATTGTTGAATTATTGGATGCTCTTGATATCAAAAGTGCCACCTTAGTAGGTCATTCCCTGGGTGGTAAGGTAGGTATGCAGGTCGCTATGAATCAACCTGACAGAGTGGCATGTCTGGTGGTGGCTGATATTTCTCCAGTGGATTATCCTGAGCAAAATAATCATCAAGTTGTTAGAGCGCTTCAGGAAGTTACCAAACAGATATTAGTCTCCCGACAGCAGGCTGATGGTATTCTTGCCGACAACCAAATTGATGCGCCAAC
>CAXRJI010000014.1:0-8732 GCA_964231105.1 Porticoccaceae bacterium
TTGACTTACCACAGCCTGAAGGGCCAATCATTGCAATCACTTCATTTTTGGCGATATCAATACTGACATCATGTATAGCCTGTTTGTCACCGTAAAAAACATTGACATTGCGCATGGTCATTTTTGGGTTATCGCAAAAAGCCGCACCCACCGTGGCTTGATCATTGTTGACTTCAAGACTATCCACACTAGCGGATTTTGAACTAGGTTTCTTCATTATCGTTACCCTTTTACCAACGGCGCTCTAGGCGCTTTCTAAGCCACACGGCTGATATATTCATTACCATTAAAAAAGACAATAGCACCATAATGGCTGCAGATGTCTTTTCAATAAATGCACGCTCGGGACTGTCTGACCAGAGGAAAATTTGAACCGGCAATACCGTGGCTGGATCAGTAAAACTCTGGGGAATATCCACAATAAAGGCGACCATACCTATCATCAGTAGTGGTGCCGTTTCACCCAATGCTTGAGCCATACCAATAATCGCGCCTGTGAGCATTCCCGGTAGTGCTAACGGCAGTACATGATGTAAAACCACTTGATGCTTGGACGCACCCATACCCAAGGCAGCCTCGCGGATTGACGGTGGTACCGATTTAATCGAGGCACGACTGGTAATAATAATGGTCGGCAAGGTCATTAATGTGAGAACCAATCCTCCAACGACCGGTACCGATCTAGGTATATGGAAGAAGTTAATAAATATAGCTAAGCCCAACAAACCAAAAATAATTGAGGGCACAGCGGCCAGATTATTAATATTAACCTCAATAAAATCAGTAAATTTATTCTTCGGTGCAAATTCTTCCAAATAAACTGCAGCGGCAACTCCTATTGGAAATGATAGTAAGAGGGTTATTAGCAGAGTCAGCATCGAACCTATAACTGCCCCTCTGATACCTGCCTGTTCAGGCTCTCGTGAGTCACCGCGGGTGAACAAATTACTATTGAATTGGAGAGCGATCTTGCCCTGCTGATGAAGTTCTTCGATCCAACTGACTTGTTTTTTGGATAGCCTTGCAGCATAGGGCTCTCCATCAAGCCAAGATTTATAGTAGGTATCTATATCATCATCTGCAAGAATCCATAGGGTCTCAGTTTGATTCAGCAATAGCGGATTAGCCAATAAATGGTCTTTAAGATCAAATCCGGCACCATTACTGATCAATCCGTAAAGTTTGCGCTTATCTCGACGGCTTTTAACATCAGTAAACTGGTTACGCAGGGCAACCTTGGGCAGTGCATCCCAGTTTGCTTGCATCAATTCGCTGGGATCAGCCAGGCTGGATACGCCCAACTGCTCGCCGTCAAAATAAATATCTAACTGAATGTAAGTCGCTTTAAAGGCCCCATGACCTTTGCTCACTATATCCACAAATAGCAATAAAACTGCGGTTAACCCCAACAGGATGGCGGTGCGTCCGTACCAGCGAAATCTTTTTTCTGCTCGACTACGGCGCTTAAGGGACTTTTTAATTTTTTGTAAGTTATCCATAGTGTTACTCATACTGCTCACGGTATTTTTTAACAATATGCAAAGCGAAAATATTCAGTAAAAGAGTCACAGTAAATAGCATCAATCCGAGCGCGAAAGCGGCTAGTGTTTTAGGGCTATCAAACTCTTGGTCACCCGTGAGCAATGTCACGATTTGCACGGTCACTGTGGTTACAGACTCCAGAGGGTTAGCCGTTAATTTAGCCGCTAGACCTGCCGCCATTACAACAATCATGGTTTCACCAATGGCGCGCGATATAGCCAGCATAATACCGCCCACTATGCCCGGCAGGGCTGCGGGTAATACTACACGACGAACGGTTTCTGAATGAGTAGCGCCCATTGCCAACGATCCATCACGCATCGCCTGAGGCACGGCTGTGATCACGTCATCAGCCAGAGATGAGATAAACGGAATTATCATTACTCCCATCACCATACCGGCTGCTAGAGCACTTTCAGAGGATACGGATAAACCAAAGTCTGCACCCAAGTCACGCAGAAATGGCGCCACCGTTAACGCAGCAAAAAAGCCGTAGACGACTGTTGGCACGCCTGCCAAAACTTCAAGCGCTGGTTTTGCATAGGTACGTACTCTATGGCTGGAATACTCGGCCAAATAGATGGCTGACATTAAACCAATGGGCACTGCCACCACCATTGCCACTGCGGAGACCATCAAGGTGCCAGTAAAAAGTGGTACGGCACCGAAACTACCCGATGAGCCCACCTGATCTTCACGAATGGCCGTTTGCGGGCTCCAATCCAAGCCAAATACAAAATCAAAGAAGGGCACCGATTTAAAAAACTGAACCGACTCGAAGAGCACTGAAAGAACAATACCCAGCGTGGTGAAAATGGCCAAACAAGCACAGGCAAGAAGCAAACTTTGCATAACCCATTCTACTGATTGACGCGCTCGATATTCAGAACTAACTCTTCGCCATCCAAGGAACAGACCCACCATAGCAAGCACCGCACAGAGGGTGGTCAACACCCATTGCGAGAGGGTTTTAAGGCCTGTCATATGATCAGCTGCAGCTATAAGTGTTTGGGGTTGGCCCTGGGTTGGAATAATACCTGTGGAGATATTAGAAACTTTATTGATCAATAAGCTATAGTCAACTGGGCTGCCGATTGTGGCTGACTCAGACATGGCATTAATGACAATGCTATTAATAATAAGATCATCAAAAATTAACCATAAAACAAGTAAAAGCAGCGGCGGTAAAGTACACCAGAGCAGAACATTAAGACCATAGTAAGTGGGTAGAGAATGCAAGTGCCGAATACCGCCCATTGGCCCAGCAATATTAAGTGATCGCCCACGTCCTACGTAAAAGGCAAAAATACCAAGACTCAAGGTCAACAGAAAAATACTAGAAGTATCCATAGAAAAAAGACATCAAAATAAAACAAAACAACCCAGCCTATTCGGCCGGGTTGTACTGTGACAACTTATTGCAATTATTTCAATGGTTCATTGCCTGTCATTGGTGTTAATGATCGAGTACTTTCAGCCATTGCCCTGCGCTCAGCAATAGGCAGAGGTATCATCCCCTTCTCGGCTAAGTAACCATCTTCACCCCAGGCGCGCTCACTGGTAAATTCATTGAGGTAGCCCATCATTCCTGGCACCACATCGACATGGGCTTTTTTAACATAAAAGTAAAGCGGACGTGAGATAGGGTAGGACTTATCTGCAATAGATTCAAAAGCAGGCTCTACCGACTCTATCAAAGCACCTTGAACTTTATCGGCGTTTTGGTCAAGGAAGCTAAAGCCAAATACACCCAGTGCGGCAGGATTGGCATTGAGCTTCTGTACGATTAGATTATCGTTTTCACCTGCTTCAATATAACTGCCGTCTTCACGAATGGTATGACAAATACCTTTGTAGGCGCTTTTATCCTTTTTCTTTAAAGCCTTAATCCATGCAAACTTTTTACAACCTCCCTCAAGTGCTAATTCAGCAAAGGCATCGCGGGTACCAGAGGTTGGTGGAGGACCAAGAACTTCAATCGCCGTATTAGGTAACGCTGGATTGATTTCATTCCAAGTTTTATAGGGGTTTTCAATTAACTCACCCTCTTTTGCACCAGGAACTTTAGCCGCTAGTGCAAGGAAGATTTCTTTTCGAGTGAGTTCCATCACATCAGTTTTTGTAGAGTTAGCAATCACGATACCGTCATAACCGATATGTACTTCAATAACGTCTTTAACACCATTGGCTTGGCATTTTTTGAATTCAGACATTTTCATACGTCTTGAGGCATTGGTAATATCTGGGTAATTAGTTCCAACGCCCGAGCAGAAGAGTTTCATACCGCCGCCGGAACCTGTCGATTCAATCTTTGGTGTAGGCATACCGCTTGAGCGGCCGTAGCGCTCTGCTACCACTGTAGCAAAGGGATAAACAGTGGAGGAACCCACCACTTCAACTGTTTCTCTTGCAGTTGCAGTAGATGCCAAAGCAAGAGAAAAAAGCGATAGAAGTACCGCAGATAAGGTTAGTTTTTTGTTCATAGTAAGCTCCTTTAAGGGTCAAGATCTATGTATTGTAATTACTTTTTAAGTCAAGATAGGGTCACTTTATTAAAGTAATATGACAGAATTATGACAAACCTTTTCGTTCAAAAAATTAATCCCACCATTTTCTAAAACTGTCATATTAATGTCATATTTTGTTCATATATTTATCATCAAGTTGTCATATTTGATATTTCAACTGGCGCGGGCCAAGGCCCTTTACACCATTATTTTGGGGAAAAGATATGAAAAAATTTTTACTTACAGCCACTACATCAACACTTGTCTCTCTAGCGCCTATGGCGATTGCCGAGGGGCCAATTGATGGTAAGGTCTATGGCAAACTTAATATCTCACTGGTCAATGCTGATAATGGTGCTGACGATGTGTGGGAACTTAATAGCAATGCTTCACGCTTGGGCTACAAAGGTGCCACTAAGATATCTGACGAACTAGAGGTATTTTATAAAGCAGAATTCGAGATTTGCGCTGATGATGGAGATTGCAGCAAGGGCAATTCTGATGATCAAACATTTAAGCAGCGCAATATTGTTGCCGGCATTAAAGGCAACTTTGGCTCTTTAATGGCGGGTAAAACTGATACGCCAACTAAATTAGCGCAGAAAAAAATAGATTTATTTAACGATCTTGAAGGTGATTTTAAAAACACCTTTACGGGTGAAAACAGACTCTCAAATATGATCGTTTACAGCACCCCTAAGACTAACGGTATTTCTGCCACCTTGGCAGTAGCGCCCGGAGAAGGCAGTAATGGCACAGGCCTAAGCGATGCCACATCCTATGCTATTAGCTACAGTAAAGATAATCTCTATGTCGCTGTAGCGGGTGATCAAGATGTCAAAGACCAAGATCTGATGCGTTTTGTTACTCAATATAAAATCGATGCCTTTAAGCTGGGCTTTATGTATCAAGATAGCGAGAAAAATGATGGTTCTTCAGACGAATCAGGTTATTTCTTCAGCGCTGCCTATAAAGTAGATAAGATCACCTACAAAGCCCAGTTTGCTACCTTAGAAGATGATGCTGATGGCGATGAAGAAGACACTTTCTCAGTGGGTGCCGAATATAAATTGGCTAAAAATACCAAAGCGTTTGTTTTTTATACCGATAACTCGGATACATCTGAAGATGGAAGCAGTGATGATGAAACAGCATTTGGTTTTGGTCTAGAACATAAGTTTTAAGTTAAGCCAACCACGTATACTGCAGACGTACTGCAGTTATAAAGAGGGCGCAAAGCGCCCTCTTTTTTTGCCATTAATTAGTGTATGGGTTTTGGGAAACTGCAAATAAATTCTGCACCGCCATCGATATTGGCTTTTATGGTAAGCGCACCGCCAATGCTTGTTAGGGAATGTTTAACAATGGCCAACCCCAATCCTGTACCCCCTGTATTTGAGTTTCGGCTACTGTCACCGCGATAGAATCGCTCAGTTAATCGGGGTATCTCCTCAACATTAAGGCCAACGCCATTGTCCTTAACGGAAACCTGATAGGTATCAATTGTGTCTGACACATGAATATGGATATCTGCTCCCTGAGGATTATGTAAAACTGCATTGAAGACAATATTACTCAAAGCGCTCTGGGTACTTTTTGGGTCTGCCTCTATTTCATGAGCGGCTTCACAATCAACAGTTATAGTATGTTTACCATTACTTAACTGCTCCGCTTCGATCTGTATCTCGCTTAACGTTTTTAGAAGATTTATCTTTTTGTGGGACAGATGCTGAGAGCCAGATTCCAACTTGGACAATAAAATAATATCATCGGCAAGGGACTGCATGCGATCGACCTGAGCAGACATTTGCTGTAATGCTTTTCCCGCAATTGGTGTATTTTCTTTAGTGTCGCTAAGAGTATCAATATAGCCTCGCATTACGGTCAGGGGTGTACGCAGTTCATGGGATATATTTCCAATAAATTCTTTGCGCACTTCCTCAAGATTATTGATATGGGTGATATCAGTGATAAGCAAAACGATTTCATTCTCTCCAAAAAGAGTAGCAGAAAACGCCAATAAACGGCCTGGCTGAATAGTTGAGGGCAGTTGTACCGAGGTGTCAAATTCACTTTGGTTAATATAGTCAACAAAGGCTGGATCGCGAATTAGATTGGTGATAGCGGTACCACGGTCAGATGAGCGTAACCCTAGAAGCTGCTTTGCTGATTGGTTCCACCAGTCCAATGTACGATCAGAAAAAAGCACTAACACCCCTTCATCAACCGCTTCGGTGACTCGAGTTACTCGTTTAATGGTGCGGCGCATTTTCTCTTGGGCGCGCCGATGGCGGCGACGCTGACGGTTTAGCGTATCTGCAAACTCCCCCCATACACCATCAGTGTCCGGTGGGATATTGCGCATACCACGGTCGATCCAATTAAAGAGTTTGCTAACAATACGATATGACCAAAGAATATAAAGGATAAGCCCAACCAAAAGAGCTTCAAGTGTTTTATCTAAACTCAAGCCTATGGTAAAGGAGAGCAGCGTCACTAAAACCACACGCCAAATCTCTGACTGCATGCCTAATCGCAACTAGTTTGTATCCTTTTTTTATGCGCTTGTTAACTTTGTGGAGAAGCGATATCCCGCCCCCCGCACAGTCTGCACATACTTGTCGTGGTCTGCAACTGAAATTGCTTTGCGCAATCTTCGGATATGAACGTCAACGGTTCTTTCATCGAGATAGACATTGCTGCCCCAGACATAGTCCAGGATTTGATCTCTTGAGTAAACACGTTCCTGATGGGTGATAAAAAACTGCAATAGTCGGTATTCAGTGGGACCTAAATTAATGGCCTGATCACTGATACTGACGCGGTGGCTAATAGGGTCAAATACCAGATCACCCACACTAATGGGCTCTTTAAGTTCTTCCCTGCCTATGCGTCGCAAAATTGCTTTGATTCGAGAAATTAATTCCCGCGGTGAAAAGGGTTTGGGTACATAGTCATCTGCACCAGAATCCAGACCATGCACTTTACTGTCTTCCTCTGCCTTAGCCGTAAGCATAATAACGGGGATTTTTTCCGTCATCTCATCACGCTTAAGTCGGCGTAAAAGCTCTAGGCCCGAGGTACCTGGCATCATCCAGTCGAGCAATATCAAATCCGGATGCCGATCAACAATCACTGCATGGGCTTGCTGTGCATTTTCTGCTTGCAGGACATTGTAATCAGCCGCCTCTAGAGCGATACACATCATGTCTCTAATTGCCGACTCATCGTCAACCACTAGAATGGTGTGCTTAGGCATAATAAGCATCTCTTTTTTCTTTGACAATGTGTCCATTAAAAGTCCTCTGTGTGACAGAATTATTACACAGACATTAACCGCAATCATTACTAGCATTGCCCTGTTATCAAATTGTCTATGCATATGTAATTAGATATTTATGCTCTAATATGCATAATGATCCTCTAATTCCATAAATGGACAACTCAAATGAAAATTCAAACCAATAGCGCTGTTAGCTTCCACTACTCACTGACCGATGACGATGGTAAAACACTTGATAGCTCAAGTGGCGGTGAACCTCTGGCCTATCTCCATGGCGCTGGTAATATTATTCCTGGACTGGAAAAAGCTCTGGAGGGCAAGTCTGTAGGCGACACATTAGTTGTGCCTGTTACAGCCGAAGAGGGCTACGGAGAAGTGCAGCAGGAGTTAATTCAAGAGGTGCCAAAAACTGCCTTCCAGGGTGTAGATGCCATTGACGTTGGGATGCAATTTGAAGCGCAGACTAGCCAAGGCGGAACTGTTCCCGTGACAGTCACTGCGGTTACCGATGACATGGTAACCGTTGATGGCAATCATCCACTGGCCGGTGTGAACTTAAACTTTGATGTCTCCATTGAAGCTGTTCGTGAAGCTACTGAAGAAGAAATTGCTCAAGGTCATATTCAGGATCCCAGCGCCCCTAGTGAGTAAAAGTAATAGATAAAATAGTGGCACGAAATAGTGGCTCAAAATAGTGGCGCGAAATAGCGGCGTAAAGCACTAGTCTAATGACATAAAACTGTCATGTAATTCACCTACTATCCTGAACTTTTAGGTAACACTAAAATGACTATAAGAGTTGGAATCAATGGTTTCGGCCGTATTGGCAGGCTTGCCCTTCGTGAGTACTGGGGTACCTCAGACTTTGAAATTGTCCATATCAATGAGTGCGCTGGCGATGTTCACTCAGCCGCCCACTTGCTTCGCTTTGACTCTGTACATGGACAATGGCATGCCGAGGTCTCAGTTGAAGATGACTCACTGATTATTGATGGGCAAAAAATCGGTTATTCTCAACAACGAGATATCAGTGCTACCCCTTGGCGTGACGCCGCTGTTGATTTGATCGTCGAGTGCACGGGCACCCTAAAAACGCCTGAAGCTCTTGAGCCATTCTTTGGTCAGGGCATAAAAAAAGTAGTGGTTTCAGCGCCCGTTAAAGGCTACCCCCGGGAGCAGGTGTTAAATGTGGTGATGGGTATTAACGATCATGAATACCATGATCAAAGCATTGTTACCGCGGCTTCCTGTACCACCAACTGTATCGCTCCCGTGGTCGATGTTTTACATAAAGCATTTACCATTGAGCACGGATCAATTACCACTATCCATGATATTACCAATACCCAGAGTATTCTTGATGAGTACCATAAGGACTTGCGCCGTGCTCGTGCCAGCGG
>CAXRJI010000015.1:0-2712 GCA_964231105.1 Porticoccaceae bacterium
ATGTTGTGACCACAGCTAAGGGTCTAGGTAATGGTGTCCCTATTGGAGCCTGCTTGGCACGTGGAAAGGCCGCTGATTTAATGCAACCAGGCAATCATGGTTCAACCTTTGGCGGAAATCCTCTGGTGTGCGCGACTGCCTTAGCAGTGGTGACGGCCCTTGAGGAAGAAGATATCTACACAAGGGCCACAGCAATTGGCGATATAATACTGCGCGGATTGTGTGAACAGATTGGCTCTCTATCTCATGTAAAAGATATACGTGGCTGTGGCTGTATGATCGGCATTGAACTAACTGTACCCGGTAAACCACTGTTTAAGGCTGCGATGGATAAAGGATTAATCATCAATATAACGGCTGATTCAGTTATTCGTCTACTGCCACCCATGGTGATGAGTGATGAAGAAGCACAACAGGTTGTCGATATATTGGCGCCACTTATTAGTGATTTAAAATAGGGAATATTGATCATGGCCGTTAGACATTTTCTCACTCTAAAAGACCTATCTCCAAGCGAACTTAACCATGTTATTGAGTCGGCTATAGCGTTAAAAAAAGCCCATAGAGAGGGTAATCAACCACCAGTTTTTGCCGGCAAAGTACTGGCAATGATTTTTGAGAAATCGTCCACCAGAACCAGAGTCTCCTTTGAAGCCGGTATGGCACAACTGGGCGGCAGTGCACTGTTTTTATCTCCCACTGACACTCAGTTAGGTCGTGGTGAGCCAATAGAAGATTCAGCGCGCGTGATCTCGCGCATGGTCGATATTATTATGATCAGAACCTTTGGTCATGACAAAATAGAGCGCTTTGCTAAATACTCTGACGTGCCCGTTATAAACGCGCTAACAGATAGCTTTCACCCATGCCAGCTGTTGGCAGATATACAAACCTTTGTCGAGCATAGAGGCGCTATTCAGGGTAAGACCGTCGCCTGGATAGGCGATGGCAATAATATGTGCCACTCCTGGATCAATGCTGCTGTTCAGTTTGATTTCCAATTGCGTATTGCCTGCCCCTCCGGCTATAAACCAGACGCGCAATTAGTTAAAAGTGCTGGCAATAGAGTGACTATTACAGATAATCCAGCAAGCGCAGTATCGGATGCCCACCTAGTGACTACTGATGTGTTTGCCTCAATGGGCCAAGAAGCCGAGCAACAAACTAGACTTAAACACTTTGCTAACTTTCAGGTCAATCATGATTTGATGTCGCACGCTGCTGAGAGTGCTGTGTTTATGCATTGCTTGCCTGCCCATAGGGGTGAGGAAGTATCTGCTGAACTGTTAGAAGATAAGAATATCTCTGTGGTCTGGGATGAGGCAGAAAATCGTCTTCATGCACAGAAAGCGCTAATGATGTTTTTGTTGGGAAAAATCTAATTGGCCTAACAGGCAGATTGCAACCAAGGCCTATAATCAAAGCCTAATTAGCCGCGTAGACAACATCGTCAATTTCGTAATCTATGTCGCCACTTGGCGTGTTAACAGTCACCACGTCGCCAATCTCTTTGCTTATAAGCGCTCGGGCAATGGGTGATTGGTAGGAAATCTTGCCATTTTTAACATCAGCTTCGTCATCGCCCACAATACAGTAGGTTGTCTGCTCGTCAGTTTCAGCATTGATAATAGTTACTGTGGCGCCAAAGATAACACGATCACCTTGAGGTATCTTTGAAATATCAATGACCTGTGCATTGGATAACTTAGCTTCGATATCTTGGATTCGCCCCTCAATAAATCCCTGCTGCTCTCTAGCAGCATGGTATTCAGCATTTTCCTTTAAATCACCGTGTTCTCGGGCCTCGGCAATGGCCTGAATAACATTTGGACGATCATGCTTCTTAAGGCGCTCAACCTCTGAGCGCAACGCTGCTTCGCCCTCGACTGTCATTGGTATTTTTTGCATCAACTAATGCCTTTATGAAGCGTCTGTAAATTTCGTACCTTAATGTCACCAGCAAACATAAGAGCCTCGCACACTGCCCGCCCGCCGGCCATGGTAGTAGTATAGTAAACTCTGTGTTGTTCGGCGCTGGAGCGAATGGTCGAGGAATCTGAGATTGCCTGTCGACCCTCTGTGGTATTGATAATAAGGTTTATCTTATCACTTTTTATCATATCCACAATATGCGGCCGACCCTCTTGAACCTTGTTGACCACTTGCACCTCTATGCCAGCAGCACTAATAATTTCAGCTGAGCCTTTTGTGGCAACAAGTTTAAAGCCCAGAGAAGCCAAACTCTTAGCCAACTCAGGTAGCTGTGGTTTGTCGCGTTCACGCACACTGACAAACGCTGTTCCCTTGGCTGGGATTTCATCACCAGCACCCAACTCTGCTTTGCCATAGGCCTCAGCAAAGGTCTCACCAACACCCATCACTTCACCCGTTGATTTCATCTCAGGGCCAAGAATTGGATCTATACCGGGGAACTTGTTAAACGGGAAAACAGCTTCCTTGACACTAAAGTAACTTGGAATTATCTCTTCGGTAAAGCCCTGTGAATCTAAGGTTTGTCCCACCATACAACGGGCTGCGACTTTGGCGAGAGAGGTACCAATACACTTAGAAACAAAGGGCACTGTGCGCGAGGCACGGGGATTGACTTCAATCACATAGATCTCACCATCCTGCAACGCTAACTGTACGTTCATTAATCCGCGTACACCTAACTCACGAGCCATTTTTTTACAAACTTCGCGCATTTGATTT
>CAXRJI010000016.1:0-2928 GCA_964231105.1 Porticoccaceae bacterium
TTTTAAACCACTGCCAATTTATTTCTACAGTTAATGCGACAGGGTCACTTCCCAGAAGAAATGCTCCAAATTGGTGGGTAAGGTAAAACATTGGAGGAATTGTCAGAGGGTTACTTATCCAAATAACCACTACCCCAAGGGGCAGGTTGGCACGTAAAAAGTAACAGAGTGAAATAGCTAAAATGGTCTGCCCGGGCACTGGCATAAAGGCGCAGAATACGCCTATAGCAACTGCTAAGGAGACTGATTGCCGATTGATGTGAAGTAAATTTGGGTCCTTAGCTATGGTTCTTGCCCACTTCATTGAGGATCGCTCTAAGACTTTGCTGATATCTGGTAGTAGTCGATGGATAAGTTTTTTGGGCATGGCTGCAATTATGGGCTTTATTGTTTTTTATCTATTATGCCCTCAATCGACAGATGTCACTAGCTTATTTCTGGCAAAAACCAGACATATTCTGCTTTGCAGGCTACAATATGCGTTTGAGCAAAAGCTGTCATTGGAGTAAAAAATAGTTTGAGTAAAAAAACAAAAGACGCACTTTTTATAAAGGGTTTGAACAAGGTCTATGGTAATGGCCTTGAAGCTCTCAAGGATATAAATTTATCAGTCAAGCCCGGGGATTTCTTTGCCTTGTTGGGTCCTAATGGGGCTGGCAAATCCACAACCATTGGTATTATTTGCTCTTTAGTACGCAAATCCAGTGGTCTTGTAGAAGTGTTTGGTAATGATATTGATAAGGATTTTAGTGCGGCCAAACAATTTATAGGTGTGGTGCCTCAGGAATTTAATTTTAATCAATTTGAAAAGCCAATCGATATCCTAATTACTCAAGCTGGGTACTATGGCATACCCGTAGAGACTGCCAGCAAGCGCGCTGAAAATTACCTCAAGCAACTGGGGTTATGGGACAAGCGTAATGTTGCCTCAAGAAGTTTATCAGGTGGTATGAAACGTCGTTTGATGATTGCCCGCGCACTAATACATGAACCTCAATTATTAATATTAGATGAACCTACAGCGGGTGTTGATATTGAGCTAAGACGCTCCATGTGGGAGTTCTTACAAACAATTAACCGTCAAGGTACTACAATTATTTTGACTACCCATTATCTGGAGGAAGCGGAGAGTCTTTGTCGCAATGTAGCCATAATTGATCAAGGGCAAATAGTGCAAAATACCAGTATAAGAGCACTGCTTAAGCAGCTTAATAAAGAGACCTTTGTGCTTGATTTAAGGGAGACCATTGAGCAGTGCCCTGAAGTGGCGGATTATCCGCTAAGTATGCTTGATGCAAACACATTGGAAGTGAGTATCGAAAAAGATAAATCAATCAATGAGCTATTTGAGGTTCTAAGTAATCAGGGTCTGCATGTAGTCAGTATGCGTAACAAGGCTAACCGTCTTGAGGAGTTGTTTCTTGATTTGGTTGAGAAAAATCTAGTTTCCGATAAACAGGGTCTTGCCCATGAATAATCAAGAAAAGTGGATAGCATTTATGACTATAGTGCGTCGCGAGGTGCGTCGCTTTATGCGTATTTGGCCGCAGACCCTTGTGCCGCCAGTGATTACTATCGTTCTCTATTTTGTTATTTTTGGTAAGTTAATTGGCTCGCGTATTGGCGAAATGTCGGCATTGCCCTATATACAGTTTGTTGCTCCTGGCCTGATTATGATGTCGATTATCACCAACTCCTACTCTAATGTGGTGTCATCTTTTTTTGGTTCAAAATTTCAGAGTAATATTGAGGAACTTTTGGTATCACCAACACCTAATTGGATTATTTTGGTGGGTTATGTAGTAGGGGGTATGGCGCGTGGTCTGGGTGTTGGCCTGATTGTTACTGTGCTGTCACTGTATTTTGCAGGTTTTACGCTGCATAGTCTGTCCATTACCCTTGCGATTGTATTGATGACATCTTTGATGTTTTCCTTAGCGGGGCTAATCAATGCTATTTTTGCCAATAGCTTTGATGATATTTCAATTATTCCAACCTTTGTTTTAACACCTCTTATTTACTTGGGCGGCGTTTTCTATTCAATTGATTTGCTTGGAGAATTTTGGAAGTCGGTCTCTCTTTTCAATCCTATTCTATATATGGTCAATGCTTTTCGTTATGGGATGGTAGGGATCACCGATATCGATATTGGCTGGTCATTTTTGATGGTGTCTCTATTTTCCCTGATACTATTTGCAGTGGCTTTATTGCTGCTCGAAAAAGGATCAAGGTTGCGTAATTAATGACTCGTTACAAGGACACTCAATTAGGTAAACAAACCAGTTATATAGATCAGTACGATCCCAACCTGTTGTGCCCAATACCGCGTAATCAGTCACGCCCAGTTAAGGCTTCGTCGCAACTTCCTTTTAAGGGTGTTGATCTATGGACAGCTTATGAATTGTCTTGGTTAAACCCAGATGGGCTTCCGCAGATTGTTATTGCCGAATTTGTTGTGCCCTGTGAGAGTGAATTTATAGTTGAGTCGAAATCATTTAAGCTTTACCTAAACAGCTATTCCCAGACTCAGTTTGCATCCTGTGAGCAAGTAAAAGAGCAACTTATAGCTGATTTATCAGATGCTGCAGGTATATTGATTGATGTAACGCTCTACCAGATATCTGAATTCAATGGCTTTAAGCCTATTGGCGAACCCCAGGGTTTTTGTATCGACCACCAGCCTGTAACTATTGAATGCTATCACCCTAATGCTTCGCTCTTACAAGTGGATGACAATGAAATGGTCGAGGAAACGCTCTATTCTCATTTGCTAAAAAGCAATTGTCCAGTAACTGATCAGCCAGATTGGGGCTCTGTTTATATTAGTTATCAGGGTCCCAAGATTGATGCTGCTTCACTGCTGAAATACATTGTTTCCTATCGCCAACAGCAAGACTTTCACGAGTTATGTGTAGAAAATATTTTCAC
>CAXRJI010000017.1:0-9037 GCA_964231105.1 Porticoccaceae bacterium
TTTCCCGCGCTGAGTTGGCACCGGGAGCACCCATCACACCACCACCGGGGTGATTTGACGAACTACACATATACATATTTTTGAGTGGCCCTCGGTATTGGGCATAGCCAGGAAAGGGCCTATTAAACATTAACTGATCTAGCGTTAACTCACCTTGGAAGATATTGCCTTCGGTCAGCCCCACCTCTGCCTCCAGTTCCCGCGGTGTTCGTATCTCGGCATGCAGAATCAAATCTTTAAAGTTAGGACTGTAATCCCCAATTTGATCAATTACCGCAGCCCCAAAGGCGTCTCGTTTAGCGTCTGTCCAACCACCCTCAGCCTCAGCTGGACAGTATTGAACAAACACCGACATCATATGTTTTCCGGGGGGCGACATACTGGGGTCATACTGAGTAGGTATAACCATATCCACGTAGGGGTCACGTGACCAGCGGTCATCTTTCCAGTCATCGTAGGCACGCTCTAAACGCTCTAGGGTATCTGTGAAGTGCATATGACCCAGGGTAAGCGGTGAACCTTTTGCAAGTGCCGGAAACTCTGGCATCCCATCGAGGGCGATATTGACTTTGCCTGATGAGCCACGAATTTTAAAGTTTTGGGCACGTCGCACTAAATCCTCGGGCAGATTTTCCGCATCAATTAAATTAAGAAAAGTGCGCTTAGCATCTAGATTAGAAATTACGGCCCGTGCGGATATCTCTTCGCCAGAGGTAAGCACAACACCTGTGGCACGCTTGCCCTTGACTGCGATTTTCGCCACCTCTGCTTGAGTGCGAATTTCGCCGCCACGAGACTTAAAAGAAGATGCCAATGCCGCGGCTACGGAACCCATACCACCACGTGCAAAACCCCAGGATCCAATATTGCCATCAACATCACCCATCGCATGATGTAACAGCACATAAGCAGTACCTGGAGAATAGACACCCAGACCCGTACCAATAATGCTGCCGCCCGAATAATGCGCAAGGATGGTGTCATTCTCAAAGTATTGTTCTAGATACTCAGCGATTGACATGGTGAAAAAACGTATAAATTCGTATATTTGACTCTCGCTCAAACTGTAGAAGCTCTTGAGCAGATGAGCAAATTCCATGATATCGCGGATTTTAAAAGACGCTGGATCTGGTGGCGTTCTTAGCAAAAACCCTCTGATTAACCGACACCATTTCATTAAATCTGCATCAAAGCGAATTGAAGCGTCGGCATCGCGCTTTGAGTGTCTGGCTATTTCGCGGCGCTTGACCGAGGATTGGTGATAACTCCCGAAATAGTCACCATTTTGCTTAAAGGTCACACTGCCTTGTAAGGGTACAACCTCGAGACCATGGCGCCCGAGGTCTAAAGCCTGATAAATCTCTGGCCTAAACAGACTGCACACATAGGAACAATTAGAGTAGCGCCAATCTTTGTGTAGCTCTAAACTAGCGGTCGCACCACCTACATAATCATTTTTTTCTAAGACCAAAACGTCGAGGCCCGCACTGGCGAGAAAGGCAGCATTTGTGAGGCCGTTATGACCAGCACCCACTACAATCGCGTCATATTTTTTCATGCTTTAATACCCTCAAACCTGCGGTCTATATAATTCTGATTTAGCTTAGCAACCACAAAATAACTTTTATTCGCCCCCTATAGGACAATATGCTGATAATTTACTGCGTCTTAGTTCACAAATTGTTTGCAGATAATTATCTAAAATTGAGACTCAGGTAGACGCACTATTAATCCGTCCATTTGTTCAGTCACTTTTATCTGACAACTGAGTCTGCTGGTAGGTTGTCTTGAATCTACCATATCTAAAAGTTCATTTTCCTGTGCATTAGCCTCGCCCGTAGCCTGCACCCACTCGGGATCAATAATGCAATGACAGGTACAGCAGACACAGCAACCACCGCACTCGGCAACAATGCCATTGATTAAATTATCCAGAGCACCCTCCATAAGACTGAGGCCTGCTTCAATCTCTACTTCATGTTCTGAGCTATCATATTCGATAAATGTTACTTTTGGCATCCAGTTATCTCAGTTATTGGTTAAGGTAAAAGTGACTTTTAATCGGTCAATTGTCCACCCGATCAGAGCAAAATTATTAACTTATTCTGGCAGGTATCTGATTGCGTCGCTCCAAATTAATATGGGCTCCACGCAATAAGTGTACCCGATGCTTACAATTATTTACTAATAAAAATGCCTCTGTAAGCTCTTTGTATTGTGCATAAATTGATGCATTACCAATGGTTTTTTGCATACCCCATGACCAGGCTGAGCAATCAATAGAACCGATCTCTACTATGTCGTTATCTAAAAGAGTATAAAGTGTACCATCAACATGTTCCGGGAGGTGTTCCCCAGGCTTTTGCCCTTCAACCGTATCAATTTGTAGGGTTCGATGCAGCCATTTATGTCCAATGTTTTTCTCAGCCTCAAGCGCTTTTTTTCCAACAAAGTCATCACCCTGCAAATTTACTAACCAACCTAGCCCAACTTCATAGGGGGAGCGTTTAAATTCTGGATCTGGGTCAAGCTCTGTTGCAAAGTCCCACCCAGCAACAACAAAGCCACCCTCGAGGCGACATACTTCCAAAGCACCTAAGCCATAACCCAGCAAGTCAAAGTCTAGTTCTGCGCGAGCCTTGTCAATCATCGCTTCGACAGACTTAGCAAGACTAGTGGGAAACCAGCACTCGTAGCCAAGATCGGCAGTGAATCCCATTCTGGCTATTTTTATGGTTGTCTCAGCTAAAGCATAATCCACAACCTCAAAGGGCTTGATGTGCTCTACATTAATTAACCCCATTGCATTTATAACAATGGCAGACAACGGGCCCTGTATTGCTAGTCCAGACCAATCATCTGTACATTCCTCAAGGGTGAGCATAGGCTCTTCTATGGCAAGTTGTCGGCTAAGGGTCTCTAAATATGGAATATGATTGATATCAGAGGGCATTAAAAGATAGTCATCATCAGCAAATTTATAAAGTATTGAGTCATCTTTTAAACTGCCATCATCATTGCAGTAGGCCACATAAATACCACGCATGGCGAGCGATTTACTCACCGGCCTAGTCAATGCGTAATCTAAAAGTTGCCCAGCGGCTGGTCCCTTTATGCGAATTTTACGGATGGGCGAGACATCAAAAATAGCACTTTTATTGCGAATTGCATTGTACTCTTGCTCCGCATTTCCGTAATGGTTGGGCAGCAAAAAATCATTCCAAACAATATAATCTTGATCCTCTACCCCCTGCTCTAGCAAAGTAGCAAAGTCCATATCCACACGGCGGTTGAGATAATCAAAAAAGGTACTCTTTTTCATACAATCTTATTAGAAAAATGCAATCGTGGTTGAGTCTAACATTGTCATTTATGTATCTGTAATCTCCCTATAGGGGTAGAAGTTCTTAACTTAATCCCACCATAAAGCAGCATCAGTACTCAGCGCCTAGATACCCGAATGGTAGATTTATCGGCAATGACTGTTGTACCATCAGCGCGCATGTATTTCCCTAAGGGCTGCAGTTTCCAGTGAACGCACAAAAAAAACTTTTTGATCAAGCTTTGGCCCATATAAAGGCAGGCACACCAAAGGATGCAATTGCTCTTTGTATGCAAGGCCTTGAGCAGGAGCCTGGTGATGTCAATCTAATATGCCTATGGGCTCGTGCTCTTATAATAGAAAAGCAGTTTGATCAGGCTAGGGAAAAAACCATGACTGCACTTAACCTAGCTCCAGAATTTGCCACAGCTCACGAGATATTCGGTGACCTTTCACTTCTTGAAGGACAGGTTGAAAGAGCCATTGCTGCCTATCAACATGTCCAACATCTATTGCCTGACAGCAAACATATACAACCTAAGATTGCCCGTGCTCAGCAACTTATGGCAACTAAAACGGAGGATCCTACCAGAGTATCTCCTGATTTAGCCTTTGTTAAGGAACTAGAACAAGCACAGCAATTTAAGCAAGAGGGTAAACCGGGTAAAGCTGAGCAGATATATAGAACTATCCTTCGCAAAAATCCTAACCATGCAGAGGCTATGCGACTCTTGGCTAGCGTTGCCTGTTCTCACAATAAATACGATGACGCTGAATTGCTACTTCTTCGTGCCGTTTCAAAGTCTCCAAAATTTGCTAGGGCTTGGTTAGATCTGTCTAAAGTTCAATTAGATCTGGGTAAGTATCCTGATGCTATAAAAAGTGCAGAGCATTTGGTTACGTTGACACCAGATAATGCCGAATCCTATGTGGCCTTGGCAAATACTCAGGCCCAATCAAATCAGCCGCAACTGGCTATAGAGAGTTACAAGAAAACACTTTCAATTGCACCCAAACACAGGGGTGGCTTTGCTGGGTTGGCTCATCAATTAAAAACCATTGGCCGCCAAGAGGAAGCAATTGAAGTACATCGGCAAAATATTAAAGCTAACCCAACAAATGCTGAGCCCTATTGGAATTTGGCTAATCTAAAGACCTTTCGGTTTAAAGATAATGAAGTACAAGCAATGCAGGATCTGCTTGAAAATGAGGAGCTAGATGACCTGTCTCAAGTACAACTCTGCAATGCGCTAGGCTTGGAATTTGAGGGCCGCAAAGACTATGTTAAGGCGTTTGAGTATTTTCATCGTTGCAACCTAACCCACCGCGCATCTGAAAAATATGACCCTGTTGGGCACGAGGTGATGATCAATAAAATTATTGAAGTTTTTGATAAGAGTTTTATAGAAAAACATCAGGCTAAGGGCAATCCAGATATTTCGCCCATATTTATCGTTGGCCTGCCTCGCTCTGGTTCTACTTTAATAGAACAAATATTAGCAAGTCATAGTCAAGTTGAAGGCACTCATGAACTTCCGGACCTTGCCTATATGGTGAAAGGGTTTAAAAAACGAAATGCCAAAACCCTGCACTTCCCGGAAAATCTGCAGGAACCCGGCCAGAAATCCTGGACCGACATGGGCTTAGAATTTATTCAGCGCACGCAAAAATACCGTAGCGGCACGCCCAGATTTATTGATAAAAATCCTAATAATTTTGTCTATTCGGGACTAATCAATCTAATGCTACCCAATGCAAAGATAATTAATGCAAGGCGACACCCCCTGGACAGTTGCTTTGGCAGTTATAAGCAACTGTTTGCCAGTGGTCAACCCTTTAGTTATGACCTATCTGAGCTGGGTGAATATTACCTTCAGTATTGGCGAATAATGGAGCACTGGCAGCAAGTACTACCGGGTAAGGTACTGGATGTGGATTATGAACATGTAGTAGCAGATCTCGATAGTCAAGTGAGACGGATACTTGATTACTGTGGCCTGCCATTTGAAGAGGCTTGCCTAAATTTTCATCAAACAAATAGAGCGGTAAAAACTGCCAGTTCTGAGCAGGTTCGTCGACCCATTTATTCGAGTTCCGTTAACCTCTGGAAAAACTATGAACAAGATCTTGAAGAATTGATTGATGTTTTGGAGCCGCTGTTACTTGAAAAAGATCCTGAAGATCGTCCTGCATCACTCAACTAAAATTTTCTTTAAGCCTCTAGTCTCAGACATTAACCACTCACCATTACTAGCTAAATCCTTATAAATCATTTTATTACCACCCTATTACCACCCTTTATGGGTAGTCTTCATAATTTGACTCAGCGGTCACATAGATGTAGTTTGCGTATAGGCTAGGATAAAAATAATAAAAATTCCTAGTAGTATGAAATGTGCATGCATGTAGGATAAATAAAACGTTTTACTATTTATGGGGAGTATTTGAATGAAACATCAAGAAAATCTTCTAAAAATCTCGCCCCTTGCAGCCGCAATTACAGCTGCAATTACAGCAACACCCATTGCTGTAGCGGATGAGACAGCCAAGTCCTCAGGCTTGGAGGAAATTATAGTTACCTCACGAAAACGCGCTGAGTCTGTGATGGATATTCCAGCCAGTATTCAGGCATTATCTGAGAATGACTTAAAAGAAATGGGTGCGCGCGGTATAGCTGATTACACTCGATTTATGCCAGCAGTTGACGTTATTGACTACGGACCTACAGCAACGGTTGTATTCCGTGGTGCAACTAATAGTAGCGGCTATGTGGGTGAAGCAACATCCAGTGTTTATCTCGATGAGATCTCTCTGACCACAGCTGGCCAACAGCCTTCACTTAGGGTCGTTGATGTCGAGCGAGTGGAAGCACTCGAAGGCCCACAGGGCACTTTGTATGGTGCTGATGCAATGGCCGGTACACTGAGATATATTCTTAATAAACCTCAGATGGGTGTGACCACAATGACCCTCGATGGCAGTGTTCGCAATAGTAGCGAGGGTGAGGCAAGTTATGATGGTTCTGTCGTAGTTAACCTACCAATTGGTGACAATATCGCCGCACGATTTGTGGCCTTTGATGCTAAAGACGGTGGTTTTATTGACAATGTGCCCGGCAAAACCATTGATAATGATACTAAAGCTGTGGCCCTGTATGGACGCTCACCCTCTGGTTGGGGCACCATGGACAACAGTGATGTAGTCGAAAAAGATATAAATGACTACAACATTGATGGTTGGCGCGCTGCGGTACGCTGGGAAATCAATGATCAGTGGGCTGCAACAGCTTCTTACATAAATCAAAGTAGCGTTACTGGTTCTTATAACGGTTTTGATCCCAATGTAGGCGACCTTGAAACTATTCGCTATAACGAAGAATACTTCAATGTTGATATTGACGTTAGCTCACTGGTGGTTGAAGGTGATTTAGGTTTTGCTCAGTTAGTATCAGCAACCTCATACTATGACAGTAAGACTGATTTCGATCAGGATATCACCAACTATCATAAATCTTATTCTGCATACTATTGTATAGAATATGAAATGAGCGCAGAGTATCACGCCGACTCTTACTACTACTCTGAAATGTTTTATACTGGCACTGGAGCAGTATACAGCGGAGTCTACTGTAACGCCCCCACAGTAGAGGGTGATTATTTTGCAGCTTTCCAAGAAGATGAAACAGCCCATCGATTTAGTCAAGAAGTTCGACTATCAGCCGAGGGAGATACCTTGGATTGGCTTGTGGGTGCTTTCTATGAGACAAGTAATTACAGCTATGTCGAGCATTGGGGCTATCCAACTGCTAATGAAAATGGCAGGGGCACACCCAATGAGCTATATCAGCAGACGATTTCTCTCGCTTGGAACGAATGGGCCAATGAGGACACATTCCCAGATGCGACGGAAAATTGGTATGCCAATAGCTCAAAAGATACTGAACAGACAGCTATATTTGGTGAAGTAACCTGGCACTATGATGATAGAACTGATATCACCTTTGGTGCCCGTTATTTTGATCGCTCCAACGAGACCACCTATTTTGAGGAACATCCAACAGGCAATCTCGATGATGCAGGCGTAGAGGTTATGCCTGGTGAAGATCAGAAGTTTGTACCCAAGTTAGCAATATCCTATGACTTAGACGATGACAATATGGTCTATGCGCTAATGAGTGTTGGCTATAGACCCGGTGGTATTAACCGTCAACGAGGGGAGCCTGCTTTCCCAAGACAGTATGATCCTGACAAGATGACCAACTATGAGGTCGGCTTTAAGGGTTATGCAATGGATGGCGATATGAAACTGGATATTACAGCCTACCGCATGGAATGGTCTGATTATCAATTTGAATTAATTGATCCCAGTTATGGCAGCTGTCCTGATGGTGAGCCAGAGGATCAACCCGGTATCTGTGGCCAACCCTATCAAGTTGGGGTTTATAACGCCGGTGACGCTTATATGAGTGCTCTATCAGCAAGCATTGACTGGAACGTTAATGAAAACTTTAATGTGGGACTTTATGCAGACTACCAAAAGCACCGAACCAAGCAAGCCCTTGAGTTAGGTGATATGTATGTAGAGGCTGACTCTCAGTTACCCTACACACCGGAATGGAGTGGTGGTCTGAAGGCGACTTACAACTGGGCCATGAGTGCACTTGATGCGGAGGGTTATGTCCGATTCCAGTGGTCATACACAGGCTCTAGACTCTCTAAGCTCGAGGCAACACCCTTTGAGAATGAAGATGGGTCTTGGAACCCCAACCCGCAATGGAATGATCCTTCCTATAATATTGCTGATCTAAGTGTTGGCATTATTGGTGATGACTGGGATATTTCACTATTCCTGAACAATATTACCGATGAAAGGGCGTATTACTACCATATTGAACAAGGTGGATACACCCAGCAAAACCTTGAAGAAGGACGCATGCATGTGGACACTGTCTATACTAACCGACCCAGAGAATTTGGTGTTAGGTTCGTTAAACAGTTCAGCCAATAGTTGTAATAAAGTTGTAATGCAACACAAAAAAAGGCCGGGTAATCCCGGCCTTTTTTATTTCTCTTATTTTTTAATCACTGTTATATGGAGCACAAACGTCAATATGGCCAAAGTGCCAACCCATGGATTGCATTGCGGATATCCATGGTCATATTAACTGAAGCAGCTACCTGTCTGCTTTCAAGGTCATAAAGTGTCACTGTAGAGGGTGAAGAACCTCCAGCAACAAACCGTTCATCAATAACACACAGACCGCGACCAAAGGCTTGACGTGCAATTTTAGAATCATCAATACCTGCAAACTGAATTTCTGCCGGATCGTAACTGCGAATCTTATAGGCCTGGCCCTGACCTTGACGGGGCACAACTCGCAGACAATCACTAGCGGTATCATTAAAAATAATGCCATCCTTAAAAGGCCGTGCATTGTGTGTGCCGGCAGGCAAGCTACAGACTTCTGTAACTTTGTTTTTATTGTCTATATGTAATAGCGCACGGGTGCGCAGACCGCTAAGATAAATACCCGTTCTATCTACATGCACCATATTAATATGTTGCTCATTAATGGCACGTGGTCCAAATTCACCGCGAGGATCAAATGCAAAACCCGTCCACTCGCCGAGCTGTTTCTGCAGGTGAAATCCCCAGACAAACTCTTGCTTGTCCAAGTCAAAGGCAAGCAAGCTGTCGTAACCTGTAGAGGTCAAA
>CAXRJI010000018.1:0-16913 GCA_964231105.1 Porticoccaceae bacterium
GTTGAGTCAGCCCTTGAGGGCAAAGAGTACCTCTGTGCAGGACGCTTTACTCTGGCTGATATTGTGGTGGGCTATGCGCTGGCCTTTGCGGAAAATTTGGGTCTTAGAGAGGGCTTTAAGGCCAATACCGACGACTATTATGAGCGCCTTAAAGCACGTCCTGCCTTTAAAAAAGCGACATCGATTTAATAGCGCTAAATTGCTTAATTGGTTGACTGGTTTTTTGTGCAAGTGGGTATATTCTAAAACAGCAATTACAGCTCATAAGCACAGTTTAAGAGCCATTAAAAAAACCACAAAAAGTCCTAATTCGTATTTTCTTTTGGTGGTATTATTAATTATTGACACTGGGTATGTCATAACTTATTGTTTGCGGATTATTATTTGCAGATATTTTTCGAGGAACCAACAACATGGACATAAATTTTGAACAACAGGATCTAAAGTTTCGCGATGAGGTCAGGGATTTTTTTGCCAGTGAGTTTCATGGTGATCAAATGGCTAAGGACTTAAAAAAGGACTACAAGGGAACACTGATTAAATGGCAGAAAAAACTGCATAAAAAGGGCTGGATTGCCCCCGGTTGGCCCAAGGAATACGGTGGTACTGGTTGGACACCGACTCAGAAATTTATCTACGAAACCGAACGTGCGGCGGCAGGGGTGCCTGATGTTGTGCCTTTTGGCTTAAAAATGGTTGCACCGGTTATTTATACCTTTGGCAATGATGAGCAGAAGGCCAAGTTTTTACCCCGTATTTTATCCAGTGAAGACTGGTGGTGTCAGGGCTACTCTGAGCCTGGCGCTGGATCAGATCTTGCTGCCCTAAATACTTCTGCGGATCTCCATGGCGATCATTATGTAATTAATGGAAGCAAAATCTGGACAACTTATGCCCAATACGCGGATTGGATTTTCTGTTTGGTGCGCACCAGCAGAGAGATGCGCAAACAGCAGGGCATTGGCTTTTTATTAATTGATATGAAAACCCCCGGCATTACGGTGCGGCCCATTATTACCATCGATGGTGGTCACAGTCTTAACGAGGTGTTTTTTGAAGATGTGAAGGTGCCTGCGGAAAATATGATTGGTGACCCAGAGAAGGGTTGGACCTACGCTAAAGCCCTATTAGCCCATGAGCGCACTGGTATGGCGGAAGTAGGTAATTCAACGCTGACACTCAATAAAATAAAAGCTCGTGCGGCGGCCGAGTGCAATGGTGGCAAGCGCCTGATTGATGACCCTATTTTTCAAAAACGCCTATCGGATATTGAAACCGAGCTTATGGCGTTAGAATACACTGAATTGCGCGTTATTGCGTCTATGGCTGAAGGCGGTATGCCCGGACCAGAATCCTCACTACTAAAAATAAAAGGCACTGAAATTACTCAGGCGCTGGCAGAGCTGCAAATGCAATTATCAGCCCATTATGGCGGTATGGTGCAGGGACAACTTAGCGAAGAGGATGTGGGCCATGATTTTGCTGATGAGGCCCGTCAAAGTTATATGTACAGCCGAGCGGCCACCATTTACGGTGGTTCCAATGAGGTACAGCGCAACGTAATAGCCAAAGCAGTGCTTGGCCTATAAATCTGATCCACAGCGGTCAATAATTAAAACAGGGAGATCAGATCAATGAATTTTAATCATTCCGAAGAACAAACCATGATCAAAGATGGTATCGCGCGTTTCGTTCGAGACCATTACGATTTTGACACTAGACGCGACATTATTTCCTCAGATGAGGGAATTAATCGCGATTATTGGTCAACTTTTGCTGAGCTGGGTTGGCTATCTATACCTTTCGATGAGCGTTATGGCGGTTTTGGCGGTAGTGTCGAAGATACAGCCATAATTGCTGAAGAATTGGGCAAGGCTATTGTGGTTGAGCCCTTTGTCTCAACCGTGGTGGTTTTTGGTGGGCTTCTATCCGCCTCGACCAATGAGCAGGTTAAAGAAGAGGTTATTCCAAGCATTATTGAGGGTGCCTGTTTGGGTGCCTTTGCCTTTACCGAGCAGCAGTCTAGGTATGAACTTACCGACATTAAAACCTCAGCTAAAGCCAAGGGTGATGGCTATCTGATTAACGGTGAAAAAACTGTGGTTCATAACGCTGCCAGTGCCAATAAAATTATTGTTAGTGCGCGAACCAGCGGTGATCAATTTGATCGCGATGGCATTAGTTTATTTATCGTCGATGCTGATGCTCCGGGTATCACAATAAAATCCTATAAAACCATGGACGGGCAGTCTGCGGCTACAGTGGTTTTTAATGATGTAGCGGTGACAGAAGCCCAGCTGTTAAGCGACGCGGGAACGGGCATGGATATTATTGATCAGGCAATGCCCCATATTCTTTTGGGCCTGTGTGCCGAAGCGCTGGGCATTATGGAAGTGTTAAACACGACCACGGTGGAATACACAAAAACCCGCAAACAGTTTGATTTGCCTATTAGTTCTTTTCAGGTGTTGCAACATCGTATGGTGGACACATTTATGGCCTATGAGCAAAGCAAATCAATGCTTTACCGTGGCCTTTGCGAAGCCAATGAATATGCATCGGGAAATACAGATCAAGCGGGTCTTGCTAAAGCCGTACATGCCTTAAAAGCGGTGGTTGCTCGAAATGGCAAGTTGATTGCCGAAGAAGCTATTCAAATCCATGGTGGTATTGGTATGACCGATGAATTAAACGTTGGGCACTATGTTAAGCGCCTAATGACCATCAATGTAGCCTTTGGTGACGGCGACTATCATCAAGGCAAGTTTAGCCAGCTAAACTACGGGAGCTAATGCTCTGGGTCATTGCTGCCGCTATTCTAGGCTCAGTTGTCTACCTTCTACTGAGCAGGGACCCCCTTGCTCAGTACGACTACCCAAAAGGTGATTACTTTGACGCTGACGGCGATTCTAAAGCCCTGCGTGATATCACAGCTACAATAGAAAGTGATATTGGAGAAACCCGTAAATTGCCCTTAAAAGAGCAATTGGTTCATATGCGTCAATCCCTTGACTGTTTCTTCGATGATATTGAAAAAACAGCGGTCTTTCAGCCAATCAGTGAATCCCATGTAAAGGGCGAGTGGGTTATTGCACCTGGTGTGGATCAAAGTCGCAGATTGCTCTATATCCATGGTGGTGCTTTTTATGTGGGAAGCCCCAAAAGCCATAGAGTGATTACCAGTCGTTTATCAGAAATAGCAAACTGTGCAGTGTTAGCAGTTGACTACCGCTTGATGCCAGAAAATAAACGAGTGGAGGGTATTGAGGACTGTCGCAATGCCTATGATTGGATGCTGCAGCACAGTGTAGATGGAATTGATAACAAGCCAACAGCTGTTTTTATCGCGGGTGACTCAGCTGGAGGTAACCTAACCCTATCACTATTAAGTTGGATTCGGGATACACAGCGACCTCAAGTAAATGCGGCTGTTGCGCTGTCTCCAGTGACTGATATGCAAATGCTTAACCCCAGTATTAGAGTAAATAATAAGCACGATGTGATATTGGGTCCATTATTTAAACTTTTGACTAAGGTTCCCCGTGTATTTTTTTCGACAGGCTATTATTTTTTAACGGGGCAACGAACAAAAGCTCCATTAGTGTCACCGCTGCACGGAGATCTCTCTGATTTACCGCCAATTTTAGTCCAGATCAGTGAGCATGAAATCTTGCGTGATGATGGGCGCCGTTACGTGAATAAGGCAGTGGCGGCAGGCACTGATGCTACCCTTCAAGTTTGGCCCCATATGCCCCATGTGTGGCATATATTTTACCCAAGACTGCCCGAATCAGATAAGGCGTTTGAGCAAATTAAGCTATTTATAGACCGTCACAGTTAATTTTAGCTAGATTTTGGTGGTCTTAGCATCAATATTGGCGTTGACTCTAGATACCCCTTGTAGGCGGGGTCTGTTCCCCATTTGCTCATGCCGCGGCGCTCTAAAAGCGTAATGCCACTGACTTTAGTCAGCAGTAGGTAGACAAAAATAGGTGAAATCATGGTTGCTAGTTGCCATCCACTTAGGACGGGTAATGCAACTAGAGAGAGCCCCAACCATAAAACGATTTCGCCAAAGTAGTTGGGATGTCGAGACCAGGCCCATAATCCAGTATTAATAAAACGATCTTCGTTATTCTTATCAGCTCGGAACTGGGTTTTTTGTCTGTCAGCGACTATTTCAATTACCATGCCAAATAGCCATAGAGCTATGCCGGCGATACCTATAATGCCAAGCGGCTTATCCGTGGCCGAAGTCACTGCTGCAAGACCTGCTGCAAATGTAACTAATACCCATAAACCACCCAAAGTCCAAGTCATTAAAAACCATAAAAACTGGGTTTTCATTACATTAAAGCGATTATCTTTGCCTTGTTTTTTAACACGCCAGAACAGAAATGACCCTAGGCGTAGAGCCCAAATAACAACCATGGCACCAATCACAATATCCCGCATATCCAACTGAGGATGGAGGGCTAGAGCTACGACAACTGTGGTAATAAACGAAATTGATCCCGTTAAATCAAAGTAATGTTCGGTTTTAAAAAGGTAGGAGGGGATAAATATGGCCCAATGCAGTACAAAGCCTATAGAGCCACACAGGGCGAATAGGGGTAAATTATAGGCATACAAACTCTCTGAACTGCCGGCAGCGAGGATGGCGGCTCCGATCACCACAGATACGATTATTCCAGTTATAGACACTGCAGGATTCACGGTGTTTCCCTCCATTTATTAGGTATTTTGACTCATTACGTTAATGTTGACCTTTTTAGATCTTAGTGTGTTGGGTGAAATCCGCCCTAAATACAGCACAAGTTATTGAAAATACTGAGCTTGCTTGATTTGACTATAATTTCGATGCCTAACGGTTAGGTATTAATTTTTAGTTTGCTAAAATCACCAAAATAAGACGCATAGTGAGCTATATAGCAAGGCGAGCAGTAGAAGGCATACCAAGGCGCAAGAGTAAATACAAAAAATGATTAATGACAAAAACACGCAATATTTAGTCTCTAATGGCCTACGCTTGGCCTATCAAGATTTTGGTAAGCCAGAAGATCCAGTGATTTTGCTGGTTGCAGGTCTTAATAATCAAATGGTGCGCTGGCCCTTGGCATTAATTGATCTGCTAGTCAATCATGGCTATAGAGTTATTCGCTTTGATAATAGAGACATAGGTCTATCTGAGAAGATGGAAGGTATTGAGGCACCCGGTTTTTTTCGATTATTTTTAAAGCACTACCTAAGAATTCCAGTGCAAGCACCCTACAGTTTGGACGATATGGCACGAGATACTATCGGCGTCTTAGATGCATTAGGTATTGATCATGCTCATATTGTAGGTATGTCTATGGGCGGCATGATCAGCCAGTTGGTAGCTGCCTATTATCCTCAGCGAATATGTTCCTTAACGTCAATAATGTCTACTAGCGGCGAGTGGGGTAAGGGCGTTGCCTCCCTTAAAGTCTCACGTCAAATGCTAAGACCAGCCTCTAAAGATCGAAGTGCATTGCAAAATGGCGTGGATACTTGGCGTATGATCGGCAGTCCAGGCTACCCTCTATCAGAGAGTGAGATTGAAGCTATTTTAAGGGCTGAGTATAAACGCTCCTCTAATCCAGCCGGTTATTTGCGCCAAATTGCTGCAGTGCGAACAGCGCCGAGTCGAGGCTCACTGCTATCCAAGCTAAAAATGCCGGTACTTATTATTCATGGTCGCGAGGATTTATTGGTACCAGTGAGTGGTGGCATTGATACCGCCAAATATATACCCCATGCCACCTTAAAAATTTTTGATGGCATGGGGCATGATTTGCCCAAGCAGTTGCTACCAACGTTTGCTGATCTAATTGCTGAAAATGCTCGAAAGGCGAGTAGTTAAGACCTTACCCTGCATCTTTTATAAAACATCAGCCTTGCAAAATTGCTGTTACCCCTTGACCACCTGCTGCGCAGATAGAAATTAATCCCCGTCCACCGCCATTTTGATGGAGTATTTTTGCCAGTGTGGCCATTATTCTTGGGCCTGTTGCAGCAAATGGATGCCCAGTAGCTACACTAGAACCCTTAATATTTAATTTGTCGCGATCAATAGATCCCAAAGCCTGATTTAATCCTAATTTCTCTTTACAGAATTCTTCACTTTCCCAGGCTTTAAGTGTGCATAGCACTTGGGCGGCAAAGGCTTCATGAATTTCATAAAAATCAAAATCCTGCAGTGTTAAGCCCGCTCGTTCTAGGAGTCGAGGCACGGCGTAAGCAGGCGCCATAAGCAGCCCCTCACTATTCTCTCCCTTAGAGTAAAAATCGACTGCAGCTACCTCACTATGGGTAATGTAGGCTTGAACAGGCAGGTTTCTTTTTTCTGCCCATTCTTCATTGGCAAGTAAAACGGATGCAGCACCGTCGGTTAAGGTAGTCGAATTGGCGGCTGTTAAAGTGCCACCATTGGGATTAAAGGCTGGTTTGAGTTTGGCTAACTTTTCTAGGGGTGTATCGCGCATAATGCCATCACGGTCTTTGCCATTAAATGAGCTGATAAGATCATCGAAAAAACCACTCTTGTAGGCTGCCATTAAATTTTGATGACTGTTATAGGTAAGTTGATCCTGTTCTTCTCGAGTAATTCCCCATTGCGCTACCATGCGCTCGCAGTGTTGGCCCATGGATAGCCCAGTTCGGGGTTCTGCATTGGCTGGAAGCGCTGGTGCTAGAAAACCAGGTCTAAAAGACAGTAAGGCTTTTAACCTTTGACCCGAAGTCTTAGCAGCATTTAAGTTAAGGAGCATTTTACGGAAACGCTCATTCACTGCTATGGGAGCATCACTGGCTGTATCAGTGCCAGCGGCAATACCTGAATCAATTTGTCCCAATGCTATCTTATTAGCCACCAAAATTGCCGCTTCCAGACCCGTGCCACAGGCTTGTTGTACATCATAGGCAGGGGTTTCCAGTGACAGACCACTGTCCAGGGTGGCTTCCCTGGCAAGATTAAAGTCTCGAGAATGTTTCATCACTGCCCCCGCAGCAACTTCACCTAGACGCTCTCCCTCAAGTTCGAAGCGCTGGACAAGACCCTTAAGTGAGGCAGTTAGCATCTCCATATTGGATACACCATGGTAGCCGGTATGACTGCGCATAAAGGGAATTCTATTTCCACCTAAAATTGCTACTTTGCGAATTTGACTCATGATTTTAAGTCCCAGTATTTTTTAGTTTTAAATGATTTATTTTTTTAAAATTACAACTTTACACTATGTTAGATAATTAAAAAAAGCACAGACTAGCTCTAGGATTAACACTAATCTCTAGCTGATTTATTACATTGGCAAAGGCAATATAATTTTTGGCATTTTGGTCAACCTTATCAAGATAAAATATAGTACTATATCCAGCTTTTTAAGCCTCTCAGTAGCCAACGGCATTATTTCACTAAAGGATCTTTTATGGGCGACAAATATCTTGAGTTAGCCAACTCTAAAATAGGGAAATCACTTTTATCTGCGGTGGGTTTGCCAGAGCCAGTAGCACTGCAACGAGAATCTTATGATGCACCTCATCGTCTGCAAATGGATATTAGAATTGGCTCTTCAACAGATGCTGCTTTCACAAAACAAATTAAAAGTATTTTGAAAAAAACAGATGTGACTGTGTTGGCTAAGAACTCAGAGGATAAAAGCAGTTTGATCTTTGATGCCTCCGGCATATCAAATGTTCAGGAAAGTCTTGAGCTCTATCAGTTTTTTAATCGTTATTTGCCCATGCTTAGTCGCCGTGGGCGTGTGCTGGTGATAGGTCACAAACCCAGTGCTGTAAAGGATCCAGATCATGCTACGTTACAAAGGGGACTAGTGGGATTTATTAAATCTGTCGCCAAAGAGATTGGCCGCAAAGGTGCCACAGCCAATTTAATCTATGTGGATAAAATGGGTGAAGATGCGCTTGCTGCGCCCTTAAGATTCTTTTTGTCTGCTGGCAGTGCCTTTACAAATGGCCAAGTTATCAATGTGTCTTCGCCAGTTGGCAGTATGCAAGCTAAATGGAATCAACCCCTTAAAGATAAGTTGGTTGTAGTCACTGGTGCTGCGAGAGGCATAGGACGAGCCATAAGTGAGGTTCTGGCGCGTGATGGTGCTCGAGTAATTGGTGTTGATATGGAGGGCTCTGCGCCGCAATTAGAGGAGGTTATGGCTGCAATTGGTGGTATTTCGCTATCTCTTGATATCACTGCCCAAGATGCACCCAAACGTTTGATTGAAGTCTGTCGTCAGCAGGGCGATAAACTCCACGGCATTGTCCATAACGCAGGTATAACTCGCGACAAAATGCTTACAAAAATGACAGGCCATCAATGGCAGCTGTTAATGCAGGTCAATTTAGGCAGTGTTCAAACTATCAATAAAGCATTGCTTAAAACCAAATTGCTGGATCAGGGCGGACGCATTGTGGGTATTGCTTCAATCAGCGGTATAGCCGGCAATGTTGGTCAGACCAATTATGGCTTTTCCAAATCTGCAGTTATCGGAATGGTTGAAAGCATGGCCCAGCGCTGTGCTCGCAGGGGCATAACTATCAATGCTGTGGCCCCAGGCTTTATTGAGACCCAAATGACGGCGGCTATTCCCTTTGCAACGCGGCAAATGGGTCGCCGACTGTCCTCATTGGGGCAGGGCGGCTTACCCGAAGATGTCGCTGAAGCAATTGCCTTTTACCTGAGCCCGCAGGCAGCGGGCGTTAATGGTAACGTTGTCAGAGTATGTGGGCAAAGCCTGTTGGGCGCTTAATCTTCAGACAGCTCTTAATTTGAAGCATGCAATTCAGTATTGAGTTCGACCACAGATTTATTGGTTAGACATTCCACTGTGCCGGTCACTGAGTTTCGGCGAAAAAGAAGATCACTTTGGCCGGCAAGTTCTCTAGCTTTTATGGTTCCAGTTTGCTGTCTCTGGTCATTGACAAGGGTGACAATGGTGCCTGCTGTAATATACAAGCCAGCTTCTACTGTGCAGCGATCACCTAGAGGAATTCCGACACCAGAGTTGGCACCCAGTAAGCACTTTTCACCCAGGGAGATAACCATATTGCCACCGCCAGAGAGGGTTCCCATGATGGAAGCACCACCACCCACATCTGAGCCAGCGCCACAGAAAACGCCTGCTGAGACTCTCCCCTCAATCATATTTGGCCCTTCGGTACCGGCATTAAAATTGATAAAGCCTTCATGCATTACGGTAGTTCCCTCACCCACATAGGCACCTAGTCTAACTCGGGAGGTATCGGCAATACGTATGCCTGAGGGCACCACGTAGTCGACCATTTTGGGGAACTTATCCACACATTCAACGCTAAGTGATCTTCCCGCCAGTCGCGCTTCCAATGCTTTTGACGGCAACTCATCAATATCTATTGCACCCTCATTGGTCCAAGCCACATTTTTTAAAACACCAAATATGCCTGATAGGTCAGTCCCATGAGGTATAACTAGCCTATGACTTAAGAGTTGCAATTTTAGATAAGCTTGAGGCACTGATGTGGGCGCAGTATCAGTTTTTAGCACACAGACAACCAGTGGTCGCTGGGAATTTTGAAGTTGATGAACGGTTGCTGCAAGATCGCTGTATCCATTTTGCTCGAGTGCCGAAGAAAGGGCACTGATTTGCTCGGAGCTGGGCTCAACTTCAGTGTTGTCTGCAAAAATTGTAGTCAATATCTCACTGAAAGTTGCGTCAGGGTTTAATTGGGGTTGCGGATAGAATACCTCTAACCACTCTCCACGAGTGTTTTTTGTGCCAGCGCCTATTGCAAAGCTATAAATTGTGCTCATTGGGTTCTCGTTGTGTTATTGATTAAAAATTTGATCATAGCTTTCAGTGGAAAAGCCAACGGAAATTATACCATCTACATCAAGTACGGGTCTCTTTATTAATGTAGGATTTGCCAGTAAAAGGTCGGCCACATTAGTTTGATTGACGCTCTGTTGCTGATCTGTATCTAAGTTGCGCCAGGTTGTACCGCGTTTGTTTAAAAGTATCTCCCAGCCCACCTGCTTAATCCAAAAGTCCAGAGTATTGTTATCAATACCATCCTCGCGCAGATCAACAAATTGGTAATCTAAGTTATGTGTAAGGAGCCACTTACGGGCTTTTTTTACCGAATCGCAATTTTTTATTCCGTACACTCTAATCATAGTATTGTTCTCTTATTGTTCTCTTATTGTATTCTTATGGTTATCTTATTGTTCTTTCAGGATTGGGGATAGAAATTCCCGCCTGCTAACTAAGCATAGCAAACCTCTGTCCAGTGGGGTGTGGCAAAGTGCCTTACAGGCTAGGGTTTGTGGGCGATAAAAGGTTTTTTGCGGTTGGGATAACAGGTTGTACATATTTCACAAACGCGGCCATCACATCCACGAGCGGTGCAGTATTCTCGACCATAAAAAATAATCTGTAAATGAAGTCTGTTCCAAGATTCCTTTGCAAAAAGTTGTTTAAGATCTCTTTCGGTCTGGGTCACATTTTTACCCTTGGTTAGGCCCCAGCGTTGGGCTAGGCGATGAATATGCGTATCAACAGGAAATGCTGGGTGACCAAAACCTTGAGACATTACCACGCTGGCAGTTTTGTGGCCCACGCCAGGCAGGGTTTCAAGTAATGCCATATCCTCGGGAACCTCGCCATTGTGTTTTTCCACTAAAATCTTTGACAGGTTGGAAATAGCCTTGGATTTTTGAGGTGCTAAACCACAGGGGCGCACAATATTATAGATATCGTCTATATCAATATATTGCATATCAGATGCATTATCCGCCAAGTTAAATAGTGCTGGGGTAACTTGGTTGACCCTTTCATCAGTACACTGTGCACTCAGTAAAACTGCGATAAGTAACTCAAAATTATTCCTATGATTGAGTGGCACAGGCGTTTTTGGATACAGTTCATTAAGAAAGTTGAGGATAAATTCGGCACGTTCTTTTTTAAGCATCTAGAACTCTCCTTAGTTGATGCTACAAGCTCTTTACAAAACGCACCAGGCGTTCGGCAGCCTCAATGCACTCTTCTATGGGCGCAACCAGTGCCAGGCGAATACGCCGATTGCCTGGATTGCCATCGTCTGTGGTTCGCGATAAAAACTGACCGGGTAACACGGTAAGATTTTCGCTGGCAAAAAGGTCTTTCGAGAATTGTATATCATCTATGGGTGTCTCAGGCCATAGGTAAAAGCTACCCTCAGGTATGGTGCAAGGTAATACTGGCTTTAGAATAGAGGTAACGGCTGCAAATTTTTCACGGTAAAGTTGTCGATTTTCGATAACATGGGATTCATCTTGCCATGCAGCTATGGATGCCTGTTGAACCGGTAAAGAGAGGGCACAGCCATGATAAGTTCGATAGTTAAAGAAATCTGAGATTAGTGCTTGATCACCCGCCACAAAACCACTGCGAAGACCGGGTAAATTGGAGCGCTTGGAGAGACTATGAAAAACAATACAACGTTTGTAGTCATCTCTGCCCAGTTGTTTACAGGCATCAAGTAATCCAAGGGGAGGGTTTTGCTCATTTGAATAAATTTCAGAGTAGCATTCGTCATTTGACAGGATAAAGTTGTATTTATCAGCGAGTTCTAGGGCAACTTTATAATCATTTAATGACAATGTTGCGCCGCTTGGATTGCCCGGAGAACAGAGCTGCAGAAGCTGACATCTCTCCCATACCTTAGCTGAAACAGTGCTTAGGTCCGGTATAAAACCCGTGTTTGCCTGACAATTTAGATAGTGCATACCTGCACCTGCTAAAAGTGCCGCACCTTCATAGATTTGATAGAAGGGGTTGGGACTTACAACAAGGGGTTTTTCAGTACCTGACTTATCAATTACCGCTTGAGTAAAGGCAAACAGGGCTTCCCTGGTTCCAGCAACAGGTAAGATTTGCGATTCTGCATCAATAGTATTGAGGCTAAAACGCTTGGCAAGCCAGTTTGCGATGGCCTCTCGAAGTTCTTGAGTCCCCCTTGTGGTGGGATAACGGCATAAGTCGTCTACGGAGGTTTTTAGCGCTTGTTTTACAAAATCTGGAGCTGGATGTTTAGGTTCGCCAATAGATAGAAAGATCGGATCCAGATAAGCGGGCGCCTCAACATTAGCCTTTAACTCATTTAGACGTTGAAATGGATAGGGGAAAAGGGCCTGCAAGTGGGGATTCATAGTAATTACTGTCCAATATTTAAGCTTTGAAAATCAGGCTCTTGATTGGCTTGCTGATTTTTCAAATCGAGTTCACTGCAGATGCTTTCCTTTATTGCATTGCCGATATCATCCGATAAGGTCTGATTATCCTTATCTCGGATATAAAAAGTATCTTCAACACGCTCTCCGAGGGTTGAGATTTTCGCATTGTAAAGTTCGAGTTCAAAGCGAGAAAATATACTGGCAATTTGAGCTAGAAGCCCGGGTCTATCGGGCGTGATTACCTGCAAAATACTGGTATTTGTTTCCTTGTCGTTACGCAGAGAAACCCGAGTTTTCATGGTAAAGCTTTTAAGTTGACGAGATGTTCGTCGTTTAATATCAAAGTCTACTGATGCGGGGTTTAAGATGCCCTCTGTTAACGCTTTTATCACATCGCCACTGAGTTTCTTATTGGATCCAATTGGCCGATCATTCTCATCCAACACATAAAATACATCAAACGCTCGATCATCGCTGGTGGTCTGGAGTCGCGCATCCACTATATTAAGCCTTAGTTTATCCAGTATGGCGGCGATAACTGGAAAAAGGTTTTTGCCGGTGCTGGTATGAACGAAAATTTGAGTGGCAACGGATATTTCTACACCTACATCGCGCAATAAGATAATCGGCTCTCTATCACTTGCTAGGATTGATTGGGTAAACCTTGCTATATCTTCAGCACGCTCTCGGAGAAAGAATTGATCTGCAATATCACCCCATATATCTTTCGCTGCTGACTCCTCTATATTTTTATCCCGAAGGAGACGCAGGGCATGTTGTTTCGCATTATTGACCCAGTCAGAGCGATCAACAGGTTCCTCTAGGCCATCATGAAGTGCACGTTTGGTCTCAAAATACAGATTGCGCATCAGTGCGCCTTTCCAATCGGTCCACAGTCGAGGGTTTGTAGCATTTATATCTGCTACAGTGAGTACCAGTAGCATATCAAGACGCCTTTGGTCGCCCACATGACGTGCAAATTTGTAGATAACATCTGGGTCAGAAATATCTTCTCGCTGGGATAGGGTAGACATCAGAAGATGGTTTTCCACAAGCCATTGCAGTAATTTTATTTCCTCGGCCTGTAAATTGTGACGTTCACCAAATTCAGCCACATCTTTTGCGCCCAGTATCGAATGGTCACCACCCCGACCCTTAGCAATATCATGATATAGGGCGGCAATAATAATTAGTTCAGGCTTTGGCATATTTTTGAATATATGCGCGGACACTGGAAACTTTGCCGCTACTTCAGGGCGAGCCAGACGACGAATATTAGTAATAAGTTGAAGGGTATGAACATCAACCGGGTAAATATGAAACAGATCGTGTTGTGTTTGACCAACAATCTTGGCAAATTCTGGTAGGTAGCTACCGAGAATGCCATACCGATTCATTCTTTTTAATTGCCAAGAGAGCTTGAAGGGCGCTTTTAGGATGCGCATAAAAAGCTCACGGTTATCAGGGTTTTCTCTAAATGCGTCATCAATAAGATTTCGATGCAATCTAATCTGACGGATTGTTGATGCGCGGATGCCTTCGATATTTTGATTTTCACCCATAATAGCAAAGAGTTCGAGTAGGGCTGAGGGATTCTCTGCAAAGGTATTTTCGCTCCTGGTATCTAGATAACCATCGCGAATAATAAAGCGGTCATTTATTGGTGTAGCGACCTTAGTCTTGTTTTTCTTATAGATTGCTTCATCGAGGTATAGAAGCAATACATCGGTCAGTTCACGTATGGATAATACGGTTTGATAGTAACGTTGCATAAATTTTTCAACAGCCAGCTTACCGTTGCTATCGGTGTAGCCAAGCAGCGTGGCAAGTTTTCGCTGATAGTCAAAGAGCAACCGCTCCTCACCTCGTTCTGCGATGTAATGCAATCCATAGCGCACCCGCCACAGAAAATCCTCATCACGGCGTAACGTCAGATACTCTTCTTCAGACAAAAACCCCTTGTGTACCAGTAATGAACGCCTATGAACATCAAAGTGTCGTTTTGCTGTCCAATTAATTAATTGAATATCCCTTAGCCCACCGGGCGCCTCTTTTATATTGGGTTCTAAATTGTATTCTGTATCGTCATGCTTGCGATGGCGCTTTTTCTGTTCGTCAATTTTGCCACTATAAAATTTTGCCGAGGGCCAAAGCTTATTAGGACCTGTTTTTTCAAGAAGGGTGTTGCGAAGGGATGGATTGCCGCAGATTAATCGGGTTTCCATAATATTGGTGGCTACTGTGATATCTGCTTTGGCTTCAACAACACACTGGGATATTGAGCGGACACTGTGGCCAATTTGTAACTGTATGTCCCATAAAAATGCGAGAAACTTTTCGATACGCTCACGGTAGTGTTCAGCTTTGTTTCGATGCATTAAAATCAGCAGATCTATGTCTGAGTGAGGATGCAACTCACCTCTGCCATAACCTCCAACAGCAATTAGGCTTATATTGTCGTCCCATGTTTGCTGATGCCATGCATAATGGAGAATAATGTCAGCAAATTGCGCATTTTCTTGGACCAGTGCTCGCGCTTCACCGCCCTCTAGAAAACGATTATCAAAGTGATTTTTTGCAGCACTGAGGGCATTGCGAAAAACACTCACGGGATTTTCTGTGGCTAGATCCTTGATAAAGCGTTTTTGATCAAAAAAGATTGGCACATATTGATTGGGCCGCAAATCTTTGACAGATATATCAGTTGCTATTTTTGGCATGAATAAAGACTTAAATAAGAAGATTTAGATTTAAGTGGCGCTAAAAGTTTTCTTCTTGCCGCGCTGTGAAAACTTCAACACCATCCTCAGTCACTAACATGGTATGTTCCCACTGGGAGGATAAACGTCCATCTTTGGTTTCAACGGTCCACCCATCTGCTTTTTGTTTAGTCATGTATTTTCCGGCATTAACCATAGGCTCGATGGTAAAAGTCATGCCAGGCTGAAGCTCTAAACCTGTATTTGGCGTCCCATAATGCAACACTTGCGGCTCTTCGTGGAACTGATCACCTATGCCATGACCACAATAATCTCTCACAACGGAGTAGTAATTACGTTCGGCATGGGTCTGTATTACATGGCCTATATCACCGAGTTTCACACCTGGACGTACCATTTCAATGCCTTTGTAAAGACATTCCTGTGATACTTTTATTAGCCGTTGTGCATGCTCAGCAACATTGCCTACACAGTACATTTTGCTGGTATCACCGTACCATCCATCTTTAATAACTGTGACATCTATATTGATAATATCGCCATTTTTAAGGATTTTCTTTTCTGATGGAATGCCATGGCATACGACTTGATTAACCGAGGTGCATATTGATTTAGGGAATCCACGATAGCCAAGGCATGCAGGGATGGCCTTTTGCTTTTTCACGATATGCTCATGACAGATTCGATCTAACTCTTCGGTGGATACACCGGGCACCACATAATCGCCTATCAGTTCCAAAACCTCAGCTGCAAGGCGGCCTGCTACACGCATCTTTTCAATCTGTGGTGCTGTACGCAGTTTAATTGCCATCGGTTATCTCGCTTTAAGGTTTAATACTCTATTGTACCTGTCTAGGGCTTGATGAGGGAGTCTCTAAAGAAAAAAATAATGATTAGTTCCAGTTTTGTCACTGTCCTAAATTTTACAATTAATTTATACCCAATTTTTTGCTTAGCAAAGGGTCACGTGCTGTTGAAATTAGGTAACAATCATTATTGCCAAATGTCTTTATATAAGTGAGTGTTTATGGTATAAAGCGCGCCGTTATGGAGATGTCTCCGAACGTTTTATTTATTTTACTAGTTTAATTACTTAACGACACACACATATCGGCACAATAATCTGGGTGCCTCTACTTATCAAAAGGTAGTTAGAGGTTGATTATTGGGGTATGTGGAGGCCTAACCCTAAGAGGAAAAATTATGTCTAAAGTCAGCATGAAAGATATGTTGCAAGCGGGCGTCCATTTCGGGCACCAAACCCGTTTTTGGAACCCCAAAATGAGCCAATATATTTTTGGTTCACGCAATAAAGTTCACGTTATCAACCTTGAAAATACAGTGCCCGCTTTTAATGAGGCGCTAGACCTACTTCGCACTGAAGCATCCAAGGGCAATCAAATTCTATTTGTTGGTACAAAAAGAGCCGCACATAAAATCATTAAAGAACAGGCTGAGCGCTGTGGAATGCCCTACGTAAGTCATCGATGGTTGGGCGGTATGTTAACCAACTATAAGACTATTCGCGCTTCTATTCGACGTTACCGAGAGCTAGAAAGCCAAGAGAGCGATGGTACATTTGATAAGCTAACTAAAAAAGAAGCACTTATGCGCACGCGCATGAAGGAAAAACTAGAGAATTCAATCGGTGGCATTAAGGATATGAATGGTCTTCCAGATATCCTTTTTGTTGTTGATGTTGATCATGAGCGCATTGCTATTAATGAAGCCAATAAACTGGGTATTCGTGTTGTTGGTATTGTGGATACCAACAGTGATCCAGACGGTGTCGACTTTGTGATACCTGGTAATGATGACTCAATTCGAGCTATTAAATTGTACACAGCCTCTGTGGCTGATGCAGTTCTTGAAGGAAAAGCCCAATCTGCGCCAGTTACAAGTAAAGATGAGTTTGTTGAGGTTGTAGACGATAAAGCTGAGCCTGAGCTTGAAAAGGCGCCGGAGGA
>CAXRJI010000019.1:0-5884 GCA_964231105.1 Porticoccaceae bacterium
CTAATTTCCGTTTGCATTGAGGCTAGCTTAAATTGAATAAGCTGAGTTGCTGCTAGAGGGCGCTTAAATTGAACGCGATCTAGGGTATAGTTTCTGGCCGCATGCCAACAGCTCTCTGCGGCGCCCATTACACCCCAACAAATGCCATAACGGGCAGAATTTAGACAACCAAAAGGACCTTTTAACCCCTCAACATTGGGAAGCAGATTTTCGCTTGGAACAAATACCTCATCCATAACAATTTCGCCAGTGACTGAGGTGCGTAATGCTAATTTGCCTTCGATTTTAGGCGTTGAGAGCCCCTTTGCCCCGCGTTCTAAAATAAAGCCTTTGATAACATTTTCATCGGTTTTAGCCCAGACAATAAACACGTCCGCAATGGGAGAATTACTAATCCACATCTTACTGCCAGATAGCAAAAAGCCACCCTCTACGCTTTTAGCTCTGGTTTTCATGGAACCCGGATCTGATCCCGCATCAGGCTCAGTCAGACCAAAGCATCCAATCCACTCACCGGTAGCTAGCTTAGGAAGGTATTTTTCCCTCTGAGCTTCGGTACCATAGGCGTAAATTGGATACATCACCAAACTGGATTGAACGCTGAGCATGGAGCGATACCCTGAATCAATTCGCTCAATTTCTCTGGCTATCAGACCATAGCTGACATAGTTTGCCCCGGGGCAGTTATAGCCTTCAATGGTAGGCCCCAATAGGCCCAGCTCACCCATCTGAGTAAAAATGGTTCTATCCACAGTTTCATTGTCAAAGCCATGACGAACTATGGGTGCTAGCTTTTCTTCTGCAAAACTGGCAGCGGTATCACGAATCAGTCGCTCTTCATCGTTGAGTTGATCATCTAAATTAAAGGGATCTTGCCAGTTAAACTTTGCCCAATCGCTAGACATATTTTCCTCCGTTCCAAGTGAATCGGGTAATTGCCACAATTATAGTAGCTACCCTATTTGCACCTATTAAACCCATCAAAGGGGTTTGCTACTCAATTACACCTGATAATGTTCCGCGGTAAGATCCAGTGCCTTTGTTGCGCGTTCAATAAATAAGTCTATCTCTTGATGGGAACAAACAAAAGGTGGTGAAATTATCATTGAGTCCCCAACTGCACGCATGACCAGACCGTTGCTTATTGAGAAGTCACGACAGACTGTGCCAGATTTCTCGCCCTTTTCCAGCCTCTCGCCGGTTTCCTTGTTGCGCACCAACTCCAAGGAGCCAAACATTCCTTTGACCCGCGTGTGCCCCACAATTGGATGGTCCTGCAAAGCAGTCCATTTGCTTTGCATATAGGGCCCTATATCATTGGCAACCCTATCAACCATGGACTCTCGTTCAATAATATCAAGGGTTGCCACAGCCGCTGCACAGGCGATGGGGTGCCCTGAGTAGGTAAAGCCATGACCAAATTCACCACCTTTGCTGGTAATTACATCGGCGATTTTGTCGTTAACCATAACGCCTCCAAGGGGTTGGAAACCATTGGTTACCGCCTTGGCAAAGGTAATCAAATCAGGCTGTGTGTCGTAGGTCTGACAACCGAACATACTGCCAGTACGCCCAAACCCACAGATAACCTCATCACTGACAAATAGAATATCCCGCTCATTGAGAATACGCTGCACTTCAGGCCAGTAGCTTTCTGGTGGGACAATAACTCCGCCTGCACCTTGCACAGGTTCAGCGATAAAGGCAGCGACATTTTCCTCGCCAAGTTCATCAATGCGCTTTTCCAGTTCGCGAGCAGTTTGAAGGCCAAATTCTTCGGGGCTCAGGTCAGAACCGCTGCAAAACCAGTTTGGGTCAGGTAAGTGCTCAACATAGGGCAGTTTTTCAAACTGTTTATGTACTGAGTTAAATCCGCCTAGGCTAGCAGCGGCAATGGTACTGCCATGATAGGCATTGGTTCTTGAGAGAATAATACGTTTCTTAGGTTGCTCTTTTAAATCCCAGTAGCGGCGAATTAGACGAATATTGGTATCGTTGGCCTCAGAGCCCGATCCCGTAAAAAAAACATGGTTAAATTGTTGCGGTGTTATGTTTACCAGACGTTCAGCCAATTCAATAGATGGCGCATTGCTACACTGAAAGAAATTATTGTAGTAGGGCAGTTGGCTAAATTGCCGGCTCACCGCTTCTGCTATTTCAGGTTGACTATAACCTAAGCTGCAGCACCAAAGCCCAGACATGGCGTCCATTATTTGATTGTCGTCAGTGTCATAAATATAAATATGTTCGGCACGATTAATCACTCGCCCAGGCTTTTGATTATAGGCATGGTAATCAGTAAATGGATGCAGATGAGATTGCGTATCCAAACGTTGCCATTGTTTAGTTGTTCTTGCTTTACTCATAATCATTACCATCTAATTAATTTGGCTTTTATACCGGATAAAACACTGAAAATTAACGTGTTTTCATAATCTTATATTTGACCATTAATAGTTTTGTTAGTCATGTACCCTTATGGGTGGTAGAAGTGCGGGTAACAGAGGTGCGGGTAATAGAGGTGTGAGCGATAAAGCTAATTGCAATTTACCACTACCTAGCGCTATAAATTTCACGACCATCAAACCAAGTGGAAAGCACCATTGTATCGGAGATATCTGATGCTTTACCCGCGCGTTCAAGGGCTAGCAAATCTGTATCCAATACGACTAAATCTGCCACTTTCCCGATCTCTAGGGAGCCTGTTAAATGATCTTGAGCCAGCATTCGAGCTCCGTTAATGGTATAGGCATCTATAGCATCTTTGACGGATATGCGTTCGCTGGGATTATACACATCGCCGGTTACATCATTTTTTCGAGTCACGGCTTTTTCTATATTAAAGAAGGGTCTAGGGTCTCTTGTATCCACAGGGGCATCACTACCTGCAGCGAGAAATCCTCCAGCGTCTTTAATTGACGCAACTGGATAGCTATTTTTGTAGGCATAGCCATTACCGTTAAATAAATCTGCGGGAGATTTTATTTTGTCTATAAAGGGGCTGACAGTCATCAGATAGGGAACGTCCGGTTCTATCCATGCGTAGGTAAATGCAGTAAAGACACCCAGACTGCCAAACTGGGCAATATCTTTTGGGTTTACCAACTGTGCATGGGCTAGAGATAGTATAGAAGAGGAGTTTGGGGAAATCTGCTTGGCCTCTTGGTAAGCATCCAATGCAAAACGCACGGCGCGATCGCCAATTACATGACTGTGTATATTTATGCCTGCTTTGTGTAAGGCCAAAATATACTCATACATAAATTGTGGATCTTTCTCATAAACGCCCTTGCTTTCAGTACACTGAATTGGCAGAAAGCCATGGTCGTTTTTAAAGGCGCGTTTACCTTCTGCTGTAGTGATTTTTTGACTTCCCTTACAGGCATCTGACTGGGGATCAACATAACCATTTATTGATAGATTTAGGTTCTTTTTATCTAATTGAAAAATAGGCTGTAAATAGTTTTTTAGCGCTGCAGCATTGGGTAGTGTAGGCGGTGTTGAGAAGGGATTGCCCTCGGTAACACCATCTATAAATATTTTTGCGCTATCCACTTTAAGATTATCTGTGTCTGCGACCCTTTGTTGCATTTTTAACAACTCATTTAAAAGCGCATCCACATTAATGGGTTGATCAATACTGGGGCGATAAGCCTCAAAGTCAGCAAAAAAAGCAGCTGTCATACGAAAATCTAAAGGATTTAAAGCGGCAGCACGAGCAAAATCCTCGATATGTTCAGACGTCAGTGCAGCATCCATAACCGATGTAATACCTAAAGCAGCTAAACGTTGGCTGATTCGTTTAAGTAGCATTGCATCGATCTCTGGATAGCCCCAAAGATTGGGAATACCAACTACTTTTCTAGCATCTTCGTTAATGGCACCATTGGGTTCACCCTCTGCATCAACACCCACCAACGCCTTTAAATGGCTATATACAGTGCGTAAGCTCTGTTTATTTAACGGTACTTGATTACCCTCTCTGTCTGTCGCAAGGGACATGGCGTAACTATTAAAGCCACCGTGGTGCCCATCATTTCCTAATAGGGCTATTGGATGTTCGGATGAAACCGCATCAAGGGCAGAACGCAGAGTAGGGTATTTGTCTGAGGGCTGATTGCCCAAACTGTAGGCCCACTGATCAACGGACAGCCACTCGCCTGGGGGTATTTGTAATCGGTCAATACAGGTTTTTAATCTGGGAACCAAGTCATCTAGGGTATAGGGTTCACTAGCCAGATCGCAGCTATCAGTTTCGACAATGCCAGCCAGATGAATATGGGCATCATGAAGACCGGGGATCACCATTTTGCCCTCGAGATCAAGCAGTCGGGTTTGTTCACTTAGATAGGTTTTTGCTGAAGCGAAGTCACCTGTAAAGATGATTTTATTGCCCCTTATGGCTAGGGCGTTTACGGTGGATTGCGTGTTATCGGCAGTATAAATCACACCATTGTGAAAAATAACATCAGCTTTGTTTTTTGATATAGGCTCACATGCTGTGACTAATACACTAAGAATTGAGAGGCTGATAAGGCGCATTATTATTATCTCCAATTCAGCTAATTTGGAGTCAAAATACAGCGTCATTAGAGGCTATCCAACTACCCTAAAAGGTTATCTAGAAAAGGTGAATGTGATAACCAAAAACCAATATCTGCTCAGGTTTAGTCCTTTTTCCTTAGCAATAATGGGTCTAGGTCATTTTCTCGCAGTTTTATGCGTGCACTGATCATTTCTTTCTCAGTGTGAAAAGGACCCACGATTACCCTGTGCATACTACTACCTGTTTCTGTCTTAAAAGGCTGTATAAAGGCTGTGAAATTCTCTAGAACAAGAAATGCACGTAGACCATCGGCATCTTTTGGGTTAATAAATGAGGCTACTTGCAATAAGTAGGTTACATCATCGTCAGCTGCTGGTTCTGGCTTACTTTGGGCTACTGGTATTTGGGACCCACTTAGGATATCGGGGAATTGGAAAACAGGTTCAGTGGTCTGCGCTTCCTTTTTTGTAGGTAGCTCGGTTGTCGCGTTATTATTCTGTAAGAGAATTGGTAAAAAATAGGTAGCCAGTGCGCCTACAAGCACGCCAAAAAGAAAGGTCTGAAGGGTTGATCCAGATGCATTGTTGCCTTTTTGCGACGAACGCGAGGGTGATCTTCTTGAGTATTTTTGTGCCATTATAGCTGTGCCATTTTAGCCCTGACCTTTCGTTGCAGGGATTGTAGGTAAAAAGCTTGTCTTAGGCAAAGTAATCATTAACCTTTTAGGGACATTTTAATTAGAACTCCTGCGGGTCAACATCTACAGACCAACGAACATTAGAAAAACGTTTTTCTGTTTCCAGTTGCTGGGCCAGTAAGCCAAGAAAGCGTTGTAGATTGGCTCGTTGCACGGCTTCGATTTGAAAATAATATCTGTAGCGACCTTTGCGTCTTTCCATCAATGCCGGAAGAGGTCCCAAAAATTGTATCTCAGTCTCGGGTGTATAAAGGGTTTGTGCTCTATGGCGGGCCCTGTGAAGAAAGTCGAGGGCTTGGGTGGCCTGAGTGGACTCTGCCCTTAAAATAGCCATTGGTTTACAGGGAGGTAGTAGCCGCTCGGCACGCTGTACCAATAGTTGGTTGGCAATATAGCGATAGTCCCTTGATATCAAATTATCCAGCAGTGGATGATCGGGCTGATGGGTTTGTACCAATACCTTACCGGGAAGGTTGCCGCGACCACTGCGGCCAGCAACTTGAGTTAAAAGTTGCGCCATGCGTTCATGACTGCGAAAGTCTGGGCTCAAAAGCCCACCATCAGCATCTAAAATTGCCACCAGCGTGACGTTTGCAAAATGATGACCTTTGGCGAGCATTTGTGTGCCGATTAAGATACAT
>CAXRJI010000020.1:0-10615 GCA_964231105.1 Porticoccaceae bacterium
TTGCATTTATTACGTCTTGAAAAATATTGAGGATCAGCTAAAAATTGTAAGCCATTGATTAATAACTATTTTCTTGCTCTTCCATCACGATCAAGTCTTTCACCCGTGCGCCGTCGTGCCTGATAGCTTTTTTTGATAAGCACATAGGTGGCACCTGCACCCCCATGTTGTTTCTGCGCCGTATGGAAGCCAAGTACATGATCTATCTGACGCAACCAGTGGTTCACACAACTTTTAAGCCGAGCAGGATTTTCACGACCCTCGCCCTTACCATGGGTAACAATGGCACAACGCACTCCCTGGGCGTGGCAGTCATTGATAAACATCCAAAGTGCCTGTCGAGCCTGTTCAACCGTGTGGCGATGAAGATCCAACATAGATTGGATTTCATATTTGCCCTGACGCAAATTTTTAAAAACCCCATGCTGAATACCTGGGCGGATAAAACTGATAATATCATGAGGGTCCACTTGAGGAATTACACTGATACTATCCAATTCATTTTGCTCTTTGACCTGATCTAACTGAGCTGCTTTGCGCCTTGCCTCTATGCCTGGCGTGATTTTAGTGGGAGCAACAACTCTATGAGCACCTTTTCCTTTAAGTGGCTCAACGCCCTCACCTAATAAATCGCCAAAATCAACACTTTCAGTGTCATCTTTATCGTTAATCATTAAATCTTTATCTGACGACATATGTTTTAACCAAAAAGAGCTAGTTGGGTTAAAATGCAATGCTAATTAATTTGGCATTTCGAAATTGGTTTAAGAGTCATCCTGCACAGGCTGCAAGTAGACACCCACAAATAAAACAGCCTTACGCCTAACTTTATTTCAAACCACTTTAAATTAAACGATGCACAATTAAAACCTACAGACCAATGCAAATCAGACACAAATGCCAGATTTCAGCTCAGTACAACTAGTCCTTATCATTATTATCTTCGTTTGGAGTGGTTTTGTACGTTCCGGATTGGGCTTTGGGGGTGCCATATTTACACTGCCATTTCTTCTTTTAGTTCACAACGATCCACTTTTTTTCCTACCGATTATCTCAATTCACTTGCTTTTATTCGCCAGTATTACGCTGGGAGGGGAACAGTGGAAAAAATATCAGTCTAGGAGTAGCGCTAATCCTACAAAATCAACGATAAATTGGTGGTTTGTTCGTTACAGCCTGCCAATTATGCTTGCTCCGAAAATTATCGGCGTTGTCGGGCTATTGATTCTGCCGATCGATTTAATGAATATTATTATCTTTGTGCTGATTGCCGGTTATGGAATTACTTACATTACCGATAGGGAAATGCGCAGTCAAAATAGCCTTATGAATATAGTTTTCCTCGCCTTGGGAGCATATATCAGCGGCACATCTCTATTAGGCGGTCCGTTAATTATCGCGGTGGCTCTGCGTTACATAAGCCCACAGGAATACAGATCAACATTATTTGTAATATGGGTTTTTTTAGTAAGTATTAAAATGATTGCCTTTGCGGTAGCGGGCGTTGATCTTCAATTTATTAATGCGCTGTTACTTTTACCATTTGCAGGAATAGGTCATTATTTGGGTTTAATATTCCACGACAGATTACTGAGTCGGGATGATCGCGGGTTTTATCGAGCAATCGGCTGGATTTTATTAGTCACCAGTTGCGCAGGTATAGGGCAAAACCTTTAATAACAGAGTTTTTAATAACACCACTTTTTTAATAACTAAATGGCATTTAATTGAGAAATAATTAATAGCTTATTTAACGTCAGATCAAGCCTAAAACCTACTCCCAGTGAAAAACTGTAGTCTTTTCTAGGGGATCTCTTTCTGAACGAAAATTATTGGCAGAGTCATTGTTATCGATGTACCCAAAAGACAGACCCATAACAAGTTTAAGATGATGATCCAATCCCAATTCCTCACGGACCAAATCGGGAAAACAACTTACAGATGTTTGCGGGCAGGACCCCAAGCCCGCATGGGTCATAGCTAGCATTAATGTCTGTGCATACATGCCAACATCGCCCACAAGACGAGTTAATTCAGGAAACTCATCGGTAACAAAAATAAAGGCTATATGGGGTGCATCAAAAAACTCAAAGTTACGCATCCAAGACCAAGCTCTTTTTTCTGGATTGTCTCGCGTTACCCCCTGATGCTCCCAAAGTCCCAGAGCAGAGCAAATTTGGCGCTGTTTATAATCACCGGTAAATTTACCCTGCCAGGGAAAATCTGGGTTTCCTGCACTATCAACCATAGCCCTGCTTTTCATTTTTTCACGCATACGATCGCAGGCTGGGCCGGATAAAACATGGACATGCCAAGGTTGAACATTGCAGTTTGAGGGCGCCCAAGAGGCTAATTCAAAGATCTCAGCTAACGTAGCTTCGTCAACTTGCCGGGGCAAAAACCCCCTATAGGAGTGACGCGATTTAACTATATCTGCAAATTCCATTACATTGCCCTCTGCCAAACTCAATTAGCTGTCAAAATTTTGATATATACAGGCCTATTATTTCTCGTCTTGCCGATAAAGCTTTACCCTGCAAAACAATACATACCAAAAAGCTCTAACTACTTACTTAGTTTCAAAATAGCTGCTAGGCATAGCCATTAGCGACTCTAAGTTTGCAGTAATGGACTTTGCATGGAAATGTGCCTGAGGCAGCATCCTCTCAAAAAAGAACTCAGCCGTATGTAATTTTTCTTGATAAAACTCAGTATCTCCCTCACCTGTGGCCAATTGTTTTTCAGCAGCAGCTGACATCATTCCCCACATAAAGGCCATAAATGCATAACCGGAGTACATCAGAAAATCTACTGAACCCGCGCCTACAGCATCTGGTTGGCGCTTAGCTTGCATAGCAATTCGCAGACCTAAATAGCGCCATTTAATAGCCAATTTGGCAATCGCCCAAGCTTGCTTGCGCATAGTCTTACTTTTCCAGGGTCTGAGTAAATATTGGCTGGCAAAGCTTAGCATCTCGCCACTGAAAATCTTCAGTTGAGCGAATTTATCTAATAATGTTTTGCGGCCAATTAAATCCAAGGCTTGAATGCCTGTAGTGCCCTCGTAAATCGTGGCAATTTTGCTATCTCTTAAGATCTGCTCCATTCCCCACTCTTTAATATAGCCGTGACCTCCAAATACTTGAACGCCATAGTTCGCTGCAATCACACCCTGTTCGGTAATAAACCCTTTTAATATTGGCGTGCAGAATCCCAGTCTCTCTTCACCATAGGTTTTCAGCTCTTGAGTTTCACCTCGGGTATATAAATCAGCAAATTTGCTGGCATAGGTAACCATTGCCCTACCCCCTTCAGCAATAGCTCGCTGAGTCAGCAACATTCTGCGCACATCGGGGTGATGGATAATGGGGTCTGCTGGACCATCGGGATTTTTAACACCGCTAAGTGAGCGCATCGCCAATCGCTCCAGAGCGTAGGCTGATGCACCTTGGTATGAACGCTCTGCTGCTGCAGAACCCTGACTAGCCGTACCAATACGAGCAACATTCATATAGGTAAACATAGCATTGAGGCCATCGTGGGGTTCGCCAATCAGATATCCCGTAGCATTATCAAAATTTAACACTGCAGTGGCATTACCATGAATACCCATTTTGTGCTCAATAGAGCCGCATCGAACACCGTTGCGCTCACCAACAGAACCGTCAGCGGCAGGGAGATACTTTGGAATAATAAATAGAGAAATACCTTTTGTACCCTTAGGCGCATCAGGTAATTTAGCCAGTACAATATGAACAATATTCTCGGTCAAGTCATGTTCACCTGCACTGATAAATATTTTTGTTCCATTAACGCTGTAACTGCCATCGTCGTTGGGTACTGCTTTAGTTTTCATCTGCCCAAGATCAGTACCACAATGTGGCTCAGTTAAGCACATGGTGCCACTCCAGACGCCACTAATAAGCTTAGTTAAATAAGCCTGTTTCTGCTCATCAGTGCCGTGATCTTCCAATGTGGCTATAGCCCCTTCACTTAGACCCGGATACATTGCCCATGCCCAGTTAGCTGTCGTAAGCATTTCATTTAATGCAGAACTGATAGAAGATGGTAAACCCTGTCCTCCCATTTCAGTACTGCCTGAAAGAGAAGTCCACCCAGACTCAATATAGGTTTGGTAGGCCTCTTTAAAGCCTTCGGGAGTGGTAACTTCACCATCCTTCCACTGACAACCACTATCACCAGACTGATAGAGGGGTGCTAGTTCATTTTCACAAAATTTAGATGCCTCAGTAAAAATAGCTTCCAACATATCTGGTGTCGCTTGATCACCGCCCTCGAGACGCTGGTAATTTTTTTGAAAATCAAAAACATCATTAAAGAGAAATAAGTAATCCTTAACTGGAACTTTAAAATTGGGCATAACTTTTCATCCTATAAAATTGAACCCTGCAGGTGCATGTCGGCACCTGAACTGTTAAATAAATAAAAATTGTGTTTACTACCTTGTTTGTGAGACTGAAAACTAACCGACGACGGTAAATAAACAGGTTTAAAAAAACTAACATTGACCTGATAACCTGCGTCGGGTAATTGATTATCCAATGCAGCTAAGCAACGGGCTTTACTCCACATACCATGAGCTATAGCTTTTTTAAACCCAAATAACCTAGCACTTATATCGGTCAGATGAATGGGATTGTAATCCCCTGACACACGCGCATAGCGCCTACCTAAATCCGCTGACAAAGACCAAGGTTGTGGGTTTCCCTGAGGCTTTACAGATTCTAATGTCTGACGAGGAATGCCGGTTTTACAGCGGTTTAAAAATGTCGACTCCGAGGTCCAAACAGTCTTGGATTGGTCTTGAACCTGTGTGTTTATAGTCCACTCTAAGCCTCTAGAGGTTAGCTCACTTTTACCAACAGCGGCTGAAATATTTAGTGGACTTGAAGTATCGAATGAATGGTGAACTGAAATTTGATTTCGCAAATGAACCATCCCCATGGGTCTTAGGGGAAAATTTTTCTCCAACATCAGCCTGATAAACAGTGGGAAGGCAACCACAAAAAAATATGTGGATGGAACTCTCTGGGATTGAAATCCACATACAGTGCGGTAGCGTTTAAGATTTTCAGGATTGAGCACAAAAGACTCTAAGCTAATACTTAGATTAGGCAGGTCATCCCCAACACTGTAGTAACCCGACTTAAATACTGCTTTAAGCAACAACTGGGGCAAGCTAGGCAGTTTGCTTAAAACAATAGAATTTGACAGGGAGGGTTCTGAAACTTTGGTTTTACTGGCTTTTTCCATTTTCACATTCTCATTGCTGTTAAATTTATCTGCATTGGCAAAGAAAAAATACATTTTGTCATTTCGGTCAATTGTGTATCATTAGATCTACTTTCACAAATGGTGAACAAAATTATTTTATGGCTGATTTAACTGACTCGGGCACACTCGTTCGGCTGGCCTACACAGGGTTGTGTAATCTCAATGTTGATGCAGATGAAGTTTTACGCAGATCGGGCTTAGAACCCGAAAAATTGTATCAACCCAATCTTCGTACAAAGTTTTCTGCTCAACCGCGTTTTTGGAAGGCAGCCATAGAGCTTTCCGGAGACCCTTATATTGGTCTGCATTTAGGTGAAAAAATGCCCGTCTATAAGGGGCAAATCCTAGAGTACCTATTATTGAGCAGTGAGACCTTTGGCGAGGGACTTAAAAGGGTATTAAACTATCAAAGGCTTATCAGCGACGCTATGCATGGTGATCTCACCGAGACTCCTCAGGCCTGTTTAACTAATTATTTTTCTGGTCAGCAATATGTCACGCCTCATCTCGCGGAGGCCATGGTTGTGAGCTTAATACGTTTTTTACAATCAGTGACAGAAGGAAAATTTAAACCTGAAAAAATTGTTTTTACCCACCCTGCCAATGCTCCTATAAGTGAATACCATCGAATATTTCAATGCGAGGTGGAGTTTAATGCAAAGGCATTCAAGTTATATTTTCCAAATGCAATGTTACATCATCGCTCTTTATACGCAGAACCTGAACTTCTTAATATGCATGTACAAAGTGCCGATCAACATATTGAATTATTGGAAAAGCAGGACTTGATAGCTGATATTCGCAGCCAAATCGGTGCCCTTTTAGAGAGTGGCGATATCAGTTTAGATACCCTATCTTCTAGATTGGGTCTTAGATCCAGACAACTCAGACATCAGTTAAATCTAGCGGGTACTAGCCTGCAACGCATTATCAATCAGCATCGCAGATCACTGGCTAAAAGACTATTGTCACAAACTGATGAAGCTATTAGCGAAATTGTTTATCTCACAGGATTTTCAGAGCCCAGCACTTTTTACCGCGCTTTCAAGCGCTGGGAAGGTATGACACCAATACAATACCGACAACAATATAGTGCAGAAAATAACCTAAAAAGAGATTGATCAGCGGCTGTTTTGGTGCAGCTATTTTTGTAAAATACAATTTACTCCTAATTAAGAGATACTCTAACCCTATGTCATTGAATACCCATGCAGCTTTTGAGCTTTTGCGCACACAGACTATTCCATCATTAAAAGTAACCTATGAAGAATATCGTCACAGGGAAACAGGCGCGCAACATATTCATCTAGCCTCAGACAATAGCGAAAATGTCTTTCTTGTGGCGCTGCGAACGGTACCAATGGATTCAACCGGTGTAGCACATATCCTTGAACACACAGCTTTGTGTGGCAGCGAAAAATATCCTGTTCGCGATCCTTTTTTTATGATGATCAGGCGCTCTCTCAATACCTTTATGAATGCCTTTACCAGCTCAGATTGGACCGCCTACCCCTTTGCCAGTCAGAACAAAAAAGACTTCAATAATTTATTAGATGTTTATCTAGATGCCGTCTTTTTTGCTCGCCTTGATCCCCTGGATTTTGCCCAAGAGGGCCACCGAATTGAATTTGCTGATCCCAATGATAGCTCCTCTGACTTAACCTTTAAGGGCGTGGTTTTTAATGAAATGAAAGGCGCGATGAGCTCTATTAACTCTGTGCTATGGCAGACTATGAGTAAATATCTTTATCCCACTAGTACTTACCATTTCAACTCAGGCGGGGATCCGGAAGATATACCCAACCTGACCTATGAGCAGTTTATTGAGTTTTATAAAACCCACTATCACCCAAGCAATGCCATATTTTTGACTTTTGGTGATATACCCGCAATAGAGCATCAGGAAAAGTTTCAACAGCGCGCCCTACAGCGCTTTAAAAAGCTGGATAATATTGTTGCCGTAACTGATGAAAAGCGCTACTCCCAGCCGCAAATATTTGAGGAGTGTTATGCCTATGATACCCCTGATGGGGATAGTGAAATTAAACAAAAAACTCACATCATAATGGCCTGGCTTTTAGGTAAATCTACTGATTTAGAACATACTCTGCGTGCACGCTTATTGGCCAGTGTATTATTAGATAACAGTGGTTCGCCCCTGCAAAAAGTGTTGGAGACCACTGACTTAGGTACGGCACCCTCCCCCCTATGCGGTTTGGAGGACTCACAAAAAGAATTATGCTTTGTCTGTGGTATTGAAGGCTCTGACCCTGATCAGGCTGAAGCTTTTGAGAAATTGATTTTAGACGTGCTCAACGATGTGGCAGAAAACGGCATACCCCATCCTCAACTTGCGGCTAGCTTGCATCAACTTGAACTCTCTCAAAGAGAGGTCGGAGGCGACTCCTACCCCTACGGCCTTAATTTGGCGCTGACTTGCCTTGGTAGCGCTACCCATCGAGGCGATCCCGTCTCGCTTCTGAGTCTCGATTTAGTGCTTAAAGAAATGCAGCAGCAAATTCTCGATCCAAATTTTATTAAATCACTGGCCAAAGAGTTTTTGATTGAAAACCAACACCGCATTAGGTTAGTTCTTAAACCCGATGCGACGTTAGCTAGAAATAAGGAACAGGCTGAAAAAGAGCGATTGGCACGTATAAAGGACTCTCTTAATGAACAGCAAAAGCAGGATATTATTGACGCCGCCTCCGCCTTAAAAGAACGCCAAGAAATGCACGAAGATCTTAGCATTTTGCCTAAGGTTGGCTTGTCTGACGTGCCACCTGATATTAACTATACTGAGGCCAGCCGCAAACAGACAACACCCCTACCACTGACCACCTATAATGCTGGAACCAATGGGCTGGTCTATCAGCAGATAGTTATGCCGTTCCCTAAGTTAAGCGAACAACAATTACAGTTGCTTCCTCTTTACAGCACCTGTGTCACAGAAATGGGAGTTGGCAATCGAGACTACCAACAGACCCAACTTTGGCACTCAACAGTTGTAGGCTCTTACACAGCATCTGCATCAGTTCGCACTGACAAAGCTTCATTGAACGATTTACATGCGAATTTCACACTGGCTTGTAAAGGCCTAGCCAGCAATCAAAAAGCTATGAGCGAGCTTATGCTGGAGTCCTTTAATCTAGCGCGCTTTGACGAACTGCCTAGATTAAAAGAACTGGTAGCTCAAATACTTACCCAGCGCGAGTCAGGTGTGGTAAGTAATGGTCATGTACTAGCCATGATTGCTGCAAGTAGCGGTCTCTCAGGTTATGGTCATCTTAATCAGCACTGGGGTGGTATGAGCGGGCTTATCCAATTACGTCAGTTAAATGCTAGCCTTACCAGCAAAGACGGATTACAAGCACTCTCCCAGCAATTACAGGAGATACATCAACTCTTTTTGGCACAACCCAAGCAATATCTTCTTGTCAGTGAAAAAGACAAAATAGAAGAATTTGGCAGCACCATTGAAACTTATTTCGCAGGGGAAAATAATGCTCTTCTGTCCAATAATTTGATTGATTATTGTCCAACTCTTAATGCCGTTAACCATAGTTGGACAGCCAACACTCAAGTCAGTTTTTGCGCTAAGGCATACCCCAGTGTTGCCAGCAGCCACCCTGATTGTGCTGCCTTGACTGTTCTCGGTGGAGTGCTGCGAAATGGCTACTTACATAGAGCCATTCGTGAGCAGGGCGGTGCCTACGGCGCGGGTGCTACGCAGGACAGTCAAACCGGTGCATTTCGATTTTTTTCCTATAGAGATCCTAGAATATCCGATACCTTGGACGATTTTGACCGCTCTATTGATTGGCTTTTGGATAACCCTTTAGGGGACGAAAAAATAGAGGAAGCTATACTGGGTGTTATTGGCAGCCTAGATAAACCTGGTTCTCCAGCCGGAGAGGCCATTAGAACCTTCCACAATGAGCTCAGCGGCCGTTCTAAGGACAGTTATAGCGACTTTAGAAGTCGAGTACTGTCTGTGGATGAGCCCCAACTAAAAACTGTTTGCGATCAATATTTGCGCCAGCAGTCTGCTCATACAGCTGTTATTACAAATGCTGAACTTGCTGAAAACATTGCACTCGAAATTAGTGCTATCTAAGAAACTATGAGTACATCTAAGCGTGACCAACTGTTTGCTAAGCCCATTGCAAGTACGGCAGATTTTGTGTTTGATCAAGCGGTTGCTGACGTTTTTCAGGATATGGTGGAGCGTTCAATACCTGGCTATCAAACGATTATCAATCATACGGGTGAATTAGCCGATCGCTTCGTACAGCCCAACACCAATTGCTATGATCTAGGCTGTTCCCTTGGCGCTTCAACAATAGCTATTAGGGATCGTATTGAGTCAAGGGACGCCGCCATCTATGCTGTCGATAACTCTGAAGCAATGCTTGAAAAATGCGCTTCTACCTTAGCGTTAAAGCAGTCAAATACTTCAACTCACCTCATCAATGCGGATATCTGTGATATAGAGATCAAAAATGCATCCCTTGTGGTTATGAATTTCACCTTGCAGTTTGTGCCTATAGAACAAAGGTCACACCTTATGCGCAAAATTTTTCAGGGTCTCAATAAAGGGGGATGCCTAGTTGTCTCGGAAAAACTACACTTTGAGCCAGAATCTCTCAATAATCTTCTGAGTGAATTGCATCATCAATTTAAGCGTGACCAAGGCTACAGCGATCTTGAGATAAGTCAAAAAAGAGACTCTATTGAAAACGTATTGCTGCCGGAGACCCTTGAAACCCATATCCAACGATTGAAAACCAGCGGCTTTGACTCGGTAAGCCCCTGGTTTCAGTGCTTTAATTTTGGCTCCCTGATTGCGATAAAATAGAGTCTATACAGCCCAAGTGTTTCTAGGTCATAGGTTTATCTAAGAAAATAGACGCAGGGACATTTTAATCAGTCTCTGCACCTTCGGTGTATAAGGTGGATACAGCATATTAACTGCGCTGAACTTATCAACTAGAACACTTCGCTCATGGGAAAAAGCCTTAAACCCCCAATAGCCTCCCGACTTGCCAATACCACTGTTATTGACACCGCCAAAAGGCAGGTTGTGATGCATATAGTGTATCACTGTAGTATTGACGCAAGTATCGCCAGCGCTAGTTTCTTGTAATATCTTCTTAATACGTTTTTTATCAGAGCTAAACACATATAAAGCCAGAGGCTTAGGCTTATTATTGATATAGGAAATAGCCTCATCAAGGTCTGTGTAAGTAACAATGGGTAGTACAGGCCCAAAAATTTCCTCTTGCATAATCGAGGAGTTATCACTCATGCTGTCTATTAA
>CAXRJI010000021.1:0-6251 GCA_964231105.1 Porticoccaceae bacterium
CTTTTTGCGATAACCCAAAAATGACCATGCGCAATGTCAATGTTTTTTACGGTGACAAACAGGCTATACATGATGTCAGTATTGATATCGCCAAAAATGAAGTGATTGCAATGATTGGCCCTTCAGGCTGTGGTAAGTCAACGTTTTTGCGCACCTTAAATCGTATGAATGACACGGTTGAGGGTTGTCGTGTTGAAGGTGATATCTTTTTGGATGACCACAATCTGTATGAGAAATCATTGGATGTGGTTGAACTAAGGGCTAGAGTGGGCATGGTTTTCCAAAAGCCAAATCCCTTCCCTAAATCCATTTATGACAATATTGCCTACGGGCCAAAAATCCATGGTCTGGTCGACAGCAGGGTTGATCTTGATGAAGTAGTTGAAAAAAGCCTGCGCAAAGCAGGTCTATGGGAAGAGGTCAAAGACCGCCTCTATCAGCCGGGAACTGGGCTTTCCGGTGGTCAGCAGCAGAGACTCTGTATAGCCAGAGCCATTGCAGTCAGTCCTGAGGTTATATTGATGGATGAGCCATGCTCTGCACTAGACCCGATCGCAACAGCAAAAATCGAAGAGTTAATTGAAGAATTAAGTCAAAACTTTACCATTGCAATTGTTACCCACAGTATGCAACAGGCGGCACGGGTATCAACGCGAACAGCTTATTTTCATCTTGGTAAATTAATTGAAGTTAACCCAACGGAGCAGGTGTTTACCATGCCCGAGCACAAGCTAACAGAAGCTTATATTACCGGTCGATTTGGTTAACTGTTACAGTAGAGCAGACTAAATCAGCAAAGAGGAGTAAAAATATGTCAGAGATGTCATTTGAAAACCACATCATGACGCAGTTTGATGAAGAGCTAGAAGAAATCCGAACCCGTCTAATGGAGATGGGTGGCAAGGTAGAACAACAGTTACAAAATGCCGTGCGCGCTGTTGGTGAGGGTGATAGTGCTCTAGCTGAGGATGTGATTAAAGAAGAGCAATTGGTCGATGAGATGGAAGTCGATATCGATGAAGCCTGTATTTTGATTATTGCCCGCCGACAGCCTGCGGCCAGTGATCTGCGCTTGGTTATGATGGTGACTAAGGCTATTAATGATTTAGAGCGCATCGGTGATGAGGCTGCAAAAATTGCCAAGCACGCAGTGATTTTGTCAGAGCAAGATGGCACATCTGAGGGCTACAAGGAAGTTCGACACTTGGGTCAATCAGTCACTCGTATGCTGTCCAATGCGCTAGATGCCTTTGCTCGCTTTGATGTTGAGGCGGCTATGAAAACCCTTGAAGAAGATGCTCAAATTGACCTTGAGTACAAGACAGCATTACGTGAATTAGTGACTTATATGATGGAAGATCCTAGAAGCATTAGTCGCGTGATCAATGTTTTATGGGTTATCCGCTCCCTTGAACGCATTGGTGATCATACGCAAAATCTCTGTGAGCAAATAGTCTATGTGGTCAAGGGTAAAGATATTCGCCATCGCGGTTAAGTTACCCTAGCTTTTGTTGGAAATATGCTGTCACAAAACTGTAATTAAAGATTCACTTAAACGTCATTAATCATTGTTAAATTTTCCCGCTATTAATTAGCTATTTTTTAACGGGAGTTAACAATGTCATACAACAAACTTTTGGCAACAGGTATCTTTGCGGCTACGCTAGTTGGCTGCGGTGGTGATGTAAATATTGCCCCAAGCAATGAGACCTCTATTGGCGACACAACCACCAATATCACCAACCAAGGTGATACCAACACCGGAGTCAGTTGTGCCTCTTACACATTGAGTGGCACTGTCTCTCAGGGCTCTTTTGACGGTACTAACTGTATTTATTCAAAGGGCTTTGTTGACATTGATAATCCTTTGACCTTCGACTTAGCTATTCCAAATATCGGTGACGGTGTCCATGTTTTTGAAGGTAGCCTAGTTGTAGGTACTGACTATGGTACAAATGCTGATCTAACTACAGCCGGAATCTCTGAAGGTGGCGATGGCCCAGTTTTGACCATTGCTGCAGGTGCTACTCTGGCCTTTAGAAGTTCAGATGATTTTATGGTGATTAATCGCGGCTCACAAATACGTGCCAATGGAACTGCCGATGCACCTATTACCTTGACCTCCCAGACTGATGCCGTTTTTAACACGGTTGGCGCTGAAGATGTTGGTGAGTGGGGTGGTTTGGTAATTAACGGCTTTGGTGTAACCAATAAATGTTCATACACAGGCACTTATCCTGATGTCACTACAACAGATTGTAATGTGGTGTCAGAGGGTAAAGCCGATGTCGGTGAAAGCCACTATGGTGGTGACAATAACGCTGATAACTCAGGCGTATTAAAATACGTAGTCGTCAAGCACACTGGTGCTGAAGTGGCACCAGGCAATGAGCTCAACGGTATCGCCTTCAATGCTGTAGGTAGCGGTACATTAGTTGAAAATCTTGAAGTTTACAGTGTTTACGATGACGGTATTGAGTTCTTTGGTGGTGCAGTGGATGTAACCAACTATGTAGCTCTCTATGTGCGCGATGATTCTATCGACGTGGATGAGGGTTATCGTGGCACCATCACCAATGCCCTAGTGATACAGTCGGCAACTGACGGCAACCGCTGTGTTGAGTCCGATGGTATTGGTAGCTACTCAAGTAAAGATCAAGCAACCATTGATGACTTTATTGCCCGTGGCCTAAACTCTCAAGCCAAGATCAAAAACCTAACCTGTATTGTTTCAGCGAACTCAGATACCACAGGTACCCATGATGCGGGACAGGGTCTACGTATTCGTGAAGCTCATTTCCCAACCATTGAAAATGCCATTGTCACCACAGCCTACGGTGCTGAGGAAGTCACTGGCGATGCTGACTACAACTACTGCGTGCGCATTGATAACGAGGGTCTGCAAGCTGCCCAAGATGGCGACCTAGTTATTAGCTCATCAATTATTGCTTGTCAGGATTTGACTAAAGGCAACACATTGCCCAATGCGACAACCACTGCTGACTGGTTAACTGCCAGTGGTAATGCGCTTTATCAATCTGCAGAAGCAGGTGATGATCCAACCGCAGCATCAAATACTGACTTAGTTATTCTGGATGGTTTTTACTCAGTTGCAACTGCAGATATGGCTGTTGGTACCGCCACGGTTCCAACACCCGCTGGCGCTAGCATTATTGGAGCAGTTGCTGCAGACAATGACTGGACAGCCGGTTGGACCTACGGACTCCATGAAGGAAGCCGAGCTCAGGCCCTATGGTTTGAGTAAGGTATGGAGAGGTCCTTCTTCTCTTGATGTTATTAAAAGGGTGTCGTCTTGCGGTGCCCTTTTCAACTTCTACTTAATGGTATAGGTCTAAACATGTCAGTTAAAACTAAATTATCAAATATCAGTCTACTCGCAGTAGCCTCTCTCTTAGCAACTGTGCAGGCTTCAGCGCAGATGCCCAGCATCGCCGATGAGCCGGTTGTTGAAGAAGTTGTCGTGCTCGCCAAGCTAAAAAGTGCCGCCGATGACGTTGTTGTAGAGAGACTAGAAAGTGATGTGGTAGCGGATATTATTGATTCAGAAACCATTGGCCGCATTGGTGACTCCACAGTAGCTTCCGCTTTGCGCAGAGTACCTGGTGTCACCCTTGTAGATGATAAATATGTCTTTATCCGTGGCTTGGGTGAGCGCTACTCAAACTCATTGCTTAATGGTGCTGTGATACCCTCTCCAGATCTGACTCGAAATGTCATTCCTCTGGATATTTTCCCAACCTCAATTCTGAAGTCGATTGCCGTGAATAAAAGTTACTCAGCAGAGATGCCAGCGGCTTTTAGTGGTGGTCTTATCGATATTCGTACTACCAGTATTCCCGACCAACTTACCTTCTCGGTAGAGCTGGGCAGCAAATTCTTTATCGATAACTCTGGACAGGTTCTTACCTACCAAGGTGGCGGCGATGATACATGGGGAACAGATGATGGTACACGGAGTCTTTCGTCAGGCCTTCAGGCGGCTATTAACCAATATGGCGGATCACTGGGTTCCATCGATATCCTAAATCAAATCAACCGCGGTGATGGCACAAAAAGTCTTACGGATGCAGAGGCCATAAATAGAGATCTAGCACTGTTACTCAATAGAGATGTTGATATCACAGAGCAATCAGATGATTTAAACCGCAATATAGAAGCGAATATAGGTAATAACTTCTACCTTGATAATGGCATGGAAGTAGGGTTCTTTTTAGGCGCTGCCTACTCTAGTGAGTGGACCAATAGCGATTATAAGGATAGATCTTTTGGTGATCCTAATGAGATTTTCTCAGATACGCAGGAATCACAGTACGGTGTAGATATAACCGGTAATGCCAGCTTTGGCTGGCGTTGGTACGATGATCATCGCTTGGAAGTAACCAATATATTCTTGCGCAATACAACTGACAAAGCCTCTATCACTGATAGCTTCACCTCAAGCTTCACTCTCAGTGACGGTCAGGGCTTTCGCAATTATCGCACTCGCTTTGAAGAACGTAATTTGATGGTAAATCAAATCCGCGGATCTCATCGCTTTGGCGGTATTACCAGAGATTTATTGAACTTCACTAAGTTTCAGTGGTTAGATGAACTAACATTAGATTGGTTCTATTCTGATTCAACGTCTCGCACAGATATACCCAACGAGACCAATGTGGTCTTCAAGACCAGTGTCGATGGTGCGGCACAGGTGCTAAGTGAAAGCCTACAAGCCTCCTCTACGGCGGGTGACTTTAGGTTTACTGATCTCAATGATGAGGTTGAAAGCTGGGGCTATGATATTAGCCTGCCTATTTATGCAACTACTTATGAGGTGACTTTAAGTGGTGGTTATCGCTTTTCCAAAAAAAGTCGCAGTTATGAGCAGTTACAATTTGGTCTAGGGACAGATAACACAGCTATAGCTCAATCATCAACAGGTTCAGTTTCCGAAATATTCAGTGATGATCAGTTGCTCGATCCCAGCAATGACTTTGGTATAGAAGTTATTGGTAGCAATGGTGAGAGCTATTTGGCGGCTCTAACCAATACCTCTGCCTACGGTAAAGTTGATGTACTTTACGATGAAACATGGCGTGTGGTAATGGGGTTACGCTGGGAGGATTACAACCAGGTCGGTATCCCATGGAACCCTCTAAAGTATGATGGTTGCCAGATTAGCTGTGATGAAAATGACTTGCTTAACTCTGTTTTTAAAGAAGATGACTTTTATCCATCTCTGGCCGTTACCTATATTAAGCCGGACTTCTTGGCAGAAGATTTTCAACTTCGATTTGCCTACAGTGAAACATTAGTTCGTCCTGATTTGCGGGAGATTACACCCTCAAGCTATATTGACCCTGTTACAAGTGCACGGGTCAGCGGTAACTCCAATGTGATACCGTCAACGGTTAAGAACTATGACCTACGCTCAGAGTGGTTTTTCTCAAATGGCGATAACTTTACCGCTTCTCTGTTCTATAAAGAGATTAATAACCCGATAGAATTTTTTGAGGCAGCTGCATTTGAAGAGACCATGGCAACAGAAATTATCAATGCTGAAAGCTCGACTGTTTATGGCCTTGAATTAGAGTGGCTAAAGGGTCTTGGGTTCCTTGGTGAAAACTATGAATCTTTGTTTGTAGCAGGTAACTTTACAGCGCTTGATTCTGAATTGATCGCAGGGGAGAACGCCGATGCGCCCACCAATATGACCCGTCCAATGGCTGGCGCATCAGATTATGCGATTAATTTCCAGCTTGGTTACGATTCCAATGACGGAAAGCACTCGACAATGTTTATTTACAATGTCTTTGGTGAACGTCTGTATTATGCAGGACGCAATGGCTCGCCAGATGCTTACGAGCAGCCATTTAATTCACTAGATTTAACCTATTTCTATTACCCAACTGAGCAGATAACGGTGAAACTAAAGTTAAAGAATCTGCTAGATGAAAAAATAGAAATCTCTCAGGCTGGTGTAGTGACTCACGAAGAAGCACCCGGCACTAGCTTAGGCTTTGATATTAAATGGAATTTTTAGTGCATACCTAGGTGATTTATCAAAGGTGATTGATTAAAAAAGGCCCCAATTGGGGCCTTTTTTGTTTTATTTGCTATCTAATCCTATCTGTATACCCTTTGAACGAATTTGTCTATTAGCCCTTAAATAGTTGCCTTAGTATGCTCATAATTTAAAAAAACTATAACAAAGGTCATTGACTATGTTGGTGTCTCGATTTTGTATTCTT
>CAXRJI010000022.1:0-7677 GCA_964231105.1 Porticoccaceae bacterium
GTGATTGTCTCCGATTGTATTGCCGAAACTGATACCACGCTTACTGCTGATATTTTATTGCCGGCTACTGGCTGGGGTGAAAAAGATGGCACCGTAACTAATTCCGAAAGGCGAATATCACGCCAGCGCTCACTGGTAAAAGCGCCGGGCGAGGCACGTCATGACTGGTGGATTATGACCCAAGTGGCCTGTGCTATGGGTTACCAAGAAGCATTTGCCTACACCAGTCCCAGAGATATTTTTGTTGAACATGCGGCGCTATCTGCATTTAAAAATAATGGCACCAGACTGTTTAACATTGGTGGCTTAAGCAACCTCTCTCAGGCTCAGTACGATCAACTGCAACCCGTGCAATGGCCTATTTTGGGTGATTGCACAGAGTCTGATCAACGCGTATTTTCTAAGGGTAAATTTTTAACACCTAGCGGCAAAGCGCAGTTTATTGCCTCAGTGCCTGAGCTACCTAAGGGCAAAACCTGTGATCAATTTCCCCTAGCGCTTAATACAGGACGTATACGCGATCAGTGGCATACCATGACGCGCACTGCGCGCGCCTCGCGCCTACTTGACCATATAGATGAACCCTTTGTGGCAATCCATCCCGATACAGCAAAGGACTTTGGTCTAGAGGATCAAGATTTGGCAAAGGTCACAACAGCTTATGGGCATGTCCAGTTATGCGTTGTCTTGGATACAGGATTAAAACCCAATCAATTATTTATTCCGATTCACTGGAATGACCAGTTTGCCAGTAAGGCCCGAGTCGATAGTTTGGTGGCACCTAATATTGACCCTATTTCGGGTCAGCCAGAGTTTAAGTTTACAGCCGCAACCCTAGAAAAAGTTGAAGCACCACGCTGGGCAGCCATTGTGAGTCGCAATAAACTCGACTGCCAATCATTTATTAATTGGAGTCTATCGCCCTTAGCCAATGATCAAGGCTTTTTATACCTTGTTGCTATTGATGCAAGTTTTAACTGGCAAGACTTTATTGCCCTCAAACGTTTGACTGAGCAGGGACCTAGGCAGGCCTACGAGCAGTTTAGCAAGGGTTCGGACTTTGATGAGCGCTTTATCTGCTATAGCGATAAGCAAATCGAGATGGCTATTTTTAGTCATGCAGAGAAAGATTCACTGCCCAGTAGAGATTGGTTACAAGGCCTGTTTGAGCAACAAGTTAACGGCAACTACTGGTCATTGATTAGTAATAGCTCAGTCGCTGATCAAGGCAAGCTTATCTGTACCTGCTTTAAAGTCAGTGAAGACTCCATTATTGCGGCCATTGAGGGCGGTGCTGAGAGTGCTGAGGAACTGGGTCAGCAACTACAGTGTGGCACCAACTGCGGCTCCTGTGTGCCAGAACTTAATCAATTAATTAATCAAACACTTATTAACCAAAGACTTATCAACAAAAGCCAGTGTCTGGCATGACCAGATACAACTCTGCAAATACGGAAACCCCATGAAAAATAATGTGCTAACTCTTGTTAAAAACACTGACGCAAAAAAGCTTAAAAAAACCGCCAAAAGTAGTATTTCATTGGGCCAAGTGCACCTTGTTGGAGCTGGTCCTGGTGATGCGGATTTAATTACTGTCAAAGCCGTGCGTCTGCTACAACAGGCGGATGCCATTGTTTACGATCGTCTAGCTAATCCAGAATTATTAGACTATGCCCAGCCCCTTTGCGATTTGATTTATGTAGGCAAGAAAAAGGATCAGCACAGTTTGCCCCAAGAGCAGATTGGTGAGCTACTGGTGGCACTGGCTCGCGCTGGTAAAAATGTGGTTCGCCTTAAAGGCGGAGACTGTTTTATTTTTGGTCGCGGCGGTGAGGAAATTGAACACCTAAATGCCCACGGCATTGAATGTTCCATTGTGCCCGGTATTACCGCAGCTATAGGCTGTGCCGCAGCTACTCAAATACCGTTGACTCATCGCGACCATGCCCACGCGGTAGCCTTTATTACTGGCCATCGCCAGGCAGGTAAGATGCATATCAATTGGGATCTGGCCCTGCAGAAAGACTGCACAGTGGTGTTCTATATGGGCCTGTCAAACCTTGAGGAAATTTGCTCGCAGCTGATAGAGCGTGGCTGCCCTGCGGATAAACCCTTTGCAGTGGTTGCTCGGGGTACCTCCAACCAGCAGCAGGTTGTGCTGGGTAGCATTGGTGATATCAGTGAGCGAATTAAAGCAACCCCACTTCCGTCACCAGCACTGTTAATGATGGGCGATGTGATTAAAGCCAATGGCTATGCGCAAAAGTTGGCCGAGCAAACATTCGCAAGTTACCCCTCTCTAGTACAGGTTTAAACAGCGCAGCCCCAGCAAAAGCAAAAGCATAAGAATTAACCCATCAGTGTGGGTATTAAAGTCGTAGGGATTGTATGCCACACCCATGCTGTTGCGATGGAGGCTCTTTTAACCTTATCATAGACTATCAAATTTCCTATATATGTAGTGAGGAGAACCCATGCTGTCCAACTTTGACCAACGCTTAGATATAAGCAGTCTAACAACCTATCAAATAATTCGATTTGCCTTTGTTGCATTGCTGCTATCTACAGTTACTGCTTTTTCTGGCAAATTAATGGCTGAAACTGCAGAACCATCGGGCGTGCCCGCTAACCCCTGTTACTCAACTGATCCTACTTTAGGTGATTCAGCCTACTGGGCAAGTACTGCGGTATCGCTTTTTGCGCAACAAAACTACGAAGCGGCTGTGGCTACTGTGGATGCCTGCTTTAAATACTGGGGCCCCAAGGCAGGCCAGGCGCAAAAGAAACTTCGTGACAGCAATGTACCTCTTCCTCCAACGGGCAAAGTCGGAGCGCAGATGAAGGCAAAGATTGAAAAGGATTATCTGATTAATGATGTTGCTATGGCACTATGGGCCAAGTCGCGATCATTACATAAGCTCAAGAAAAATGAACAAGCCAAGCAAAGTTATGCCCAATGTTTATATATGGAGCATGGCCGGGCATGGGACCCCAATGGATGGTTTTGGAGCCCAGCCGAGGACTGCGCTGTTTATGCGCGCAAATTAGCTAGAAAATAAGCTGACCTTATACAAGCGAGCCGCTAAGTGAATTGGCGGCTTAAAATTCTCTGGTCTCACCAATCGCTAACACCCAACTGTTAGCCTCTCCCAGTTCGCTGTCCGCTGCTGCTTGTCTAAATCGCAGTGGTGGCTCAGCTATGGGTTCATCGGATAAATTAAAGGTGCCATAGTGCATGGCAACGGCGCTTTTTGCTTGCACGTCCAAGGTCGCTTTAACTGCCTCCTCTGGATTCATATGGGACGAGCGCATCATTGCATTGGGCTCATAAGCGCCAATCGGCATAGCCGCCAAATCAAAGGGGCCTAATTTTTCCCCGATCTCTTTAAATCCCCGAAAGTAGCCGGTATCACCAGCAAAATAAAAACGTTTTTCAGGGCTGATAAAGGCCCATGAGGACCACAGAGTTTTGCGTGTATCAGTGAGTGTGCGCTTACTCCAGTGTTGCGCTGGTGTGCAATAAATAGTGATATCACCGTAGGTGGCGCTATCGCCCCAATCCATTTCTTGAACATTAGAAAGCCCCTTTTTGCGCAATAATTTACCGTTATCCATAGGCACATAAAAAACAGTATCAGGGTTGATTTTTGCCAGTTTACGCAGGGTGGGAATATCAAGATGATCATAGTGATTATGGGATATCACCACAAAATCAATCACAGGGAGATCTTCTAGTGCGATGCCTGGCTTGACCATACGGCGGGGTCCCAGGGGAGGAATTGGACTCGCGTTTTTTGACCACATGGGGTCGGTTAAAAAGTTTACGCCCTGCATCTGCACTAAAAATGTTGCATGTCCGATCCAGGTGATGGTTTGGTTATCCCTGTTGCTGCGCAAAAAGCTGCCATCATTCTGCAATTGATTGGGTTTGCCACTGTCACTGCGCAGGCCACTGGTAACGCGTCTAAAGAAAAAGCCAATACGAACCGATTTTTTACCACTATCCAATTTTTCAGCCCGATTGGTATAGCGGCCCTTATCGTCTTTAGGGGCGTTTTCAAAGAGTTTTTCCTCATGGGGTTGGGACCAACTGGTCGTGCAAAAAACTACTGTAAGCACACCCATAAAGGGGACTAATCTTTTATTTAATTCAAAACCTAACATTGGCAACCCCGCAAGATGCAGATATAGATTGGGTGGTATAAGCACTGCAATCCAAATTTTATTATAAAGAGTGTTTGATTGATCAAGCTCTACTTTTATACGGCTATTTACTAAAGGGCTATTAAAGAAAGAGTTGTTTAATAAGATATGCCAAAAAATCTAATGGCCATTAACGTATTAATAAAATTGAGTATTAACATATTGGCTTGCTTATTTTTTGCAAATTGATGATGACTGTTGTTGAATAATGTCTATTCGGTCTAACTCGATCTATAACAACAATAAAAGTACCGTTCATAAAGGTACATTTGGAGTCACCATGAATAATCCCTCAATGCCCAGTAAACGCTATCGTAGTATGGCGCTGATTTTACTCACCATCGTGTATGGCTTTAATTTTATTGATCGACAGATTGTGGGAATTTTGGCGCCCTTTATCCAAAAGGATTTGGGTCTTACCAATACTGAGTTGGGACTTTTGATTGGTTTGGCTTTTGCGGTTTTCTATACCCTAGTGGCTATTCCTATCGCTTGGTTAGCTGATCGTTTTAACCGTGTAAATATTCTCTCTATTGCCTTGGCAACTTGGAGTGGCTTTACCGCATTGACAGGGCTGGCAACTAATTTTGTGCAAATAGGCTTAGCGCGCATGGGGGTGGGTATTGGTGAGGCCGGTGGCAGTCCACCTTCCCATTCCATTATTTCAGACCTTTATCCAAAAGAAGAGCGTGCCGGTGCCTTGGGGTTTTATTCAATGGGAATTCCCTTTGGAATAATGGCTGCCTATTTTGCTACGGCTTCGCTGATGGGTGCCTCAGGTGATGAGGTCAATTGGCGGCGCATCTTTATTGTATTGGGTCTGACCGGTATTGGTTTGGCGGTTGTGGTTAGGTTGGTATTGCGCGAACCGGTGCGCGGAGCTATGGAAACTAGTAAGCAGGCAAAAATCACTCAACTACCTTTTAAGCAGTCCCTTAAAACCTTGTTAAAAATTCCCTCTTGGTGGTGGATGTGTTTGGGCATTGCCTTTGGGTCTTTTGTCGCGTATTCCTTTTCGGCGTTTCAAACTAAATACCTGCGTATTCTTGACCCAAGTTTTGATTTTCAGACCTTGGTTATTATTCTCGGTATCGTCAACGGTACAACCTATGCTGGCGGTACCTATTTTGGTGCCAAACTAGCAGATATATGGGGCGCTAGAAATATTCGTGCCTACGGCTGGTTGCCGGCTATTTCCATTGGTGTATGTCTGCCCATAGCTGTTGTGTGTTTTTGGGTGCCAACAGTTTGGATGCATCTAGTGTTAACTACATTATTTTTGCTGTTTATTGGGTTTTATTTGGGGCCCTCATTTGCCATTGCTCAGACCTTGGCCCCAATTAATATGCGCGCTATGTCGACAGCCTTATTCTTTTTTATACTCAATATGATTGCCCTTGGCGGTGGTCCCACCTTTACCGGTTGGCTAATTGATGTGTTTAAACAAACCAATGGGGATCTAACGGCAATGCGTTATGCAATCACTGTCACCTGCTGTGTATTTATATTGTCGGTGCTGTGTTTCTTAGTGGTTGCTCGGGTGCTGCCCAAAGACTGGCAGGCTGCAGAACAGCGCAATCAGCAATCCACACAACACTAACCATGTGATTTGAACTGAGAATGAAAAACGTTGTAATTATTGGTGCTAGTCATGCGGCTTCTGAGGCGGTTGCTAGCCTCCGGCGTCTAAAGTGGCAAGACAAAATTACTCTTATTGGTGAGGAAGAGGTATTGCCTTACCAGCGCCCACCTCTATCAAAAGGTTATTTAAAGGGTGAGATTAGTCTTGCAGAATTAGCCCTTAGAAAGGACGATTTCTACCAAAAGTTTAATGTTGATTTGCTACTGGGTCAGCGCGCGACCATGATTAATCGCGAGGAAAAAAGTCTGCACTTAGAGGGTGGTCAGACTGTGGCATACGATTATCTTATTCTGGCCACCGGTACCCGGGCTCGGCAACTTCCCATTGCAGGAGCGGATTTACCGCAAATCCACTATCTTCGTACCCTAGCCGATGTAAATGCCATTAAAAACACGCTTAAGCCCAATGCGCGGTTGCTTATTGTTGGGGCGGGTTATATTGGCTTAGAAGTGGCAGCATCAGCGGTGGTGCAAGGGGTGGAAGTGACGGTTATCGAGGCCATGGATAGGGTATTGGCACGCGTGACTGGCCCTGAAATTTCAGCTTTCTATGAATCAGTGCACCGAGAAAAAGGGGTGGATATTCGCCTAAACGCATCCCTTGTAAAGTTTGAGAAGCAAGGTAATCATGCAGTGGCAGAATTAGCTAATGGCGAAAAATTGCCCTTTGACTGCGCCATTGTTGGTATCGGTGTAATACCCAATACTGAATTGGCTGAGCAGGCTGGTTTGGCCTGTGATAATGGCATCTTAGTAGATCAATATACCCAAACTGAGGATAAGGCTATTTTTGCAGTTGGCGATTGCAGTAACCATCCAAATTTACTCTATGATCGGCACGTACGCCTTGAGTCGGTGCCTAATGCTGTTGCCCAAGCTAAAACCGCTGCATCTGTGATTTGTGGCTGTGCTGAACCCTATAATCAGCTACCTTGGTTTTGGTCTGACCAGTACGATATTAAGTTACAGACCGCCGGACTTCTTCAGGGTTATGATAAGACCCTAGTTGAAGGTGATGTAAGTGCTCAAACATTTACTGTTTCCTACTTTAAGTCGGGTCGAAAAATCGCACTGGATGCAATTAATTCCCCCGCGGCATTTATGCAGGCGCGAAAATCACTTGCCCAAAAGGTAATGGAGTGAATTTTTGGCAAATGCAGTGTTTTAGCGGCTTTTAGGGGTATCCCGAGAGCCTATGTATTGCTAATATAATCTGCAAAAGCCCCTATATAAGTGTAATGATCTGTTGGGTGCTAGCCAGTCAAAAACTATAAAAACAACTGCAGGGACAGCGGTTTTTTTCCTAGAGGAGGTCACAATGAAGCTTACAAAACTATTGGTGTTATTTATTGGTGTGCTTTTTATAAGTGTGATTGCACTGGTTTCCTGCACCAAGCGCGAACCCCTAGATACAGTCAGTTACGTTGATATTGAACAATTTATGGGTGATTGGTACGTGATTGCCAATATACCCACAATGTTCGAGAAGGATGCCTACAATCCCATTGAATCTTACCAGCTAGATGCAGATGGCACGGTCGCCACTACTTTTACCTTTAATAAGGGTTCATTTGATGGTGAACAAAAGGTTATGACGGCAAAAGGCTTTATCAAAAATAAGCAGACCAATGCCGAGTGGGGTATGCAGTTTATGTGGCCCATTAAAGCTGATTACCGCATTGTGTATTTAGACGATGATTATCAATACACCGTGATCGGACGCAATAAAAGGGATTACTTGTGGATTATGGCGCGACAGCAGCCAATGCCGGATGAGATTTACAGTGAGCTTGAGTCAATGTTGGCAGGCATGGGTTACGATATTCAACAAAT
>CAXRJI010000023.1:0-24671 GCA_964231105.1 Porticoccaceae bacterium
CCATAATGACCATCCTGTTCCTGCACCATAGAGTGAGCATGGTACCAATAGGTTCCGTCCTGACGAATGTTAAAGCGATAAGTGAAAGTTTCACCAGGCTTAATGCCAGGATAACCATTGAAACCAGGTACACCATCCATCATGCCTGGTAAAAGTAGACCATGCCAGTGAACAGAGCTGTCTACTTTCATTGTATTGGTGACATGAATAACTGCCTCATCACCGTCTGTAAATTCTAGGGTTGGGCCAGGAATTGAGCCGTTTATTGTAATGCGGTTAAGTGGTTCACCGGTAATATTCACGGTCTCCTTGGCGATCACCAATGAGTATTCTTTTGTTGCGGCGGCGGCAAAAGAATTAAAGAAGATCACAAGCCCAATTATGATCAATAATCGTGTGTTTTTAAGCATAATAGCCTCAGCAAAACATGTATTTAACTACTAAGTGGTAGTCGAAAAAATCTGATTTTTGGGAGTTTAATATGCAGCCTAAAGCCAACTCCCTGTTGTTACAGGTGAAACTAAACGATCATGGATCGTTAAATTTCAGATGTACTTATTCTGATTTAAACGGAAATCGGAGGACGGTAGAGGGAGCTGGAGTAGGTGTGGGTAATAGAGAAATAGTAAGAATCGGTCCTACGGATCTGGAATGACGGTTCTAATATATCGAAGAATGTCGAAAGGACGATACTTGAGGCACAGTTACTGAAGGAACAAGAATTATCATAATCGCAGCAGTAATCAGATGTTGTATTGCTATCGCTGATATGAGCAGAGTGATCCATACCATTCATCATATCCATAGCGCTATTATCATAGGAACTCTGGGTCATATTGCAAGGCTCATAAAATACCGCAGAAGACTGACTTGTAACGGCCAGTAAAAGTAGCACGATAAATATATATCTACCTTTTCCTAATGACATATGACGACATCCAAATAACAAAATATACTTTATCAAAAAGGGATGTTACTTGCTAGGCAAGTAATTTCCATTTCATTCTACGAAAATAGTTGTGCCAATGGTTTACTTGTCTAGAACTGCTCGCTGTAATTATTTATTGTTGCATAAACCTTGCTACTGCCGTCCTTAAAAAGAACCAGTATCTGATAGGGTGTAAACCGATCTTCGACTTCCATCCCCGGTGAACCAAGGGGCATACCGGGTACGGTTAAACCTATCGCATCAGTTGGGGGGTTTAACATAAATCGGCGAATAAACTTTGCGGGGATATGGCCCTCAAATACATAACCATTACTGGAGACGGTGGTATGACAGGACTGGTAATTACCCTGAATACCCTGTTGAATTTTTACAGCGGCTAAATCTTCAGGATGATGGGTTTCAGTTGAAAAACCACTCTCTTCAAAATGTTCAATCCACTCACCGCAACATCCACAAGTAGGGCTTTTATAGACATCAAAATGCTTAAGTTCCAAGGCTAGCTCTTGAGGGTTAGCACTTGTTTTATCGAGATTGATCTTGATAAAGACTAGTAAAGAGAAAGATAGGGTTAAGAGCAGTACCCACGTAATAGGCTTTAGTCTCAATAGCATTTTATCCTCCAGATAACGCATACATAGCTTAGCAATGATATCAAATAATGATTGTAGATGAGGGTCAAAACAAACCAACTAATTTTCTTAAATACGCCTTGAAATATCTGCTAGTCTATTTATTATAGGATAGATAATTATTAAAAATACTTTCATTCTATATAGTTGGAAAATAATAGTTCAGGAAGGCGAGAAACGATGGGTAGTTATGCCATAAGAACCTGCGCGGACTGCGGTATAAAAAAACCCGCAGACCAAATGCACAAAAGAATAGTGAAACGCAAAGCTGGCTTTAAAAGTCGTAAATCCGTGACGCCTCTTACATTTTTAGGTGCATTTCTAGGCAGTAAAAAAGCCTCTGGTGCCATTGAGTCTTGGGCATTTACAACGTCAAGTAGAAAAGGCAGCGCAAGTGCTAACAAAGAAATTATGCTGTGTACTGTATGCAGCATAAAGCCAAGAGGGGGCGGAGGAAATGTAAGCCTTGCTTCAGTGCTGTTGTTTCCCTTTTGGTTTCCGTTTTGGATAATGAAGATGGTGTTTAAGTTTTTCGTGTTATTAATAAGAACGCTCTTTTCTATATATAGGTTTGCAAGAGAACATGGCATAGACAGAAAGATATTTTCGTTTATTGGCTGGACTCTATCTTCGTTGTTCGGCTTAGCAAAATCTGGCGGAGAAAAGGCCATGTCGTCGGGTGAAAAAAAACTCTACAGACGAAAGCTAGATGCATTGCCGGATAAAGATATTTTGGCACAGGCCTTTCAAAGTAATGAATTCCAAGAAATTGTTAACTTTGTCCTAATGCGTGAAGTTGCAAGTGCTGATGGTGACTTTACCCGAGATGAGAGAAATTTTATTCGAGGTACAATCGAAATCAGCAATCAAGCGACTGTACTTGCCGAAGTTATCTTTGAAAGTAAAAAGTTGCTGAAGGCATTCAAAGTGATCATAAGCAAACATGTATTGCAAAACAATGAGTTTGTCGAATCGATTATCAGTAATCTTTTTGCCATTGCCGAAATTGACGGGAAGGTCGATCAAGACGAACTCGATCTGATTGAAAACTTGGCTGCACAGATAGGCATGGACAATGCTCGCTTTAATCAACTTAAAAAAGCCGCCCACACTAATGTGGTCAAATCTGGCAAGAAATTTCAAACAAGTGACACAGATAAAATGATAGCGGAGGCGCTCAGAACCTAAAACAGACTTTGTGGTGGTTTAAATTTTAACCGCAGCATCAAGTGGGTTTAACAGTAACTTGCAACGTTATGCAAAAGAGACGAGCCTACATCTGTAAAGCCAGCTTAGGGGTTCTGTCAGCTCTGTATAAACCCCAGTGTTTTTCTGGCTCGAGGGGGTCATCAGAGCCTTTCCAGTTTTCGTCAAAGGCCTCAAAGTAATAAACCAAGACTTGTTCCTTTTCAGCCCACGCCATCAGTTCTTGGTAGTACTGCTCTTGGAACTCCTCGTTAACATTTTCCGGATCAATACCAAATCCATTGGCATTGGTTGCCCAGCCGGCTTCAGTGATAATGATTTGTTTATCTGGGTAGGCCTTGGCAACTGCCTTGTAGTTTTCAATGGTGTAGGCAAGGCCTTCTTCAATGCCTTTATACTCCCAGACGGGGTAGGTATGAATAGCGATCACATCTAGCTCTTCGGCTAGGGGCTTGAGTTTATCCAGCCAGGGCACATAGTTTTCGCAGAAGGTAATGGGTTTGGAGATGCCAGCCTTTAGCAGTCGCGCATAGCGAATAAGACTCTCGGTTGTCACCATATGATCAGTCCAGCTAACCGAGGCTTCGTTGCCAATGGATGCTGAGCTAACAATATCCTCGTAGGCATTAGTCAGCTCAATAAGCCGTTTAATTTGGACTACATTGTCTGCTTTATTGGCCAGTAACTGTTCGGGTGACTAGACCCCACCCCATGGGCATTGTTCGTTGTTTACTTCCGCTGTTATATAGGCACCTAACATCACATCGAAAGACATTTTTTCATTGCGGATAACCGCCAGTACAGTTTCAGTATGGGCATCTATGGCGTAAAGACGTAAGGATTGCCAGTCGCCCTGCAAAATCAGTAGATCTTGTTTGACTTGCTCATAGGTTGGGATCTCTCCAGATCCGGGACTTTGCCCGTCGCGGTAACCTGAGTAGCAAATGGCTTTGCAATAGGGCAGTCTATTTTTGCTCATGATACTTCCACCGTATATTTAAGTTGCTCATCTTTATCCCAAAGTCCCCAGAACGCTCCCACATCACCCTCGGCACCCACCTTCCATGATTCATCGAAAGAGGAGAAATAAAAGATTTCAATATTTTCTGTTTGCGCCCAATGCTGGGTATTGAGAAAGTAGCGCACTGCATTTTCCTGAGAGGGCTCGGCGCCATGGAACTTTTCACCCTTATTGGGCCAGCCAGTTTCGGTAATAATCACTTGCTTACCCTGAGCAGCGACTTGGGTTCTGCGGTACATATCTTTCATATACAGCAGTGAGTACTCTATGGCACAGCCTTCCCAAAAGGGGTAGCAGTTGGCCAGAATCACATCACAGCTTTCGGTAATTGCAGGTCGATCTTCAAATTCGTAGTAGGCATCCACATAGCCCACAGGTATTCCGGTAATGGCGTCTTTAACGCGCTGAATATAGTCGAGAAGTTGTTCCTCTGTGAGATCTTTGCGGTACAGCACTTCATTGCCAACGGCAGCTATATCCACATAGCCCTCTTTGGCCAATTTAATCAGCCCTTCGATTTCCTGTTCATTCTTATCTAAATCATCACCCAGCCAGGCACCAACCAAGGTCTTTATGCCCATCTCTCGGGCGACCTTGGGGATCAACTCATTACCTTGCAGACAGGAAAAGGATCTAACCCACTTGATATTGGATTTCAGTATGGCCATTCTGCGCTGCACCTGCTCAAGGCTCAACTCATCTCCTGGCTCCTGCCCCTCTTCATAGGCACTAAAGCCAATGCCATGCATACCTTTTTTAAGGTAGGAACTAAAAAATTCGTGCAAGTCATTGCGGGTAACTGCTGATGAGTCTATTCCCGTCAAGGACAAAACTTTGTCTTCGCGTTTTAGCATATTTGAAGGATTCCCCTGAACTCTTATGGGTTAAATAAGAAGAGATTTGAAAGCTTGTATGACCCGCTCTTTTAATAATGTTGTTAACGTAATCTGTATTTATTGTCAGTGTTTACGCTTAAAAAAGTCATTTAACTTAGTTTTTTAACTTAAATTTTTAACTTTTTTAATTTTCTACACCATTTAATGGTGCACTTAAATTATTAATAACTAAATATTACTTGACGGAAAATCAACTTACAATCGTGAATCTGGCCTTTTATCTGCTCGAAACAACCTATTAACGTGTTTATTTGGTTCCAGAATATTAGTGCCATCCTACTAATTTCAAGATGCTAGCTCCAAGATGCCAGTTCCAAGACAAAATGATATGTTGTATCATTTAGGACTGTTCAGATCATTGTTAATAATCAAAACCCCTATCTTGGAGCCACAACTAAACTTAGCTAACAAGTATGCTGCCTGTGCGAATATCAGTTGTGATTATGACGTACCACAGTTTTTGATTTGTGGTAGCTGTAGTGAAGTGAAAGAAATAAGCATAAAACCCGATACCCTAGAAGAGTTACAGGCAAGCGTTCAAGAGGCCGGTTTTGAGCTTAATAGCCCTCAAATCGAAATGAGTTGCCTGTGCAATAACTGTCAGATACCTGCTGTCTGAACCAAAGTGAGAGTACTTAATGAAATCCTACCAAAAAATAACTGACAAACTGGCTATTGGATTGTCATTCGCCTGTGTTTTACATTGTCTGGCTCTACCCATCATGTTGGTTTTATTGCCCAGTCTGGCGGCATTAAATTTGGATAATGAAGCCTTTCATCTATGGATGGTTGTGGCTGTTTTGCCCAGCAGTCTCTTCGCCCTGACGATGGGATGTAAACAACATAAACGCTATCAATTGTTGGTTTGGGGCATAGTCGGCTTAGCACTGCTGGTATTAGCATTGGCTCTAGGTGAAGAGCGCATTGGTGAGTGGGGCGAAAAAGCTCTGACTGTTCTTGGGGCCACATTGGTTGCAGTGGGCCACTGGCTAAATTACCGCCTATGCGGCGCACAAAAGAAAATTGATCCAGTGGCGTGTTGCCCTGACTAGCGTTTAATACTCAGGCGTGTAGCCGTTTTCTCAGGGTTAATCAATTGTCTTGTAACTAATTGTCATGTAACTAATTGTCATCTAAATAATAGTCTTCTAACTATTAGCCTTCTAGTTAATTGTCCTCTTAGTCAAAGTATCTACGCGCCGCTCTATTTTTAGCTCCAGTAAAATTCCTTTCTGGCCTTAACTCCGCCAATCCGCATTACCTGATAATGTGAATCTAGTTCTCACCTGTACAGGCCTAATTTTCTGCCCAAATTTCATAGTCATTTAGTGATAAAAATACGCACTTTTAAACTTGTATTACCCAAATTTTAAAACGCACCAACTATAGGCAATAAAATCATCAATTGCACAATATAAGCACAGTTCAAGAAACCAAAAATCCTGTCACCTTAATAATTGTTAAATAAAAAAACTGAATAATTACAACAACATAGAAGATTTTTTAGTCAGGGCCATTAGTTTTGGCATGGTTTTGGCGTTTTAAGGGTGTAAAAGCAAAATTTTTTCAATACAAGTTTTACCTGCTTAAAACCTGTTTTGAATAGCACAAGTAATCAAAAAATTTACCCAATATTTAGAGATAGATATGCTTGATATAAGTAATGCAGTTGTCGAAGAAAAAGTTACCTTGGAAAAAACAGCTAAAACCTGTGGCCAGATAACCATTGATGGTATCAGTGTAGCCTTTGGCCAAGGTGATAATGCGGTCGTTGCGGTTGAAAAAGCCGACCTTAAGATTGCTGCTGGTGAGTTTGTTTGCATACTGGGCCCTTCCGGTTGTGGCAAATCCACACTTCTGAACAGCATTGCAGGCTTTATTGAGCCCACCTCGGGATCAATCAGTGTTGATAACGTCAAGGTAGAAGGTCCTGGGCCTGATCGAGGTATGGTATTCCAGCAGTACTCACTGCTTCCCTGGAAAACAACATTTGAAAATATCGCTATGGGACCCAGATTAGCGGGTGATCCAGAGGCCAGTAAGACCGCTGAGTACTTCCTTGAAATGGTCGGCTTATCCAAGTACCGCAACCATTACGCTGCTGAGCTATCCGGTGGCATGCAGCAGAGAGTGGGCATTGCAAGAGCGTTGGCCACTCAGCCTAGCGTGCTTCTGATGGACGAGCCCTTTGGCGCTCTTGATGCGCAGACGCGGGTTTTTATGCAGGAAAATCTACTCGATGTCTGGACCGAGTTTGGCACTACTGTGGTGTTTGTGACTCACGATGTCGACGAATCTGTGTTTCTGTCCGACAGAATTGTAGTGATGGGTTCAAACCCGGGCCGAATCGTTGCGGAGTTTGATAATGATTTGCCCAGACCCCGTGACCAAGATTTATCGACATCCCTCGAATTTATGGATCTTAAGCGACGTTGCCTTGAGGTAATACGTGCTGAAAGTATCAAAGCGTTTGACTTGCAAAACCAACATTAAACATAGCCCTAATTAAACAAAGCCCTAATTAAAGAGAAACAAGACTTATGGAATCAAACAATAGATCACTTACCGACTTAGAACAGCGCGTTATTGCCCGAGTTGAAGAGTCCGAATGGTTGGACCTGACAACTGAGATGGTGCGCACTGGGCAACCTCTTTCGGTAAATCCCTTAGACCCTGATATACCTGCAGGCGAAGAGGAGGCGATAGCGATTTATGTTGCTGGAAAACTTGAGGCCATGGGTTTTGAAGTTGAAAAATACGAATCACAACCTAAACGGCCCAATGTAGTTGGCCGCCTCAAAGGGAAGGGTAATGGACCTTCTCTTATGCTAAACGATCATTTGGATACTTACCCTGCCGTTGAGCCTGAGCGCTGGGATAAAACTGGCAATGACCCTTTTAACGCCACGCGTCATGGCGACTGGCTTTATGGTCGTGGAACGTCCGATACCCGAGGCAATCTGGCCTGCTCATTATTGGCAGTTAAAGCGCTGCTTGATGAAGGTGTTGAGCTCGAGGGCGATTTAATCTGCTGCTACACCGTGGATGAAGAAAAAAATGGTCCCCATGGCTCCATGTATATGACCCAAACCATCGGCTTAAAACCGGATTATTCCATTACCGCAGAGCCTACTGCTTGGGGTGGTGACTCTGACGAATGGGGAATGAATGTCTCTGTTGCGAATTCGGGTAATTGTTTAGTCGAGGTGACAATCAAAGGTGTTAAGTCGCATATCTGGCGACCAGATACTGGACTTAACGCCATTACCTTGGCTTCCGGACTTGTAGACCCCCTCAATAAAATGGCCTTTACCCACGAGCCCACTGAGCTGATGGGACATACCCCACCTTGTGTATGTGTGGTAAGAGTGCAGGGCGGACTGCCCGGCGAAATGCAGTTTTCCCCTGACAGTTGCACATTGAATTTGGCTGTAGTGGGCATTGTTCCCGGTATGAGCATGGACTCAGTGCTCGAAGATGTCACAAAGACGGTAGCAGATAATTTAAAAGATATTCCTGAGGCCAGTTTCACCGTCAAGCAAGTACCTGATTCTCTTTTTGTCTGTGGTACAGAGGCAGTCCCAGAGCTAGAAGAGCCCAATATTTCACTGACAAAAGCTTATGGTCAAATACTCGGTGATAAGCCTATATTCAATCGAAAGAATGCCTTTAATGACACCATACGTTTCCGCGAGGCAGGTATCAATGCGGTGACATTTGGTTCTGGTGAAGATGGCTGGGCACCGATCAATGAAAGCATATCTATCCCAAAATCAGTGGCAGCCACCAAAATATTTGCATTGACCATTATGCATTTATTGGGTGTGGCCGAGTCTGGTTCGGAGTAAACACCCATGGATAACAACGCACAATCCTCTCTCACTAAGATCAAGGCTGCCAGTTCAAGTTTATCCAGTCGTTTGACTGAGTGGCTGAGCAACAAGTCAAATTCTGGCCTTGTAATTTCAGCCCTGTCAGTGATGTTTATGATTTTTGCTTGGGTCTTTGTGACAGAGACCGGGTTGGCCAATCCGCTGTTTTTACCCGGACCCGGTAAAGTCTATGATGCCTTTGTAGAAACACTGTTTTTTGGCTATCAAGGTTCAACCTTGGTTGAACATATTGGCACCAGCCTTTACAGGATAATGGTAGCCTTCCTTCTGGCCTGTTTGGTGGGTATCCCCTTGGGTATTGCAATGGGTATCTCCCATACCACCAATGCCATTTTTAATCCCTTTATTGAATTCTATAGACCCCTACCACCCCTGGGTCTCTACACACTGCTAGTGATGTGGTTGGGTATCGGTGAGTCATCAAAATTAGCATTGTTATTTTTAGCCGGTTTGCCTGGCATCATCATTGCCACTATTCAGGCGGTAAGAGATATCAATCCAACCTTTGTGTTGGCGTCTAAATCGCTGGGAGCCTCGAAGTTGGACTTAATTCGCGAGGTTTATCTGCCCGGTGCTGGACCCACTATTTTAACTGGAATGCGCATCTCCTTAGGTTTTGTCTACACCGTTTTGGTGGCAGCTGAAATTGTTGCTGCCTCGGCAGGTATAGGCTGGATGATCTGGGATGCAGCTAAATTTTTACTTAGTGACATTGTGATTATGGGTTTAATCGTTCTCGGGTTAACAGGTATTGCTCTGGATCTAGTAATGCGCGCGATAGGACTTGCGCTTATGCCATGGACTCGCGCTAATCGTCGGCAAAGAAAGTTGTAGGTACTTTTTATTCATTTAGTTTTTATTTATTAAAGGTGAGGTTATGAAACAGAAATTATCGTTATTTATTATGAGTCTCAGTCTCGTGCTTATGGCATCAGACGCTTTGGCCAAAAAGCCAAAGGAAGTCACAGTAGGTTATCTTAATCTGGTAAATGCTCAGTTGGTAACAAAATCACTCGGGCTAGTTCAGAAAGAAATGCCTGGCGTAAAAATCAATTACATCAAGGTTGGTGGTGGTGGCGATATGCTTCGTGCAATCGCTGGTAAGCAGGTGGATTTTGGTGGTCTAGGTAACCCACCAACAGCTATCGGTGTCACAAGAGAGCTGCCTATCCAGGGCATTATGGTTCTTAACATGTTGGATTATGTTGAGGCCATGGCAGTAAGAACCTCTGCAAACATCAAAAACTTCCGCGACCTTAAAGGCAAGAAAATTGCTGCGCCATTTGGCTCAACTACACACTATTTGTTGTTGAAAGCATTGGCTGATGAAGGTATCGATCCAGCCACAATGGATATTATCGATTTACGTCCAAACGACATAGCCTTGGCATGGTCTCGCGGTGATATCGATGCAGCGTGGTTCTGGGAGCCAGCATTGGGCCGTGTATTGAAAGATGATGGCAACCTATTTACTACCTCTGGTATTTGGGCCGCTCGTGGATATCCAACATGGGATGTCGGTGTTGTGATGAATGAGTTTGCTGCAGAGTACCCAGAGTACGTTAAGAAGTTCTTGAAAGCTGAGTGTGCTGGCATCGACTTCTGGCTTAACAATCCAGCTGAAACTGCAAAAATTATTGCTAAAGAGCTAGAGCTTTCCCTAGATGATGCAACACGCATGATGAAAGGTACTGAGATGGTTCCCTGTGATAAGCAGTTAACTCAGCAGTATCTCGGTGAGGGAACAGAAGAAAGTGGCTTTGTAAAAACCTTGGTATCTACAGGCAACTTCTTGTACGAGCAAAAGCGTCTTCCCCGTGAAGCCTCTGCTAAGCAAATGGCAGACTTTATCCATACTGAGTACTTGGAGGAGATCCTTAAATAAATGGATTGATATTGGCAGGTTACCCATTAGGTGATCTGCCAACCCCATTTTTTATGGACTTTTAAGTAGTATGAAAGTAAGCAGCCCAATTGAAACAGTTAGCTTCTCATTAGAATCATTGCGCGCAGGCTATGAAAATGGCCAGTTTAGTGTTGCAGATATAGTTAATGAAGTATTTAGGCGAATTAAAGAGCGCGGCGATGATGGTGTTTGGACTTATTTGCCAGACATCTCAACGGTGTTAGAAAGAGCCCATTCTGTAATGGAATTGAATCTTGAGACACTCCCTCTTTATGGCGTTCCATTCTGTGTGAAAGATAATATCCATGTTGAAGGAATGCCTACATCAGCCAGTTGCCCCTCTATCGCATTTTTACCTGAGGAAACAGCCTCAGCAGTAAAAAGGCTTGAGGATGCAGGTGCGATATTAATTGGCAAAAATACTATGGATCAATTTGCCACCGGTCTGGTGGGTGTAAGAAGCCCCGAGCATCCGGTTAATCTTTTTGACTCAGACTATATTCCTGGCGGTTCTAGTTCTGGTTCTGCCGTCGCAGTGGCAGCCGGATTGGTTAGTTTTTCATTGGGTAGTGATACGGGTGGTTCAGGTCGTATACCCGCTGCTTTAAATAATATTGTAGGTTTAAAACCCACGCCGAGGATTCTCAGCACCCATGGCATGATCTATGCCAATCGCTCCTTTGACTGTCTACCTATTTTTGCGTTGACCTGTAATGATGCGAAAGCGGTATTTGAACAGGCATTGGTCAATGATTGTAGCGATCCATTTTTGGGTGATTCACAGTTGTTACACGATGTCGAATCGAAGTCCCTATCGGGACTGATTGTAGGTATCCCCGCGCCGCAGTTTCTTGAGTTTTTTGGTGACAAACAGGCTCAGGCTGGTTTTGAAAATGCAATGGCACGAATGCAGAGGTTAGGCGCTGAATTAGTTGACGTTGATTATGCACCCTTTATAGAAGCAGGAAAGATGCTTTTTGATGGGCCCTTACTGGCTGAAAGACTTGCATCGATAGAGCCGTTTTTAGACGCTGATGTCAATGACAATGTCAGGGCAATAGTCGAGGGTGCCAAGCATTACTCAGCGGTGGACTTATGTAAAGAGTATTACCGTATCACTGAACTTCAAGCAGTCATTAAACAGTTGTACACCCAAATTGACATTATGATGGTGCCGACTGCGCCAACAATTTACCCCATTGCGGCTGTGAAAGCTGATCCGATCACATTAAACACCAACATGGGTTACTACACCTATTTTGTCAATATCTTAAACCTGTCAGCTATCGCTGTACCCTCCGAAATCAGACCCGATGGCTTGCCATTTGGTGTGTGTTTTGTGGGCAGACCTCAGAGTGACTTTGCACTGATGTCTTTGGGCCAGCAATGGCAACAATCTAGTGATTTGTATGTCGGCCACAGTGTGGGCCGAGTGACGTAATTTTTTAATCAATTGTTCAAACTCGAGGAGAGTGAAATGAAATTATCATTGTTTAGATCAATCTGCCTTACCGGTGGAACGCTAATGTTCGCCAGTCAGGCGTTCGCAGGTGCAAATTTAAAAGTGTCTGATACTACCTCAATTAATTTTGGTGGCAGTATCCGCGCTGAAGTTGTGCACCAAGAAGACGGAGCAACCGAAGGTGATTCCTTTTCAACCAGTGTCCACAGTGCACGTTTTTACCTAAAAGGTAAGGTCACTGACAAAATTGGTTTCCAACTACAAACTGAGCATGCCGGTGGTGATGTGCTAATGGTAGACTCATTAGTTAAGTTCAAGGTTGCTGATAACATGCAAGTATGGACCGGTCGTTTTATACCCCCAAGTGACCGTGCTAACCTAAGTGGTTCCTACAACTTGCCTACTTGGCAGTACCCAGGTGTTGCATCACGCTACCCAATCCCTAAAAAGGGTGGACGCGATGACGGCTTTGCTCTGATAGGTTCTGCAGCAGGTGGTAAACTCGACTACTCTATTGGTATGTTCAGTGGCAAAGCTGATGCTGCTGTACCCACTGATAGCGAATCTGTGTCTGGACGTGTAGCGTACAACTTCCTAGATAATGAAGGGTACTTAACTCGCAGCACTTACTTCGGTTCTAAAGATATCCTTACAGTTGGTTATACGTTTATGAAGCAAGATGATGCCTTTGGAGATGCCTCTGCAACATCTGATTTCTCTGCATCTAATATTGACTTCTTGTATGAAAAAAACTTGTCTAGTGGATCTGTTGCAACTGTTGAAGCCGCACTATACGATTATGATAAGTACGGTGCCGCTGCTAAAGAAGGCGATGCCTCATTACTCTCATTGTCTTATATGCCAGCTGGCAAGTTTGGCCTAGGTCGTCTGCAAGCCAGTGTTCGTTATCAGGAATTTTCGCCCGATGACAGCACTGCATCAGATATCACACGTATGGATGTAGGTCTGACATCAGTAGTTAATGGCCACGGCGCGCGTTTTGGTATCTACTTTGGTAGTCAAGATTCTGGAAGTGGTTCAAAAGACACAATTAAATTCGGTGTTCAGCTGAAGTTGTAATCTTTTGATTAACCTCTAGTAGTAATGGGATCGGCAAGCATAACCTGTTTGTCGATCCTTTAATCAAAAAACACTATATGGCTTTTAACGATGATTAAGGAAATGCCGCAGCCGCTATACATCAACATTAAGAATCAACTCAAACAGCAAATTTTGAGTGATGATTTTTCTATTGATGAACGCATCCCCTCCGAAAATCAACTGATGACAACCTTTGGGGTTAGCAGGATTACGGTGCGAAAAGCACTCAAGGAATTGCATTCGGAAGGTCTAATATGGAGTATCCAAGGCAAGGGCGCCTATGCCTGTAAGCCAAAAGTCAGTCAGGAAATAAGTAGCCTACAGAGCCTGCCTGAGGCAATGCAATCTCAAGCTAACCGTATTTCCACCCAGGTGCAAAGTGCGAAAAAAGTCACACCCAGCCAAGAAGTGCAAAATTATCTGGGCACCAAGAAAGCCTTCGAAATTATTCGCACCCGTTACTTAAACCATAGACCCATCTCCGTTGATACAAGTTACTTTCCCATTGATATTGGTATGAAGGTTGTTGCTACCCACAAAACCAATGATATTTTTTATGCGCTTGAAAAAGACCTTGGGCTCTCTTTAGGTCCGGCACTGATCTCTATGGAAGCGCGCTCGGCTGGAGGCAAGTTAGCCAAGCTACTCGACGTGCATATTGGCAAGCCTATATTTTGGGTTAATCGCTTAATCAGGGATACAAATAACAGGGCCATGGTGTTTGAATACTTGGCTTATCGTGGCGACGCCTACAAATACCATCTTGAGCTTTCACGAACATAAATATTGTAATACTTGTGCAACGTCTAATAAGGGTTGAGTTGTTATCCACAATAATTGTCACAAGTACATTTTAAGTATTTTTAATTGCCCGCTTTTCGCTACTTTTTTAGATATTCGTTTTTTCTATAGCTTTCTTACCCATTCATTTTCCCAATTCAGTGCCTTAAAAAAGCGCATAGAAATGCAAACTGGATATTTTTTGGTGCATTTTTTTGCCATTAAATTGACTATTACTTACCTAGAGACGTCAATTTTCGCCTTAAAACCTGTATTTGCTTATATTGGCATATTTCTTGTATTGCCATCGGATGTCAGGCGCATGTTGCGCTATTGACCCCTGAATTTACAGGCAACGAAGCCTGCGCGTGGTGTTAAACCGCGCGCAGGCTTTTTTTTTGGTGTAACAATACTGATAGGAACTACTATGAAAAATGCAACATTAGCTTCTTTTGCCCTAGTCGCTACTCTGGGCGCTCAGCCCTTTTTATCGTCCCATGCCGATAGCGTCGATTCTGTTTCAGAGATGCTTTCTGAGGGGAATACCTCACTGTCATTTCGCTACCGTTATGAATTTGTTGATCAAGATGGTGTCGCTAATGATGCGAATGCCTCCACCCTAAAATCCAGGATTACCTACACTTCAGCCTCCTATAACAACTTAACAGCTGTATTAGAGCTAGATAATGTGACCCTAATTGGTGATGAAAACTACCGCACACCTACCAATGGCAATCTCGGCTATCCTATTGTTGCAGACCCTGTGGGTACAGATTTCAACCAAGCACTATTAAGCTATAAACACTCCGATAGTACGGTCAAACTTGGAAGACAGCGTATTCTTCACGGCGGTCAGCGTTTTGTAGGTGGTGTTGGATTTAGACAAAACGAACAAACCTACGATGCTCTGAGCTTTGCGACCAAGCTACAGAATTCCGTATCCGTTAATTACAGTTATATCTGGCATGTAAATCGTATCTTTGGACCCAAGGATAGTGCCGTTCAAGCTAAACGCTGGGACTCGGACAGCCATATCCTTTATAGCGCTTTTACACCGGCTAAAGGCCATAGCTTAAAGGCCTATGCTTACCTACTGGATTTTGCCAATGCAGCGGCTAATTCTTCCAAGACTTTGGGGGCTGAATACACAGGTAAATTTGATAGTTTCACCCTTAATGCAGCCTACGCCACTCAGTCGGATTATGCTGATAACCCCGTAGGTTACAGTGCTGATTACACAATGGCGCAGATTACGTTCCCTTTTAAACCTTTGTCAGTGTCTTTGGGTTATGAGGTATTAGGCAGTGATAATGGTATAGCTGCATTTAAAACGCCCTTAGCCACACTGCATAAGTTTCAGGGCTGGGCTGATAAGTTTCTTGCAACGCCAGCCAATGGTGTTGAGGATGTCTACCTAAAACTAGCAGGCAAATTAGGGAAGACCAAAGTGGCTATTTTCTACCATGACTTTAGCGCAGATGTAGGTGCTGCAGATTTGGGTTCTGAATTTGATGTAGTGGCAACCTATCCGATGGGTAAAGGCCTGACGGCACAACTAAAGTATGCGTCTTATGATGCAGATAACCACGCATCAGATACCGATAAGTTGTGGTTTACCCTAAATGCTAAATTTTAATCTGTACCCTGTCTTAGGGATTCAGTAAAATGATCGGGTAGTGTGCTTTTGCGCCTACCCAATCTGTACTTTTAAAACCACTAAATTATTCAATGACGACTTCTTCCTCACAGTCAATTCGTGTGATGCTGGTAGATGATTTGCCAGAGCGTGCCGCAATTGTCGATAGCCACCTTGTGGCAGCCGGATACAATGTGGTCTCAAGCTTACCCAATGCCTCTGGCTTGTTGTTCCAAATTGAGCAACATAAGCCGGATATTATCTTGATTGATCTGCAATCACCCGGCCGTGATGTGCTGGAAAGTCTATCTGTTATCAATGCCCATAATCCCACGCCCGTGGTGATGTTTTCAGAAAAAGAAGACCCGGGGTTTATTAAAGAAGCAGTTGAAGCGGGTGTAAGTGCCTACTTAATGGGTGGCTTTGATGCCCAGCGTGTAAAGCCTGTTATTGATGTTGCTATGGCGCAGTTTAAATCCTTTCAATCTCTGCGTCAGGCCCTTGATACCACCAGGGACCGCTTGGAAAGTCTGTCCGTTATTGATAAGGCAAAACGATTATTGATTAAACAGCATAAATTTAGTGAAGAGGAGGCTCACCAGCAGTTGCGAACCCTGTCTATGAATACCAATCAAAGTATGCAGCAAACAGCGCAGTCGGTGGTCACCATTCTAAATAAAAATAGTCCAGAGTAGATAAGATGATAGATCCAGCCCTAGTTAAAAAACTACCCCCACCCGAGCGCTCAGAACTCAATATTGGCTATATGCGATTAAGTGATAGTGCGCCTATTATTATTGCCCAAGAACTGGGCCTGTACCAAGATTTTGGGCTAGATGTCAGTTTATTTAGAGAGGTCTCCTGGGCCAATATTCGCGATAAAATGATTGCAGGCACTTTTGATGCCTGTCAGATGTTAGCGCCCATGGCTATAGCCACTACCTTGGGATTGGCCGGTATCAGAGCGCCGATAATTAGCGGTCTTATGCTGTCTTTGAATGGCAATGGTATTACTCTTTCCGCTCCGCTGTGGAATAAGCTTGAACTAGATCCTAAGGCAGTACCCTATGACCCGCAAGCAACCGCATTCGCCTTAAAAAAAGAGATTGATAAAACAGATCATCAGCTGACCTTTGCAACGGTGCATAACTTTTCAACCCATACATTATTACTTCGACAATGGCTTAACCTAGCAGGTATTGAGCCCGATAAAGACATTCGTATTATTGTACTGCCACCAGAACAGATGGTAGACAGCCTATCCCAAGGCGTGATTGATGGTTTTTGTGTAGGCGAACCTTGGAACAGTATTGCCGTTGAATATGGGGCTGGCGTCCTTGCCACCACAGGGGTTCGTCTGTGGAAAGGGGCACCAGAAAAAGTCTTGGCGGTTATGGAGGCTTGGCATGGCAGAAATCCAAGCGCTCACCTTCGTTTGCGTCTTGCTTTGATGGAGGCCTGCCGCTGGATGGCCGATATGGAAAATCGTGAACAGGCCATAGAGATCCTAGCAAAACCTGCCTATTTGGATCTTCCCTGTGAATACTTGCGCCCTTCGTTAACTGGACAGCTTTTTCATCAGCGTGCTCAAGATCAGTCAGAGCAAATCGATTTCCATGTGTTTAATCATTTAAATGCAGGTTTTCCTTGGCGCTCAGATGCTGAAACTATGTTGCATCAATTTACCCCCTTGGTGGGGAAAAAAATTGATCCAGAACGCACTGGCTCCCTGGTGCAGCGCTGTTATAGAACGGATCTTTATCGTGAGGCTGCTAAATTGCTTAAGATTGATTGTCCTGAACAGGATTATCGAGAGTAATCTATAAAAATGGGAAGCCCATCAACTGTGCACAGTGGGGCATCTTTGGCAGTATCGCCGCACCAGTTAAGTGCGCAATTTTAGTGTTGGAGCAATTTTACAAAGAGACGTCATTTTTTTAATTGCCCACAATCCTATTTATTACAAGTAGTTAGGTTTTTTTTACGTATTTTTTAATTGTTGGCATATTATTTGTATATCAATATGCGAGCAGTTTTTTTGAAAGATATCTTTTTTATTTTTAGGGTAACGATGCCCGCTTGCAGTGTATCCATAGGTACGTTGCAAGCGGGCTTTTTTTTGGTTTCTTATTTTTAATCTTCTACCTATGAGGTAATAGTTTTATGAAAGACTTAACACCGGCTCGTTCTAGAGAAAAATCTTTGGCACGGGTTTTCACCCAATCTCTCACCACGGTGATTTTATTAGCCTACGCTTTATTTGCTCAGGCTGAGCTTGGCGAACCTGAAAAAGACGAACTCAAGTTTGGCTTTATCAAATTAACTGACATGGCCCCAATCGCCGTGGCCTATGAAAATGGTTATTTTGAAGATGAAGGCCTGTACGTCACCATCGAAGCTCAAGCCAACTGGAAAGTGCTACTTGATGGTGTGATTGATGGCAAGTTAGATGGCGCTCATATGTTAGCGGGTCAGCCATTGGCAGCCACTATCGGTTACGGCACCAAAGCGCATATTGTGACGCCTTTCAGTATGGACCTAAATGGTAATGGTATTACCGTTTCCAACAGTATCTGGAAGGAGATGAAAAAGCATATACCCCATAAAGATGGCAAACCAGTACACCCTATTAAAGCAGATGCGCTAAAGCCGGTTGTAGACAGTTTTGCTGATCAGGGTAAGCCCTTTAAGATGGGTATGGTTTTCCCAGTTTCCACCCACAACTACGAGCTGCGTTATTGGTTGGCAGCGGGTGATATCCACCCTGGATATTATGCGCCACATAAGGGTGATACCAGTGGCACCATAGATGCTCAGGCATTACTTTCTGTGACCCCTCCACCGCAAATGCCATCAACCCTCGAGGCAGGAACTATCTATGGCTACTGTGTGGGTGAACCATGGAACCAACAGGCGGTCTTTAAGGGCATTGGCGTTCCAGTTATCACTGACTATGAAATCTGGAAAAACAACCCCGAGAAAGTATTTGGCATGACCAAAGAATTCACTGAAAAATACCCCAACACCACAGCGCGTGTGGTTAAGGCACTAATTCGTGCAGCTAAATGGCTAGATGAAAATGACAATGCTAACCGTCCTGAAGCGGTAGAGATATTGTCGCGCAGTGAGTATGTGGGTGCTGACTATGATGTGATTGCCAACAGCATGACCGGTACCTTTGAATATGAAAAGGGTGATAAGCGACAAGTACCTGATTTCAACGTGTTCTTCCGCTATTTTGCAACCTATCCCTACTACTCAGATGCAGTCTGGTATCTCACCCAGATGCGACGCTGGGGCCAGATATCTGAGACCAAATCTGATGATTGGTATTTCGACGTTGCCAAGTCGGTTTACCGTCCAGATATTTACCAAGTAGCAGCAGAAGAGCTTATCGCTGAAGGCTTATTAAGTGCAGAGGAATTTCCTAATTTCGCAACAGAATCTGGCTTCCGCTCGCCGCAAAAGCACTTTATCGACAACATTGTTTATGACGGCTCTAAACCCAATGCTTATTTGAAGAAGTTCCCGATTGGCCTTAAGGACGAAGTGCTTTAATCATACGTTTAACCCCAAGAGAGATCCGACTGCCTACTCTCCCAATAGGCAGTCGGATTTAACAACTAAAGGATGAAAAAATGAGTGCAACAGCCATTAGGTTGATCATTACCCGATGCACAGCGATAACCAAGCTAGCGAGTTTGCCAGCCGTTATTGAGAAGACACTGAAAGCTACTCTACTGCCCGTACTGGGCGTTTTAGCGTTTCTATTGATCTGGCAATTAGTGGCCAACAATATTATCACCTCACTTGGGCAGTTCCCCGGACCTAATCAGGTGTGGGAGCAGTCCAAAAACCTCGTTGCCGAGCATCAGCGAGAACGCAGCAAAGAGGTGGCTTTTTATGAGCGTCAGGAAAAGCGCAACGCAAAAAAGTTGGCTAAAAATCCCGATGCTGTGATCAAGGTTCGTGTTTACACGGGCAAAGCTACTTTTTTTGATCAGATACGAACCAGTCTATTTACTGTCGCTTTTGGTTTTATGATTGCGACACTCTTGGCCGTACCCTTGGGTATTATCTGTGGGCTCAGTGAGTCGGCCTATCGCTGCGTCAACCCAATTATTCAAACCTTTAAACCGGTATCGCCCTTGGCCTGGTTGCCACTGGTAACCATGGTGGTATCGGCACTCTATATTTCTGAAGACCCCATGTTTGAGAAGTCATTTTTAACCTCGGCCTTTACCGTGGCCCTGTGTTGCCTGTGGCCTACAGTGATTAACACCATTGTTGGTGTTGCCAGTGTTGACCGCGATCTGGTCAATGTCAGCCGGGTTTTACAGCTCAGTAGTCGAGTGCATATCAGCAAAATTGTTATCCCCTCTGCCATGCCCATGATCTTTACTGGTTTGCGCCTGTCCCTTGCTACGGGATGGATGGTTTTAATTGCAGCGGAAATGCTGGCCCAGAACCCTGGTTTAGGGAAATTTATTTGGGATGAGTTCCAGAATGGCTCCTCCAGTTCAATGGGACGCATTATGGTCGCTGTAGTAGTGATCGGCATGATTGGTTTTGTTTTAGACCGTTTGATGCTGGGTCTGCAAAGACGCATGTCCTGGGACAAACAAGCGATTCTGCGTTAAGAGAGTTGATAGAAAGGCTTTTATTATGAGAAGACATTATTTAGAAATCAGCCAAGTAGGCATTGAATTCCCCACCGATGGCGAGCCTTTTCGCGCCTTAGACAATATCAATTTAGGTATTGATAAGGGTGAATTTATTTCCCTAATTGGTCATTCCGGTTGTGGCAAGTCGACGGTACTCAATATTGTTGCTGGACTTTATACGGCCACTGAAGGTGGCGTGATATTGGATGGCCGTGAGGTTAATGAACCCGGTCCTGAGCGCGCAGTAGTATTCCAAAATCATGCCCTAATGCCCTGGCTTACGGTGTATCAAAATGTTGAATTGGCAGTGAAATGTGTATTTAAAAAACGCAAAAGCAAAGCCGAAATACGCGATTGGATTGAGCACAATTTATCGTTGGTACATATGGACCATGCGTTACATAAGCTGCCCGGTGAACTCTCTGGCGGTATGAAGCAGCGCGTGGGTATCGCTCGCTGTTTGGCTATGCAACCCAAGGTATTGTTGATGGATGAACCCTTTGGTGCCCTCGATGCACTGACCCGTGCCCATTTGCAGGATTCCTTGATGGACATCCAAAAGCAACTTGGCAATACCGTAATTATGATCACCCATGATGTTGATGAAGCGGTATTGCTCTCCGATCGAATAGTCATGATGACCAATGGTCCTGCTGCCTCAATTGGCGAAGTACTGTCGGTTGACTTGCCGCGTCCACGGGATCGAGTTCTGCTCGCTGACGATGCGGATTTCAATAATTATCGGCAACAGGTTTTGCGTTTCTTGTATGAAAAACAAAAAAATCCTGCTGCGAAAAACATTGAAGCTGCGTAGAAAGCAGCTGCATAAAAAGTAGCTGCATGTAAAGCAATTCCATAAAAAATGGCCGCATAAAAAAAGTTAAGGGAAATAGAAAATGTTAAACATAGTTGTAGTTGGAAACGGTATGGTGGGTCACCACTATGTGGAGCAACTGGTGTCCTCAAATATCGAAGCTAATATAACGGTGATTGGAGGAGAGCCCAGGCCTGCCTATGACCGAGTTCATTTATCAGAATATTTCGCTGGTCGCTCCCCTGAAGATCTAGCACTTACCACCAGAGAGCACTACCAAGAAATAGGTGTTGCAGCACACTTTGGTGATCCAGTGACAAAGATAGATCGTGACGCTAAAACCGTTACAACCGAAGGCGGTCAACGCTTTAGCTACGACAAGTTGGTGTTAGCCACAGGTTCTTACCCCTTTGTGCCGCCCGTACCCGGTCATGATCAAGATGCCTGTGCTGTATACCGAACCATTGACGATTTAGGTACTATCAAAGCCCTCTCTAAAAAGGCCAAAGTCGGTGTGGTTGTGGGTGGAGGACTGTTAGGTTTAGAAGCAGCCAATGACTTGCAAAATCTTGGATTAGAAACCCATGTTGTGGAATTTGCGCCCGGTTTAATGGGTGTGCAATTGGATGCCGGTGGCAGTGGCATGTTGCGCCGCAAAATTGAGGCCTTGGGTGTGCAGGTGCACACCAGTAAAGCGACTGAGGTTATCGAAGCTACAGAGGATGGTGATACACGCTTGCTAATGAAATTTGCCGACGGCGGCACGTTGGCAACCGATATGATTGTATTTAGTGCCGGTATTCGACCCAATGATCAACTAGCTAAAGACTGCGGCCTTAATGTGGGTGAGCGCGGTGGCATTGAAATCGACTATCACTGTAAAACCAGCGACTCGGATATTTATGCCATTGGCGAGTGTGCGCTATTTGGTGGTCGCATTTATGGTTTGGTTGCTCCCGGCTACCGCATGGCAGAGTCAGCAGTGAGTCAATTGACCTCAGACAAGCAACCCTTCCAAGGGGCTGATATGAGCACCAAGCTCAAGTTGCTAGGTGTTGATGTAGGATCTATCGGTGATGCCCACGGTCGTGAACAGGGCTCTATTGCCTATACCTTTAGTGATGAGCGTATTGAGGTCTATAAACGCCTGATTGTCAGTGCCGATGGAAAAAAACTGCTGGGTGCGGTTTTAGTCGGAGACTGTTCTGATTACGACACTCTACTGCAGTACTTCCTTAATGATATTGATTTGCCCGCTGATCCAGAAACCTTAATCCTGCCCTACAATGCTGGCGATGCGCCTGCATTGGGTGCGGCTGCTCTTCCGCTGACCGCAACCATCTGTTCCTGCCACAATGTGACCAAAGGCGACATTATTGATTCTATTGATGCCGGCTTTTACTCATTAGGTGATATTAAATCTGAAACTAAAGCCAGTACTGGCTGTGGTGGCTGTGCGGCTCTGCTAAAAAATATTGTTGATGACGAGTTAGCGGCGCGCGGTCAAGAGGTCGATACCTCTATCTGTGAGCACTTTGCCTATACCCGGCAGGAATTATTTCATCTAATCAAAGTGGGTGAGATTAAAACCTTTGAAGAACTATTGGAAAAACACGGTACGGGCCGCGGTTGTGATATCTGTAAGCCAGCGGTGGGTTCTATTTTGGCGTCGCTGTGGAACGACTATGTGCTTAAAGACCAGCATGTGGGTTTGCAGGATACCAACGATACCTTTTTGGCCAATATGCAAAAAAATGGCACCTACTCGGTGGTACCCCGTATCGCTGGCGGTGAGATCACCCCGGATAAGTTAATTGTATTGGGTGAGGTGGCAAAGAAATACAACCTCTATACCAAGATTACTGGCGGACAACGCATTGATTTATTTGGTGCCCGAGTTCAGCATTTGCCCTCCATTTGGAAAGAGCTAGTTGATGCAGGTTTTGAAACTGGCCATGCCTACGGTAAAGCCCTGCGCACGGTAAAGTCCTGTGTCGGCAGTACCTGGTGCCGCTATGGCGTGCAAGACAGTGTGGCTATGGCACTGTATATAGAAAATCGTTACAAAGGCTTGCGCTCGCCACACAAACTCAAATCAGCAGTGTCTGGTTGTACCCGAGAATGTGCAGAGGCTCAATCCAAAGACTTTGGCGTGATAGCCACCGAGAACGGCTGGAACTTATTTGTCGGTGGTAATGGCGGTATGAAGCCGCGCCATGCCGATCTCTTTGCCACCGATCTTGATGATCAAACCCTAATTCAATATATAGATCGATTTTTGATGTTTTATATTCGCACCGCTGATCGCTTACAGCGAACATCCGTTTGGATGGAAAATCTTGAAGGTGGTCTGGACTATTTAAAGCAGGTGGTGATTGAAGATTCACTGGGGATTGCAGCCGAACTTGAAGAGCAAATGAGCAATATAGTGGGCACTTACCAATGTGAGTGGAAAACTACCATTGAAGATCCTGAACGCTTAAAACGCTTTGTGCAGTTTGTGAATACAGATGCCGAAGACAAGCAAATTGTTTTTGTTGAGGAGCGCGGACAACCGCGACCCGCCACAGAAGAAGAACTTCAATTAATGGATAAAAGTGCCTAAGGAAACCATTGTGAGCAAAATTATCACCATTTGTGAGCGCAGCGATCTTATCAGCAACTCTGGTATTTGCGTTCTAGTAGAGGGTCAGCAAATAGCCCTATTTTATCTACCCAAAGAATCGCCTCAAGTGTATGCGATTGGAAATTGGGACCCAATTGGCAAGGCTAATGTCTTGTCCCGCGGTATTGTTGGCGATATTAACCAGCGCTTAGTTGTTGCCTCACCGCTATACAAGCAACACTTTGATTTGCAAACTGGAGAATGCCTAGAAGACAGCACTGTTAATGTGCCTGTATTCACTGTTGCTATGGAGGGCGATCAAGTCTCCGTGACTATGTGATCGACGAAAGATGCAACAGGCGTGTCAGATAAAAACCACTTGTCCCTATTGCGGTGTTGGCTGTGGTGTTGAGGCAACTGTAGATACACAGAGCAATCAAATTATTACCGTCTCAGGGGATACCTCGCACCCTGCAAACTTTGGCAAACTCTGTGTTAAGGGCTCAGCTCTGCATGAAACAATGGGCGAGCAAGGGCGCTTAATCCACCCTATGGTTGCAGGTAAAAAGGCCGATTGGTCAAGCGCTATACAGGCGGTTGCCGATCGTCTGAGTGAAGTGCGAGATCAGTATGGTCCTCAGGCCATTGCTTTTTATCTCTCCGGTCAGATATTGACCGAGGATTATTATGTCGCCAATAAACTAGCCAAAGGCTTTATAGGCACCGGTCATGTGGATACCAATTCAAGGCTGTGTATGTCCTCAGCTGTGGCTGCCTATAAGCGTGCCTTTGGTAGCGATACCGTACCCTGTGATTACCAAGATCTCGAGTGTTGCGATCTGCTGATACTTACCGGTTCCAATGCAGCGTGGACTCATCCGGTGTTATACCGACGCATGGTAAAAGCCAAACAGGACAATCCCAACCTTAAAGTTGTGGTGATTGATCCACGACGCACGGCTACTTGCGATCTGGCCGATCTGCACTTAGCTATTGCTCCTGGGTCAGATAATTTTATCTTTAGCGGATTGTTACATTACCTATCGGCCAATGGTTTAACCGATAAGGCCTATATAGATAAACATACTCAAGGGTTTGCTAAAGCACTA
>CAXRJI010000024.1:0-3498 GCA_964231105.1 Porticoccaceae bacterium
ATTTGGTCTGATGAGTTTGACTAAAACCTAGGCTCCGACCTAGACTCGTACCTAAACTGAGCCCTAGTCTGAGCTAATGTCACTTGCAGATTATTAAATACTTTTAAGGGACTGATTGATTGCCTGTAATACTGACAATGGATCTTTCGCTTGAGTAATGGGTCGGCCCACAACTAAATAGTCACTCCCCAGTTCTACTGCCTGCACGGGCGTTACTACCCTCTTCTGGTCATCAGCTGCATTTTCTGGCAAGCGTATACCTGGTGTTACTAGTTTAAAATCTGTACCTAAATTTTGCTTTAGTGATTGTGCTTCAAGGGCAGAGCAAACGACACCATCAAGACCAGATCTGTGGGCAATGTTAGCCAATGCAAGGACCTGATTATGGGCATCTCGGTCGATACCAACTTCCTTTAGATCTTGATTATCCAAACTGGTAAGGACAGTCACTGCAATCAGCAACATCGGGCTTCCAATTTGCTCAAGCATTTCCTTAGAAGCGCTCATCATGCGCAGTCCACCAGAGGCATGAACATTGGTCATCCATACGCCCATATCGGCCACAGCGGCAATGGCTTTGGCCACGGTATTGGGAATATCGTGGAATTTTAAATCCAAAAAAACATCAAAATTACGATCGACTAGTGCCTTTACAAGTTGTGGACCCGCAGCAGTAAACAATTCTTTCCCAACCTTGAGTCGACATTGATCTGGACTTAGCTTTTCAGCCAGCGCCAAAGCTGATTTTGCATCAGCAAAATCAAGGGCAACAATAACGCGCGAGTGGGATGAGTTCATGGTTCAATTATCTCTTTCTTATGTCTTCGGCTTTTGTCTTTAGCTTATGTTTCTGGCTTAAGCTTTTCTATTGAGGTTTTCTCATGTGCCTCTTTCTTTAGGCGCTCTAACTTGCGACGGTAGGAGGCAATAATAAGGCTGCTTGCCAGCATACCCAAAAATACTCCCAGCGCTAGAACTATTAATAACCAGAGCCCTAAACTAATATCGGGGCTTTGAAACAGAACAAAATCAATGGTTAGCAACTGATCATTGCGCAGAGCAAATATCGCACCGACAAAAATAAGGGCTATTGCCGTTAACGTTTTAATTAGCAACCAAAGTGCTCGCACCCATTACTCCATATTCAGACCTTAAGCACCTACATTGTAACGATTGCAGCCTGTATGGACAAAACATACTGCTATTTTTTTGGGGCGTAAAAAAAGTACCGCGAGGGTTACCTGCGGCACTTCTAGTATTTATAACAACTTTTGCTTTCTAGTTAGCTAACTGGGCAATATGCCCTACGCAGGCATCTTGCTATAGCCATTATAGCCAGCAGTTTTTATTTCTTAGCACCACCAAAGCGCTTATTAAAGCGATCGATACGACCACCGGTATCAACAATCTTTTGCTTGCCTGTGTAAAAAGGGTGGCACGCTGAACAGACGTCTAGGTGCAATGACTCAGGGCGGGTTGAGCCTACTTTAACAACGTTTCCACAACTGCAGGTTGCAGTCATTTCGCCATAGGCTGGGTGAATATCTTTCTTCATTATTTACTCCAATCTGCAAACCGCCACCTCATCTTGTTAAACTGTTATGCTAGGGTCTCGAGTGGTTCTCAAGAGCCCCAGAAACTATAGCAAACAGGCAAAGCACGGAGAGCTTTTAAAATTGAGCGCGGATTCTAGCAGAAATTAAGTCCTATACAAAAGGAATTCTTCAAATTTATGCAGCACAGTAAACCTACGATTATTCGCGTCGCGGTGCCATCGCCCTTACGCCGAACTTTCGATTATACCTTGCCACAGGCCCACAGTTCTGAAAGTGACAAGGAAACTCTCTGTGTAGGAGCTAGAGTCGCTGTCTCTTTTGGTCGCCGCAAGGTTATAGGGCTGGTGCTAGATATAGCTACAGAAAGCGATTTTCCAATTGAAAAACTAAAACCTATCACCGCTATTATTGACAAGCAGCCCCTTCTACCCAGAAGTCTGTTTAATCTGTTTGTGTGGGCCGCTCACTATTATCAACACCCTATTGGTGAAGCTCTGTTTACAGCACTGCCAGTGTTACTGCGCAAGGGCGAGTTACCCCCCTTATTAACAGTGACCTGTTGGGAACTCAGTGAGTTAGGACAAGGCTTAGACCCTGACTCATTAAAAAGAGCACCTAAACAAAAAGCGCTGATTGAATATCTTAGACACAACAAACATGCAGTGCCAGAAGCTGAGCTGTTAGAACAATTCTCAAAGAATATTATTAAGCAGTTACAACAAAAAAGCCTTATTACCTCAATTGAGAGAACCGATACGAGTAAGTTTGACGCTGATAATGTCCTAAAAAACCCACATCTGACATTGGATCCGCAGCAACAGAGTGCGCTGGATAACATTGAGTTTCATCAGTTTGCCAGCTATCTGCTTGATGGTGTGACTAGCAGCGGAAAAACAGAAATCTATCTTCAATCCATTGAGAAAACCCTTCGCTATGGCCGTCAGTCTCTAGTGCTTATTCCCGAAATAAGCCTTACGCCGCAGACACAAAAGCGCTTTAGCGATCGCTTTAATACACCGGTGGTGATTCTTCATTCAGGTATGAGTGACCATGCGCGCCTCAAAGCCTGGGAGCAAGCCAGATTAGGCCATGCAAAAATAATCCTGGGTACCCGATCTGCTATTTTTACACCACTAAAAGAGCCTGGCCTTATTGTTCTAGACGAGGAACATGATCAATCCTATAAGCAGCAAGAGGGTTTTAGGTACTCGGCCCGTGATTTAGCTGTCAGACGGGCACAACAGGAAAATATACCCATAATACTTGGGTCTGCTACGCCCTCACTTGAGTCTCTTAACAACTGTGCACAAGGCAGATATAAGCATCTGGTTTTGAGTAACCGAGCAGGTAATGCCCTTAAGCCCGATTGGCAACTGGTGGACTTGCGCAATGAAACCATGGACTGTGGTATTGCCCACTCTACCCTTGAAGCAATTCAGCAAACCCTTGACGCACAGCAACAGGTTTTAATTTTTCTTAATCGCCGTGGCTTCGCGCCAGTTTTGCTATGCCACAACTGTGGCTGGACATCAGATTGCCCTCAATGTGATGCCAAGCTAACCGTGCATAGAGCGAGGGGACGTTTAATATGCCACCACTGCAACTATCAAATGCGTCCTCCAAACCATTGTCCAAATTGTAATAGCCCTCAGTTAGTTGCCGCCGGTGACGGTACTGAACGCAGTGCAGATTACCTTCAGCAGTGTTTTCCAGACACTGAGGTATTGCGTATAGACCGAGATAGCACCAGAAAACAGGGGGCCATGCAGCAATTTTTTGACACTGCTGATAGCGGCAAGCCATGTATCTTAATCGGCACACAAATGCTCGCCAAAGGTCATCATTTTGCAAACGTCACGCTGGTGGCAATTTTAGATGCTGATGGTGGGCTTTTGAGCCCAGACTTTCGCAGTCATGAACGCATGGCGCAACTTTTAACTCA
>CAXRJI010000025.1:0-5408 GCA_964231105.1 Porticoccaceae bacterium
GGGAAGTGTTTGCCCGTAGCTGCCATACCCGCCTCAGACATACCTTCAATAAAGGCCTTTGCCCTACTGACCACAAGGTCTGGCTGATCAGAAAAAGCCCGGTCACCTATAATAATACTTGTATCCCTATCAACATCTAAAACTGGAGCGAAACTGATATCCAGACCACAGGCCAAAATTTCAGAAGCCATAAGCCAACCTGCATCTTTAAGCAAAGACAAAGAAGAGTCTTGGTTCTTATTAACCCTTTCCCCTAGAACTTGCATCGCCGGAAGTCGGGTAAACTCATTCTGAAAACGCTGAACTCGCCCACCCTCTTGATCTACAGCTATAAGTATCTGCGGTGCGATATTGCGAATTTCATTGACAAGTTCAACAAGCTGCTGGCGAGACGTCATGTTTCGAGCAAATAAAATAACACCACCCACATGAGGGTTCTGCAATAATTTTTTTTCAGCATCCAGGACACAGGTGCCTTGGAGGTCGACCATTAGGCGCCCTAAAACATGATCTTTCATAAATTAAATTCACCAAACATTAATATCAAACAGAATTACTAGTTATTTTAGTAGATTGAGCAAAGGCCCAATAATGCTGATTAATACAGCTAGTGTAAAGGGATACCAATCCTCTACGGGTTTTAATCAGCGGTAAATAAAAAGATTGAATAGACAAAATATACTGTATATAATAACAGCTGTATTTATAGACAGGAGTTAAAAATGCAAAACCTTACCCCTAGGCAGCAACAAATTTTTGATTTAATCAAAGATAAACTCGAGCAAACAGGTTACCCCCCAACAAGGGCAGAAATTGCATTAGAGCTTGGATTTAAATCAGCAAATGCTGCTGAGGATCACCTACGCGCTTTAGCTCGCAAAGGTGTGATTGAGATGATTCCAGGTGCATCAAGGGGTATCAGAGTTGTGGAGCAATTTACAGGATTACCTATTATTGGACGTGTCGCCGCAGGTGAACCTATTCTAGCCGAGCAAAATATTGAGGACTACCAAGAGGTACCTGCTAATATATTTCACCCCTATGCTGACTATTTTCTCCGTGTTCAAGGACAGAGTATGGTTGATGTCGGTATTATGGACGGCGATTTGTTGGCAGTACATCAGCAACCCACTGCAGACAATCAGCAGATAGTTGTTGCCAGAGTTGATGGCGAGGTAACGGTCAAACGCTTAAAAACAACGCGAAGCAAACATGAAATTCAGCTTCTGCCGGAGAATGCAGACTACTCGCCCATAGTAGTAGACTTAAGGCATCAAGATTTTGCTATTGAGGGTCTAGCAGTTGGCGTGGTGCGGGTTGCGATTTAACGATTCAGATTGAGCTTTATTAAAAATACTTTAACTAACCTGCCTATAATTAAGAAAGATCGCCAACTGCAAAGCTGTACTCCTCAACTGGATTACCTTCTATCACATGCGCCTGAAGGATTTTTTCAATAACATCTGGCGTACAACTGTGGTACCAAGTTCCGTCTGGGTAACTCACCATAATAGGACCCTTCTTGCAAATTCTTAGACAATCCACCTTTGATCGATATACACCACCCTCGACATCCATCAGTCCGAGCTCATGTATTCTTTTCTTTAAATAGCGCCAAGAGTCTTGTGCAAGTTTATCAGAGGAACATTTACCGGCCGTGCAAATAAGCAGGTGATGGCGCTGCCCTTCGATATGGCGCTCCCTCGCTATCTCAATAATGGAATCCGTGGGTTTCAATATTACTCACCTCGATCAGTGAATTGTTGTATGAGCATCTATCTCATCTGCGTCAGACACCGTCTGCTCAAGTTCGTAAACTGTTTTAATACCTGTATCTATCATACGCTTAGCCACATCAATATGATGGTCACCCAGATAGCGCATAACCTCTTCAGAAAATTTGACACGCACTAGGAGCTCGTCACTACCTACGCGTTGCAAACCTACATCGCCATTTTCTAAAACTATTAATTCAAATTCAGCTATTGCCATGATTTAACTCAGTATTTGCATTTTAAATAATAAATAGAGGGACGTTTTAACAGGGCCCTCTAAAACTCGATCATCATATCCCTTTGCCGATCGACCAACTCTTGCATATGTATTTTCCACGTTGCAACCTGTTCAAGGGACCACTCAAATGCTGCATCAGGTTGATTGCTGGTGCCACCAATTAGCCTCAGGGGCAATCTATCAGTATCCATTTGAGCCTTGGTTATTTCTGGTAGTGCGTAGAGCTGGCGGTGAGCATTTAATAAAGTTGCTACCCAGCTATCCGCTTGAGACGATAAATTTTGCATCTCTTGCGCCTCCGCAGGGGTTTTACCCTCATCAGCAAGCGCTTTTACCAACATATCTACGTCTTCAATTAATGATGGATTATTTACCTTGTAGTGACTGGCCACATCCTTAATATGCCAGCACCATGCTAGATAAAGTTGAAGTGTCACGGATTGAGCAATCGCCATAGCTAGATGCCTATTATTAAGCATCAAGTCATCACCTTGTGTAAGCTTCAACAAATTATCTGAGAAAAGCAATTTTTGATTAACTGCCGACAAGTAGGGAGAGATTGACAAATTAAATGACCTATTTTTCCTCGACTGCCCAGTTGCCGTTACTGTAAAAAGCGCTCCACCCGGTTGGTTTGCCATTATCTTCGCTGCGCACATATTGCTCTTTTGTCTTTCGACTGTAGCGAACCACTGTAGGATTGCCCTCCGGATCATTTATTGGCGCCGTAAGCAAATATTTGTACTTTTCATCTATTTTATCACTGTAGGGCTTTAACTCTTTAACCAAAGGGGCTCGAGTTTCACGATGACGTGGAAACTGGCTAGCCGCTAGAAAGATACCTGAGGCACCATCCCGCAAAACGTAGTGATCATCTACTTTTATACAACGTAGTTCGGGCATGGGTATTGGATCAACTTTTGGGGGAGCCGCCTCACCATTGCGCAGAAGTTTACGCGTATTCTTGCAGTCATCGGCAGTACAACCAAAATACTTACCAAAGCGGCCATTTTTTAGCTGCATCTCGCTGCCGCATTTATCACAGTCCAGCACAGGGCCATCGTAACCTTTGATCACATATTGACCAAACTCAACCTCAAAGCCATCACAGTCTGGATTATTTCCACAGATATGTAGTTTGCGCGACTCATCAATAAGATAACTGCTCATCGAAGTATTACATTTAGGGCACCGACGTTTATTCATCAGCTGTTTAGATTCAGCTTCATCATCCTCATCGATATTGATTGCCTCATCTCCAGCAGTCAAATTTACAGTATGCTTACAGCGCTCTTTGGGCGGCAGAGCATAACCAGAACAGCTTAAAAACACACCCGTACCTGCGGTTCTTATCATCATATGTCGACCACACACACTGCATTCAATATTAGTATCTGAGGGTGTATTTTGACGCATTCCAGTGGATGGATCTTTTGCTGCCTTCAATTTAAGACTGAAGTCATTGTAAAAGCGATCTAACACCTGCTTCCAATTAAGCTCTCCTGTGGCAATTTCATCTAATTGCGCTTCCATGGTAGCAGTGAAACCATAGTCCATAAGATCATTAAAATTTTCCGCCAAGCGGTCTGTAACTATATCGCCAATTTTCTCAGCAAATAGACGTTTGTTCTCAATTCGCACATAACCACGCTCTTGAATGGTGGATATAATAGCTGCATAAGTAGAGGGTCTGCCTATACCACGCTTTTCAAGCTCTTTCACCAAAGCTGCCTCAGAGTAGCGCGCAGGTGGCTTGGTAAAATGTTGCTGTGGTATCAGTGTCAGCAGACTCATTGTATCGCCCTGCTGCAGATCAGGTAACTCTGCATCTTCATCTCGAGGAGGCATGACTGCAAGAAATCCTTTGAACTTGGTAACCCTGCCCTTTGCAGTCATTTCATAATTATCAGCACCAACGGTAATAGTAGTGGATGTAAATTCAGCAGGTGTCATTTGACAGGCCACAAACTGTTGCCAAATCATCTGATACAGACGACGAGCGTCTGGCTCCATATCATCCAAACTACCCGGCAAAATATCTATATTAGAAGGACGAATAGCTTCGTGAGCATCCTGTGCGCCAGATTTGCTACTGTATATAACAGGTTGCTCTGGTAAATATTTAGGCCCATGATTGACTTTGATATGCTCTCTGCAATTAGCAATGGCATCATCGCTTAAGTTGGTTGAGTCAGTTCTCATATAGGTAATATAGCCCGCTTCATAAAGACGCTGAGCGAGCATCATTGTCTTTTTAACACCAAACCCAAGTCTGGTACTGGCGCCCTGTTGCAATGTCGAAGTGATAAAGGGTGCTGGCGGTTTAGATTTAGTAGGTCGATCCTCACGCTTAATTACTTGATAGTTAGACTCACGCAAGACTGCAAGGGCGCTATCGGTTTGTTCTTTATTGAGAGGCCTGAACTGTTTGCCAAGGTATTTTTTAACATCAAAGCGAACGCTTGGAGCTGAATCATTTACAGAGGAATCCGTTGCTTGTGCCTGCTCCAAATCTGCCTGTACAGTCCAATATTCCTCAGGCTCAAACGCTCTAATTTCTCGCTCTCTCTCAACAATCATTTTAAGTGCTACTGACTGCACACGCCCTGCAGAGAGTCCACGCCCAACTTTTTCCCAAAGCAAGGGGGAAACCATAAATCCAACCACACGATCCAAAAAGCGCCGAGCTTGTTGCGCATCAACTCTATCAGTATTTAAATAACTGGGATCTTCAAAGGCATTGCGGATGGCCTTCTTAGTAATTTCATTGAATACCACGCGTTTATATCTGGACTCCTCACCACCAATCACTTGCGTCAGGTGCCATGCAATAGCCTCTCCTTCTCTGTCCATATCCGTGGCAAGGTAAATATAGTCTGCATTCTTAGCTAATTTTTTGAGTTCAGCGACCACTTTTTCCTTTCCAGGCAGGGTTGCATATTCAGCCTTCCAACCATTCTCTGGATCTATGCCCATACTTTTTACAAGTTGAGTTTTAGCCTTGCGCTCTTTGTGGATAGCCTTTTCCTCTGCAGACATTTTGCGGGTGATAGAGGCCTGTCTGGCACGTTCTTTGGCATCCGTAGGCGCACGGTTAGAGCCTGTAGGCAAATCTCTGATATGCCCAACACTGGACTTAACAATAAACTCATCACCTAAATAGCGATTGATAGTTTTTGCTTTAGCCGGCGATTCTACGATTACTAAGGATTTACCCATGAAGCGATTTACCTTACATAAATTCTTAAAATTGATTATTCGCTTATCTGAAAGGCTCAACAGCCCACAAATTTGTGTACGGACGCATATATACTGTTTAGATACGGCTTAGGTCAACCCTCAAGCGTAAATTTCTCTTCCTTTTTTAACTAATCTTCCTAAACAAAGGTTAATTT
>CAXRJI010000026.1:0-11821 GCA_964231105.1 Porticoccaceae bacterium
TCATCAGACCAAATAAGTGCGCCGCTTGTGTTATAAACTCGAACATAATCAACTTCCATGGCGCTTTCCATAAAGTTTGGGTCAATGCTACCCTCTATGGCAACGTTAAGAAGCAGGAATTGATCTGCATCAAAGGGCCAGGTATCAGCATTTTTTTCAACGGGATTGTAGGTGTAGTGCTCAACGCCATTGACAGCAAACACCATACGTTCAGCTGTCCAATCCAGTGTGTAGATATGAAATGCAGTCGTGGCTGTGGAAATATACTGGCTGCCCTTGTTTATTGTTCCTCCATAGCTGGAGGGCGTATGCATTGCACTTGAAATACTGTTTTGGTTGCTGCCCCAGTGTTCCATAATATCTATTTCACCACAGGCTGGCCACGATGTGGTTCCAAAGCCCTGAGTTTCCCAGTAGGCGCCGCGCTCGGTGATATTTTTGCCGAGCATCCAAATGGCTGGCCAAGTACCGAAACCTGTTGGCATTTTGGCACGCACTTCCACTCTGCCATAGGTGAAGGCGAATTTTGAGTTTAAGCGGGCAGATGTATATTGTTTGGTAACTCCCGCGTTTGAATATTGTTCTTTTTTTGCAACAATTTTTAATGTGCCGCCACTGACAAAGCTATTGTCCATTCTATCAGTGTAGTGTTGTACTTCTCCGTTAAACCAACCCCAGCCATTGGGTATAACCGTTTGGTGATGCCATTTATTTGAATCAAGAGGTTTGACGTTGGTCATGGGCTCGACAACAGTTACCGTTCTATAGACTGATATGGTATTAAAAGAACTGTCAGTGGCGGTATAAGTCACTGTATAGACACCTAATGCATCATCAACAGAGCCTGCAATTTCAACTTCGACAGAGCCATCAATATTATCAGTGGCTGTGGCGCCGGGTTCCTCGTAGGCAGTACCCAGTTCGATGGTCATTGAGGCAGAGCCTAGCAGAGTTATCACTGGATTTGTTGTGTCGGCAGGCGGTATCGGTTCTTCAACAGTCACTGTTCTGTCTGCACTCGCAGTGTTGTCAGCGGCATCCGTGGCTGTGTAAGTAATGGTATATTGGCCAGCCGTTAAAGTATCCACTGAACCGGATGCAGAGACATTGACTGTTACATCAACATTGTCCGTTGCAGTGGCACCGGGGTCGGTAAATATATCACCCACAGTCAGTGACATGGTTGCGTCGCCAATAAGGGTAATGACTGGCGCTGTGTTATCCGGTGTCGGTTCTGGGGTGCCAGCGCCGCTTATCCCGCCGCCACCGCAGGCATAGAGTTGCAGGCATATTACTACTACTAGAAGGTTGCGCATTGAGGATCCCTAAGATTCGATGCTGAAATTACTATTTTTATTAAATGGATTATTTCATGCTAAGCGAATAAAAAGAAGCTGACCCTTTAAATAAAGGGTCAGCTTTGTGCGTTAGTTTCTAATTTTATTGCCTAGTTTTGTTTAAAAACTCGTACATAATCAACCAACATATACTGAGGAAACTGAGTGGTAGAATTAGGAGAGCCAGGCCAGTTTCCACCAACCGCAACATTCATAAGCAAAAAGAAGTCTTTCTGGAAGGTTTCTGCTTTAGCTCCACTGCTAATGTCAACCTCATGGAACTCAACGTCATCTATGTACCATTTAATTGCAGAAGATGTCCATACCAGGCTAAAAACATGGAATTGATTAGCTAGAGTCTCCCCAGCGGGCAGTTTGTACTCCTTGCCATCATCTCTTAGGACATAATTGGTATCATCCCCTCCATCAAGACCATTTGCATTCCAAAATGTCTTGGCAACAGCCGTATCTTCTCTACCGCTTCCTCCAATTGTATCCAAAATATCAATCTCACCGCTTCTTGGCCAGCCAATCTCAGCAAAGTTTGCACCCAGCATCCACAGTGCAGACCAAAGACCTTGTCCTTCAGCAGTTGCAGCCCTAATATCTATTCGACCATATTTAAATTCAAACTTATCTTGGCTTTTAAGTCGAGCAGATGTATAAGATTTTCCTGCAAAATTTTGTTCTTTGGCAGCTATGACAAGGTAACCCTCTTGCACGCTCGCATTTTCAGCACGATAGTATTGCAATTCATTATTCCCCCAGCCACCACTACCAGTTCCTATATCAAAGCCCCATTTGTTTGAATCAATATTCGAATCATTAAATTCATCAGACCAAAATAATGTGTGGTCTGCATAGGTTGAGGGTGTGGTGTATCCTGTTAGATTTGGGTTTACCCAGTCACTATCAGTGCTTGAGGTGCCGCTAGTAACTGGTCCATCTGGATTGGCAGTCCACTGAATATTATCTAGGCGAAACTTTGTTCCATTATGCTCCTTAGCCCAAATAACTATTCCTGTGTTAACCGTTGAAAGGTTTAGACCTTTATCAACTAAGTCATTGACCTCGACTGATACGGACTGCCAGTCGGAGCCTATGGCGCCCAATTCTTTTACAGAAGATTCACATGGATAGACGCAACCAATTTTCATATTTATTTGGTTATCACCCTCAGTTACCTTTATATCAAAATCAATAGTTCCTCCAGCGAAGGCCGATAAATCGAAGGGGGTAGATGTTTGGATAAAAAGGCCGGCTTCTTTATCAGTTGATGCATGTGAAACTTCAAGCACATTCCCGCGAGAATTATCACTGATAATAGACCAGCTAATACTTGGACAGCCGGCACCGCCGTCATTTTCACAGGTTCCCCAAGCTGGATTGGCTTCATCATAAGCACCTATGCCTTTATCCCAAGACGAATCAGCAGCACCGTTATCAAACACTACCTTTGGTAAAGTCTCAGTCACCGCATCCGTATCAGTCGTACCGTTATCGGTATCAGTAGCCACGTTATCAGTTCCGGGATTGGTGTTATCCGTTAGCGTATCGGTGGTTGCATTATCAGTATCAACAGTTCCGCCACCAGTATTTGTTGTTGATCCACCGCCACCGCCACCACAGGCTGTAAGTACAATGCTCAGAAAACTTATTAATAGGATTGAGCGCATGCTACCACCCTCCATTTTAATATATGAATAAAATATTTATTTTTACAAAAAAGATGCCGATTCTGCTCTGCCTTTTATTGATTATCTAGTCTGTCGCGACAAGCTCACAAGTATTTGCGATAAATTGATTATTTGTAATGGGTACTTGATAGTGGCGATGTTGCTATTGTTTGTTTTCGCGTCAACAGCAGAGTCATTGGTGCCTATCAAAGCATTTGGTAGACAAAAGATATTTTCCTTAATTAGGTTTGTGATCATCAACATTATTGGTAATAATCCGACCGCAACAACCCAATATGGATTAATTAATGACTGCTAATAACACACCCGCAATTACTACAAATCAGCTTAAAGTTAACAATCAGCCCCCTGCAGATGGCGCTTATTTTTTGAGTAATGTAGCCATTACTGAAAAGGGTGTGACCACTAACCACAGCAGAGAACAAATAAAAATCTATGCTCAAGGAAAGTATATGTTTGCCTTTTACAATGAGATGCTCGGCGGCATAGATGTGGGTGCCGGTAAAGCCCAATGGACAAATGGCAAAATGATTGAAGAGCCACTGCATAATCACGACGGCCCACTTTCAGGCTTAAGCTTTGAAATTAATATACAAAAAACCCACACTGGCTATGAGCAGATTCTACATGGAATGACCTACGATGATGGTCGCGTATTGGATACCATGGTTGAAGTTTGGGATCGGGCTGATGGCTCGGCCAGTCTGTTTGATGGGCTATGGAAGCTTGAAGCTAGAAAAGTTGGCGATATAGAGTCAACGGGGCTTAGTGAAATAAAAATGATTGGTGGTGGGCATTTTGCTCTGCTACAAAATCAAATTACCAAGGGGCAAAAAACCACTCACTTTGGTTATGGTCAATTGTGTGCCACAGACAATAGCCACTATAGAGAAACTGGATTAGTGGGTTCTAAGGAAAATTATTCAGAATTATCGACTGAAGTCAAAATAGAACTGATAGATAGTGACCATCTAATTCAATCCTTTATTTTTGATAATCAGCTGGTGACACATTCCTATGTGCGGATTTAAGAGAGTAGGTGATTAATTATTTTCTCTGGTTGGAGTATCTGATTCAAGCTGCTCCCGAGCCTCAGTTAGAGAGGACGCAATGATACCTGCAGGTAGCGCCACAATGCCCAATCCAATCATTAGAATTAAACCTGTAAATACTTTTCCGCCCAAAGTGATAGGGTAAATTTCACCATAGCCAACGGTAGTCAAGGTGGCTAGGGCCCACCATAAACTGTGAAAGACTGAGGAAAATTTATCCGGTTGAACCGGATTTTCGAAGATATAGATACCAAAACTCGCGATAATTAGCATAATTGAAGTAGCGCCGAATGCGACTAACAAATCTTCTTTTGCTATTTTGAATGCCAGCATAATCCGTGTGAATGATTTACTGTATCTGGCTAGCTTTATGATTCTTACAAGACGGAACAGGCGCAGTGTTCTTAGGAAAACTAGGTCTAAATCTAGCCCGAAGGCAATCAAATAGAAGGGCACTATCGCTAAGAGATCAATAATTCCCCAAAAAGAAAAAATAAAACCAATTTTGTTTTTTGAAACAATCAAGCGCAGTAAATATTCAAAAGTAAAGATAATGACGATTACTACTTCGAGGTATCTGAGAATTTCAAGAGTACCCAGGGTTAAATCTGGAAGTGTCTCAATGGCAAAAACTGAGATCGAGAATATGATCAGTGATTGAACGAATAAATCAAATGCCCTACCTGCTCTAGTATCAGTCTCTTCTACTATTTTTCTTAACTTTTCCATAAGCCACAGTCATCGCTTTCTAGAGGTAATTAAGAGTGACTATCTCAGATACCTTTTGATCATGCAAATCCACAATTTGCATCTAGATAAAGATAACGGAGTTCTTAGTCATTAGTAACGAAAAAGATAATGCTACTATTCCTCAGCGCAGTGTGCCTCTGACGGTTGAGTGATAAAACTCAAATTAGCGCTAAAAGGTCGAGATCTCTAGCTTCATGGACTATCAACTCTAATCACATTGGACCCGATACTGATGCCATGCTCGTTAACAGCAAACACTCGGTACCATCTGCTTTTGCCAGCAATCAACTCATCTGTGAAAAATGCACTGGACGAAGTATTCAGTTCTGTAAAATCATCCAATGGATCATCTTTGCTTTTTATTGTGTAAGAGGTGACATTCACATCATTTTCAGCCCATGATAGAGATACAGTCCCTGAATCAAATACTGCTGATAGGGATGACGGTGCTTCAGGAGGCCAAGCAATTCTGTCAAGTGTAAAGGACACAAAAGAATTCGACCCAGAATTTAATCTCCAAACGGAAAATCGTGAGTCACTCACTCTTTTGATATTGAACATTGAGCTATGTTGGGAGGCTAGTGTAACGCCAGCACCTGTGAGTGTTCCAAGAAGTAAGATTCCAGAATCAACGGCTAATCTTGCGCTGCAAGCATCATTATAGTATGTCCCACTAACAGCCCCAGTAAAGCACTTTTGCATACTAACACTGTAAGTTCCATCCCCATCTGACTCAACTTCCCAAATGTCAGTTCTGCTTTTGTACAAGTTGTCAACGCTGTCACTCCAACCTGTACCCACATCTAGTCCAAAGCAGTTGCCTGGCCCACCATTAACGCACGTTTTCCATTGAACTCTCCAAGACCCTACCATCTCATTTGCGGTAATCTCTTTTAGCGTCAGTTCAATCCGATCTAAGATATCATTAAAGACGTCTGCTGAGATGACATCCCCCGAGGCCAATCTTTGAGCTGATTTATAATCTGCAGCGAAGGTGATGCTAGATAGGAATAAGCAAATAATAAAAGTTAATCTCATTGCGACTCTCCTATTGGAACCTTGCATAACCAAAGCTACTACCACCAAAGGCCTCAGTTTCTGCAATGCTTTCCTGATTAACATCGGATGTTTGATCTATCTGCACTGCTTGTGGCTGATTAGTTTGATTTAAATCATCACTTAAGGACCCACTTCCATCTGAATCACGCTCATCGACTCCACAAGAACCCATTCCAAAAGAACTTATTAAAGTTAGCGCAACTGCAGATGATGTAAATTGCTTCACTGTCAAAACGTCCATATTTATTCTGCCTAAAAGAAATATGGCACAAACGCTTATTGATAGTTGAATTTTTTAAAATCGATGAGTGACAATTATGGTTTAAGGTAATTTTAAAATAGGCTTGGTGTTGAGGACTTGATTGAATCGGAGAATCTTATGGATCCTCCTCGGGGTTTCACCCCACTGTCGCGAAGCGTCAGCGCCCAAATTGCTATCTCAATTTGTCGAACCGGAATACCTTTTCTCACCGACCGCAGAATACAAACAAAAACACCCACCTTAAAAAGGCGGGTGTTATTATTTGGTACCAGAGGCCGGACTCGAACCGGCACGCTTTTAAGGGCGGGGGATTTTGAATCCCCTGTGTCTACCAATTTCACCACTCTGGCACTGAAATGTCTGACTTGCGACAGGGCGTGGATTATAGCAGTGATCCCTAATCGGTCAAATCTTCATCCCTGTAATTTTTGCTAAATCCATTGGCGTTTGCTGTAATTTTCTATACCCTTGCCGGCTAGTTGATTTCAACACGTACACAAACTATGCGTAAAGACCATTTTCGCTTTGATCTGCCAGAAAAACTGATAGCGCTGCACCCCTCCAAAGAGCGCCGCGGTAGCCGTCTGTTGTGCTTGGATAGTCAGGGAACTATTCAACATCAACAATTTCCTGATCTTTTAAATCATATCCAGGCAAATGATTTGCTGGTTTTTAACAATACTAAGGTTATACCCGCCCGATTGTATGGCAAAAAAGAAACAGGTGGTCATGTTGAGGTCTTAATAGAGCGTATTGTTGATAGCTGCACTGCGCTGGCACATATTCGCGCCAGTAAATCCCCGAAACAGGATTCAACGCTTTTTTTTGATGGAGAATTTTCTGCGCAGATGGTGGGCCGTGCCGATGATCTATTTGAACTAAAGTTTAATGCGCCTTTGCTAGAACTACTGGATAAAATTGGCCATATACCCCTGCCTCCCTATATTGACCGTGCGGATAGTGCTGAAGATAAGTCTCGCTACCAGACTGTCTACGCAGAGAACCCTGGAGCCGTTGCCGCACCCACTGCAGGGCTACATTTTGACAATCAGTTGCTAGATGATATCAAAGCGATGGGCGCTGAACTGGCCTTTGTCACACTGCATGTGGGTGCAGGTACTTTTCAACCTGTAAGAGTAGACACTATTGATAAGCATCAAATGCATTCTGAGTGGCTAAGTGTCAGTGATGATGTGTGTGAGCAAATCAAGCAAACCAAGGCCCGTGGTGGGCGTGTTATAGCGGTAGGCACTACCAGTGTACGCTGTTTAGAAACTGCAGCCCGATCAGGATCAATCGCACCTTTTGAGGGGGACACAGATATTTTTATCTATCCCGGTTATACATTTAAGGTTGTTGATGGATTAATCACCAATTTCCATCTCTCTGAATCTACCCTGTTAATGTTGGTATGCGCTTTTTCTGGCTATACCTCTATAATGCGCGCCTACCGCGAAGCGGTTAGGCACAGGTATCGTTTTTTTAGCTACGGTGATGCCATGTTTTTATCCCATAATCCCGATGCAATAGAGGATATTCCCAGCGATGAGCAATAGAACCTGTGCCATGCAATTTAAACTGTGTAAAACCGATGGTAATGCCCGCCGTGGTGAACTTACTTTCCCAAGAGGCAAAGTACAGACCCCAGCTTTTATGCCGGTGGGTACCTATGGCACAGTTAAAGGCATGTTGCCTCGTGATATCACTGAGATCGGCGCAGAGATTATTCTTGGTAATACCTTCCACCTAATGTTGCGACCCGGTACAGAGGTTGTTAAACAGCACGGGGACTTACATGATTTTATTAACTGGCAGGGTCCTATATTGACTGACTCTGGTGGTTTTCAGGTATTTAGTCTTGGTGCTATGCGCAAGATTACCGAAGAGGGTGTTACTTTTAAGTCTCCTATTGATGGCAGTTCAGTGTTTATTGATCCAGAAAAATCCATGCAAGTGCAGCGCGATCTGGGCAGTGATGTGGTGATGATATTTGATGAATGCACGCCTTACCCAGCCACTGAGCAGGAGGCTGAAGAGTCCATGCAATTGTCGTTGCGCTGGGCCAAACGCAGCAAGCAGGCCCATGGGGATAATCCCTCTGCGTTATTTGGTATTGTGCAAGGCGGTATGTACGAGCAACTGCGTGATCAGTCTCTGGCTGGATTAGAAGAGATTGATTTTGATGGCTATGCCATTGGTGGTCTGTCAGTAGGGGAGCCCAAAGAAGATATGATCCGCATACTGGATCATATGGCGACTTCAATGCCCAACAATAAGCCGCGTTATCTAATGGGTGTGGGCAAACCTGCTGACTTGGTTGAGGCAGTTCGCCGCGGTATTGATATGTTTGACTGTGTGATGCCAACCCGCAATGCGCGCAATGGCCATCTTTTTACCAGTCAGGGTGTGGTTAAAATTCGCAATGCTAAATACCGCAATGATACGTCTCCTCTGGATAGTGAATGTGATTGTTATACTTGCCAAAATTTCACTCGAGGATATTTACATCACTTGGAGAAATGTGGCGAGATGCTAGGTGCGCAGTTAAATACCATCCATAATTTGCGTTATTATCAAAAGCTGATGCAAGGTTTAAGGGACGCCATTGAACAGGGTTCACTGGATGATTTTGTCGCAGAGTTTTATCAGAAAACAGGTTATAGCCAACAATAAGCTGACAATGCTTCTTTAAATCAACAAATAAGCCCCAAATTACTGCCCTATAGCGCTATAATGCGCGGTTTGAAAAATTTGTCTCTCTGCGTACCTTTTGTTTGGGGTTTAAAACGCAGATAAGAAGAAGGACTCTAGGACCTATGCCTAATAAGTTCCCGCTGTGGAAAAACAGCTTAATTATTTTAGTTGTGGCGTTTGGCTTTATTTTTGCTGCGCCCAATCTATATCCACCAGACCCTGCTATTCAGCTATCAGGTCAAAGCGGCGCTATGGTCATAGATCAAGCTGTTCTTGAAAAGGTTGAGAAGGCCCTTGATGAGGCTGATATCGAGCATTTTGCTGGAGAAGCCAATGGCGAGACAGCACTTGTGCGGCTCAACAATATTGATGTGCAGCTACGTGCTAAAGAGATCATACAGGCTGAGATGGGCGGTGATTATATTGTCGCCCTAAACTTGGCGCCTACAACACCAGACTGGCTAAGTGGCTTGGGTGGTGTGCCCATGAAACTGGGGCTTGATCTTAGTGGCGGCGTGCACTTCTTGTTGGAGGTTGATCTCGATCAAGCATTGGCCACCCGTTTAGAGAGTGATCTGCAAGATGTGAAAACCTCATTGCGTGATGAGCGCATTAGATACCGCACTTTTGAGGTTAAAGGGCGTCAATTAATTGGTCAGTTTCGCACTGAAGAACAGGTGCAACAAGCGACTGCCTTAATACGCAGTGAATATCGAGACCTCCAGCCACAGAATCAACCGGGACAGAATCCACTGTCATTGATTCTTAATCTCAGCGAAACTGCGACCAGTGATATAGAAAATAATGCTATCAAACAGAACCTGACATCACTGCGCAATAGGGTTAATGAGCTGGGTGTGTCTGAACCTTTGGTGTCGCGTCAGGGTAAAAATCGAATCGTAGTTGAGCTCCCCGGTGTTCAGGATACTGCTGAGGCCAAACGCATCATCGGTAAAACCGCTAATCTGGAATTTCGTCTGGAGTCCAACGGGCGGCTTGGTGAGGTATTTTCATTCCGAAATCCCTCTAGCTTTGAAGTAGACGCACGTTTGGAGAGTAATCCAGTTATTACTGGAGAGAATGTCACTGATGCGCGCGCAAGTTTTGATGAAAACGGGCGACCTCAGGTCAATATTACCCTGGACTCTAGCGGTGGTTGGCAGATGGGTCATGCTACGCGCGATAATATTGGGCGTCGGTTGGGCGTACTGTTTATTGAATATAAAACTAAATTAGAGAAGTCCATTGATGAAAACGGCGAGCTGGTAATTACCCCAGTGCCATTTGTGGAAAAAAGTATTATCAGTCTCGCCACTGTTCAGGCACAGTTGGGTAAGGCATTCCGAATTACCGGTTTAGATGGCCAGCGCGAGTCATCAGAGTTGGCGCTTCTCTTGCGAGCTGGGGCACTGGCGGCGCCCATGTATATTGTCGAAGAGCGCACCATTGGACCCTCGCTGGGTGCAGATAATATCCGTTTGGGTGTTCAATCTGTGACTCTGGGTATGATACTGGTGCTGCTATTTATGCTGGTTGTCTACAAGGGTTTTGGTGTGTTTGCCAATATAGCTCTGAGTATGAACCTGCTATTGTTGGTGGCCTTTATGTCGCTGTTGGGTGCGACCCTAACACTGCCCGGAATTGCCGGTATTGTTTTAACCGTGGGTATGGCGGTTGATGCAAACGTACTTATCTTCTCTCGTATTCGTGAGGAACTAGCCAATGGCGCCTCCCCACAGGGGGCGATTAGTGCTGGCTATGACCGCGCCTTTGTTTCTATTTTGGATGCCAATATCACCACATTGATTGTTGCGATTATTCTGTTTTTAATTGGTTCAGGTCCGGTTCAAGGCTTTGCGGTTACCCTCTCAATTGGTATTTTAACTTCAATGTTTACTTCCATAGTGATGACCCGTGGCCTAGTCAATATGATTGTTGGCGGTCGCAAGATCAAAACCTTGTGGATTTAGGAGGACGGGTATGAATCAGTTAAAGATATATAACTTTATGGGACTGCGCCGTTATGCGTTGGTCTTTTCAGCCCTTTTGCTAATTGCCTCTGTCGGTTCATTGTCTACTCAGGGTCTGGTGCTGGGTTTGGATTTTTCCGGTGGTACGCAAATAGAAGTTGGCTATGATGAACCCGTGCAAGTTGCAGACCTTCGGGTAAAACTCGAAAGTGCTGGCTTTGAAAGTCCTGTAGTGGTGCATTTTGGTTCTGAAACCGATATTTTAATTCGTATGCAGGGGGAGCCCGATCAAGGTTTAGCTCAGCGCGTCTATGAAGTTTTGCAAGGTGACAACGAGCAGATAGAGTTACGCCGCGTTGACTATGTAGGTCCACAAATTGGTGAAGAGTTGCGTGATCAAGGGGGGCTTGGCATGCTGGTAGCGCTAGTCCTTGTGATGCTCTATGTAGCAGTTCGCTTTCAGTTTAAATTCTCTGTGGGTGCGGTGATGGCACTGGTGCATGATGTAATTATCACCCTTGGTGTCTTCTCTCTTCTGCGACTGGAATTTGATCTTACTGTCTTGGCCGCAGTATTGGCGGTGGTGGGGTATTCCTTAAATGACACCATTGTTGTATCGGATAGAATTCGTGAAAATTTCCGCAAAATTCGCAAAGCCTCTCCAGTAGAAGTGATCAACGAATCCTTGTCTCAAACTCTGTGGCGCACGATCAATACCTCGGTAACAACCATGCTTGTATTGCTGGCACTGTTCTTTTTTGGTGGCGAATTAATTCACAACTTTGCTATCGCACTTATGATTGGCGTTGGTATTGGTACCTATTCTTCCATTTACGTAGCAGCTACCGTGATGTTGGCAATGAATGTAGACCGTGAGGATCTGCTTGAGCCTGAAGAGGGAGAATTAGTGGATGATCTCCCATAAATCCTGATTTTGAGCCTGTCATATTTTGCTGACCACAATCCCTTACAGTTCGATCTAAGTGTTGTGGGTAAGCTT
>CAXRJI010000027.1:0-95484 GCA_964231105.1 Porticoccaceae bacterium
AGCCCTACCATCGCCTAGTTATCGCTGGCGGTGGCAATATCGGCTATCGACTGAGTAAGGCCCTTGAGGAAGATTACAATATTAAAATTATTGAGCACTCCAAAGAGCGCGGCAAATTTCTCGCGGAAAAGCTAAATAAGGCCGTGGTGCTGAATGGCTCAGCCACAGACCAAGAGTTACTGCTGGATGAAAATATCGATAAAACCGATGTTTTTCTTGCCCTGACCAATGATGATGAAACCAATATTATGTCGTCACTTTTGGCTAAGCGCCTGGGCGCCAAGAAAGTGATGACTCTGATTAATAACCCAGTTTATGCGGACCTAATTCAAGGTGGTGAAATTGATGTGGCTATTTCTCCACAACAGGCCACTAACAGTTCATTGCTTGCTCACGTGCGCAAGGGTGATACTGAGCGTGTTCACTCCCTGCGTAGAGGCGCAGCGGAAGCACTGGAAATTGTTGTCCATGGCGATGAGAAAAGCTCAAAAGTTGTTGGCCGAGCCATTGAAGATATTAAGTCGCCGCCGGGAGCTACACTGGCTGCTCTGGTGCGCAATGATGAAGTGATTATCGCTCATCATGATACGGTAATTGAAAGCGGCGATCATGTGATTGTCTTTGTGGTAGATAAAGAAAATACCAAGGCTGTCGAGAAATTGTTCTCGGTCAGCTACAGCTTCTTTTAGAGGTAGAATTAGGGCTAAAACCACTATGCACTTTGCTATTATTGCGCGAGTTCTTGGCATTATGCTGATGATCTTCAGCCTCAGCATGCTGACCCCCCTAGTGATCGCTTTTGCCTATGCCGAAGCCACCTTCTCAACATTTCTACAGTCCTTTGCCATTACCCTGTTGCTGGGCTTTTTGTTTTGGCTACCGACTAAAAATCACTACGGCGAACTACGCACCCGAGATGGTTTTTTGGTCACAGTATTTTTCTGGCTGGTGCTAAGTACATTTGGCTCCCTGCCTCTAATTCTATCCAGTGCCGTTAATTTAAGTTTTATTGATGCCCTGTTTGAATCAATCTCTGGCCTGACTACCACTGGAGCCACCGTTATATCCGGATTGGATAATCTTCCAAAATCAATACTCTACTACCGTCAGCAACTGCAGTGGTTAGGGGGCATTGGTATTGTGGTTATCGCCGTGGCTATTTTGCCAATGATCGGTGTGGGCGGTATGCAGATTTATAGAACGGAAACACCGGGTCCGGTCAAAGATAGCAAATTGACGCCACGTATTACTGAAACCGCCAAGGCACTATTTAAAATCTACCTCGCTCTTACCATCGTTTGTGCACTTGCCTATTGGGCGGCGGGAATGAGTCTATTTGATGCCGTAGGCCATAGCTTTTCCACGGTAGCCATTGGTGGCTTTTCCACCCATGATGCCAGCATTGGCTACTTTGATAGTGGCCTAATTATGGCTATTTGTTGCTTTTTTATGGTGGTGGCTGGTTTAAATTTCGCCTTGCACTTTCATGTCTGGCATACCCACCGTCTAAGTTACTATGCCCAAGATGCCGAAGCGCGCCTGTATATTGCTCTGTTGCTTGTAGGAATATTTATCACCTGCTTATACCTTTACTACAGCGGCACTTACGGTTGGAATGAAAGCATCCGGCAGGGAGTTTTTCAGCTTATATCAATTATGACAACCACAGGTTTTACCACCACTGAGTTTCATACTTGGCCAAGCTTTCTGCCGTTTTTTCTGCTGTTTTTATCATTTTTTGGTGCCTGTGCCGGCTCTACGGGGGGCGGAGTAAAGATTGGTCGTATGCTAATTTTAGCCAAGCAGGGCATTCGAGAAATTTACCGTTTGATTCATCCCAATGCCCTACTGCCTATTAAAATTCACAATCGCACCGTGCCCGAACGAATCACTGATGCAATTTGGGCTTTTCTCGGGGTCTACCTCGCCATATTCCACCTGATGATATTACTGCTGTTAGCCTCGGGATTGGACTTTACCAGTGCTTGGTCAGCGACCGCTGCGGCACTCAATAACCTAGGCCCAGGATTGGGCGCAGTGGCTACTAACTATGCTGAAATTAGCAGCTTTGCCAAATGGGTACTGTGCTGGGGTATGTTACTTGGTCGGTTGGAGATCTTTACACTGCTAGTGTTATTTACCCCAACCTTTTGGCGCAACTAAACTAATTCTTACTCCACTTCAGTCGCTTCTCAATCTCTGAAATCATCATACCGGCAACATCTTTCTCGGTGGCGGCTTCGATACCCTCAAGCCCGGGTGAAGAATTAACCTCCAATAGCAGCGGACCACTTTTGGAGCGAATTAAGTCAACGCCAGCTACCGCAAGCCCCATAGCTTTGGCTGCCTTTACCGCCAAGCGGCGCTCTTCTGCTGTTGGTTTGATCACTGATGCACTGCCACCCTGATGAATATTGGCGCGGAATTCGCCGGGGGCAGCCTCACGCTGTATAGCCGCTTTAACAGCACCATTGATAACAAATAAGCGTAGGTCTTTTCCGTTTGCCTCACGGATAAACTCTTGAACAAGCAAGTTAGCTTTTACCGACTTAAAGGCATTAATCACACTCTGGGCAGCTTTTTTGGTTTCCGCCAGAACCACGCCTCGACCCTGACTTCCCTCCAACAATTTAACGATCAGTGGCGCACCCCCGACCATTTCAATTAACTCATCGGTATCAATGGGCGAATTGGCAAAGCCCGTAATAGGGATATCCAAACCACTCTTGATTAACAGCTGTAGTGAAAAAAGTTTATCTCGAGACTGACTAATGGCAGAGGCGCTGTTCTGCACATAGACACCCATACTTTCAAATTGCCGTGCCAGAGCACATCCATAGAATGTTGCACTGGGACGAATTCTTGGGATAACCGCGTCTAGATCGCTAATAATGTGACCTCCGCGGTAATGCACCTCGGGCATCTCATCATCAAGTTTTATATAGCAGTCTTTGATATTGAGAAATTTCATCTCATGGCCGCGCTCTTCGCCGGCCTCGAGAAGACGCTGGTTACTGTATAAATCTGGGTTGCTGGCCAACAGCGCAATCTTGAGACCGGACTTATTGCGCTGTTTGATACCGTACATTTCCCTGAGTTCAATATCGCTGACTCGCCCCAAATTCATACTTTCGCTGGGGTCGACTAAAATGCGACCGCTCATAGCCTCGCGACCTAGTAGCATGCGATAACCCATGCTATCTCGATTACTAAGCGTCAGTTCTATTTCCCATATCTGATCGTTTAGGCGCATGGGCACACGGATTACATAGCGTTTTTCAGATGCACCACTGGTATTTTTAACCATACGCCGATCGACAACGGGCGCTTCACAATGCAGGATAACACTCCGATTCATCTGGAGTGGATGCACATCAAAGCGCACCCATGGCGTGGTGCCGCGCTTAAATGACTGAATATTAAATGCATGAAGAGCAGAGGTTTTTGCTCCGGAGTCTATGCGTGCCTTTATAGCAGGAATGCCTAACTGGGGGAGTTGGCACCACTCTTCACTACCAAGAATAATTTTATCCATGCTGCTTTCGATCATTTCTGTTGACGCGCCTTATAGAAAGCTTCCTCAGAGATACCATGGTAAGCGGTGGCTTGTTTTTTGAAGGCCTCAATAGAGTCAGACACGCGTTTTGCAAATTCATTTTCAGCCACCATTTCCTCTTGAACCTGTTTGGAGAGAGCCCTTAATTCTGCCAATACTTCATCGGGTAGTTTTCTGACATCAACATTATGAACTTCCACCAGCTCAACCAGTGCCTGATTATTGCGCGCTGTATATTCGTCTAGCATATCCTGATTGATAGCTCTGGTTGCAACTTCAAGGATTGCTCGCAGGTCTTCGGGCAGTGATTCAAGAGCCTGTTTATTGACTACAAATTCAAGAATCGGACCTGGCTCATGCCAACCAGGGTAATAGTAGTATTTGGCTACCTGATGAAAGCCAAAGGCCAAATCATTGTAAGGTCCTACCCATTCAGTGGCATCGATAACACCGGTTTGCATAGCCGTGTATAACTCGCCTCCAGCCATGGTAACCGAGACACCGCCTGCGCGAGTAATTACATCGCCACCCAAGCCGGGAATGCGCATCTTTATGCCTTTGATATCCGCCATGGAATTAATTTCACGGTTAAACCAACCCGCCATTTGCACACCAGTGCTGCCTCCAGCGTAGGGCACAAGATTTAAGGGCTCATAAAGCTCGCGCCAAAGTTCTAAACCACCACCATAATGCAACCAACCATTCATTTCCTGTGCATTAAGACCAAAGGGTATTGAAGTGAAAAATGGACTAGCTTTGGCTTTACCGGTCCAATAGTATGCGGCACTGTGACCCATTTCTGCGGTGCCCTGAGAAACCGCATCGAATACTTCCAAGGCAGGAACCAATTGACCTGCACCAAATACTTTTATCTGTAACCGACCATTGCTCATGGTATCTACCAACTTGGCAAAGTTCTCAGGAGCAGAACCAAGCCCTGGATAATTCTTTGGCCAGCTAGTGACCAGCTTCCACTTAAACGTCTCAGCTGAAGCCTGATTAGCAGACGTCTGTGTTTCTGAATCTTGGCTTCCACAACTGCTGATTAAAACCAGCGCAAACAACGATAAAAGTAACCTCATTTGTTGCTCCTTACAGTCTTATAGATTGATTGACTATTGATAACATAAGTTTTGCTGAGTGATCTAGACGGCCACTAGGTTGGCTGAATCCAAAATTAGAATTTTGGTACCAACCTCTTCAAATCTTACATGCACCCTTGCTCTAGGACCGTTACCCTCAAAATTTAAGATAACCCCCTCACCGTAAACATTATGCCTTATTTGTTGCCCTAACTTGAATCCACTATCGCTGCCTTCATCGCTGTGCAGAGGTGCGGCATAAGAGGTGGGGCGAGAGATTGTATTTTGTAGTCTAACTTCCTCCACAACTCCGGCAGGAATATCTTTAATAAACCGTGAGGGTGAATTAAATGATTCACTGCCATAGATAGAACGACTTTCGGCAAAGGTGAGATAGAGTTTCTGCATAGCGCGGGTCATACCCACATAGGCCAATCGGCGCTCTTCTTCCAACCGCCCAGGCTCATCAATAGACATCTTATGGGGGAATAAGTTTTCTTCCATACCGGCAATAAATACTAATGGAAATTCTAGTCCTTTGGCGCTGTGTAATGTCATCAGTTGAACTGCATCTTGATCTTCATTGGCTTGTCGGTCACCGGCATCCAATGCCACTTGATCAAGAAACTGAGGCAATACCGGCGCATCGCTGTCCTCTGGCTCAAAGTTACGGCAGGCGTTAACCAGTTCCTCAAGGTTTTCGACCCGCGCCTGACCACGCTCACCCTTTTCCCGTCTGTGCATATCTATTAGACCACTGTGTTGAATGGCATTTTCTGCCTGTTCAACCAATGGCAACTCATCCAACTTACCACTCATTTCATTGATAAGTTCAATAAAGTTATTAAGTGCGTTTGAGGCTCGAGCTGCCAGACGTTTGTCACTAATTAAAGTTGTAGCGGCCGACCAAAGTGAGCATTCTTGCTCACGGGCAAGCTGTCGTATCTGCTCCAACGTGCGATCGCCAATACCACGGGCGGGCACATTTACCACCCTTTCAAAGGCAACATCATCGTGGCAATTCAACATCATGCGGAGATAACAAAGGGCATTTTTAATTTCGAGACGCTCATAAAAACGCTGGCCACCATAGATACGGTAGGGAATATCTGCCTGCAGTAGGGCAGCTTCTAATACTCGTGATTGAGCATTTGATCTATACAAGACAGCCGCATCGTCACGACGGTTTCCATCGGCAATCCATGATCCTAGACGGTCGGCGATATAGCGAGACTCGTCGTGCTCGTTAAACGCGGCATACAGCGCCACAGGCTCTCCCTCACCGGATTCAGTCCACAAATTCTTTCCCAGACGCTCAGCATTTCGAGCAATTACACCATTGGCAGCATTGAGAATATTCGCGCTGGAGCGATAGTTCTGCTCAAGTTTGACCGTTTCAGTACCGGGAAAATCGCGCTCATAGCTTAAGATATTTTCTACTTTGGCACCGCGCCAGCCATAGATCGATTGATCATCGTCTCCTACGGCTGTGACACAACTATGATCACCGGCTAAAAGACGCAACCATGCATACTGCACAGCATTAGTATCTTGAAACTCATCGACAAGAATTTGTCCAAAGCGTTGTTGATAATGCTTTAGTACCTCAGGATTATTTTTCCAGAGCTCAAGCGCACGCAATAATAATTCTGCGAAATCAATTACGCCCAGTTGCTCACAAACTACCTCATACTGTCTATAAATGCCCAGCATGGTGGCAAGGAATGGATCGGGGGTTTCTTGAATATGCGCTGCTCGCAAGCCCTCATCCTTTTGACTATTAATCCACCACTGAGCCTGCTTTGGCGGCCAGCGTTGTTCATCGAGGTCCATAGTGCGCATAACTCGCTTAACCAATCTTAATTGATCATCAGAATCGAGTATTTGAAAGTTTTCAGGTAGTTTTGCGTCACGCCAATGGGCTTTTAATAAACGATGCGCTAAACCATGAAAAGTACCCACCCACATGCCGCGTAGGGACATTCCTAGTAAGCTATCAATACGCTCGCGCATTTCTCGCGCAGCTTTATTTGTAAAAGTAACTGCTAGAATTCCGTAGGGAGAAATATTATCTACCTGTATTTTCCATGCGATACGATGAACCAATACCCTTGTTTTACCACTACCAGCACCCGCCAGCACCAGTAGGTGCTTTTGGTCACTGGTCACAGCTTGCTCTTGGGCAGGGTTTAGTTTGTCTAGAATTCGAGTTACATCCATAGGGCTGTATTTTAGCAAGTTAATAGTCAAGAAAACGTTTTTATAAGCATGTTTTAGATTTTTTTAGGCTAGTTATTATGGCTTGTGCCCTTGAGCACTTTGAAAGAGATAGAACATCTTTTTTACTACATAACTGGTATTTTTGCCCATTTTCTTGTAAATTTTTTACAAACATAAAAACTGTATGACTATGAAACCAGCTCAACTCACCCAATCAATCAATGACGCCCTATTTCAGCTACGTAAATCTGAGCGAAAAGTAGCCGACTTTGTGTTAAATAATCCGCTAGATGTTATACATATGCGAATTGTTGATCTGGCCAAACAAGCTGAAGTGAGCGAACCCACTGTGGTACGATTTTGCCGGGCAGTTGGTTGTGAGGGTTTTCAGGATTTTAAATTGGCCCTCGCACAGCAACTAGCCTCAAGCCCCAGCTATGGACAAATTGCGGTAACCGATACAGATTCTACTCGGGAATACACGCACAAGGTTTTTGATTCCACTGTGGACACGCTGCTAAAAGTGCGCGAACGCTTGGTTTTAGAAAATTTAGAGGCCGCCGTAGCTGCTATTTGTAATGCCAATCGCGTTGAATTTTATGGTTTTGGCGCATCAGCGGCAGTTGCTTTTGATGCCCAACATAAATTCTTCCGACTTCAGATAACTTCGTCTGCTTACTCCGACCCGCACCTGCAAAATATGTCTGCAACTTCACTACAGCCTAATGATGTAGTGATGGCAATCTCCCAGTCAGGGCGCACTCAGGCTTTACTTGATTCCATGGAGCTTGTTCAGAAGGCTGGCGGTATAGTGATTGGCCTTGCCCCCAGTAATTCACCCGTTACACAAAGTGCTGATATCGCCATTGAGGTAAATGCTAAAGAGGATATCCAAATATACACACCGCTTTCCTCTCGCATTGCTCATCTAGCAGTTATAGATGTATTGGCAATTGGCGTTGCTCAAAAGAAAGGCCCTCAGCTAGAGCAACATCTGCAACAGCTGCAAGCAGGTCTGTCGTCTTTACGAAAAAACTAGATAAAAAGCGCGAGCAAATATCTCAGAGCGAACATCTCACTGTTGGCGGCGATCAAGAACGTAGTAGGGCGCATAAACCAACAGCAGAAAGACAAATGCTATTGGATACAGATAGAGCATATGAAAGGGCGCCTCGGGCAATGGCGTCATAATATTATTGCCAATTGGCTTCTCTAATAGGTACCAATAATTCGCTGGCGTCTGCAAGAAGTAATTAAGGGCATACAGCGGGGGTAGAAGCAGGGAGGTAAAGCCAAAGGTGGTAAAAATATCCCTTAGGTAGGGCCGTTGCTCTAACACAATCATTGAAGTGGAGATGGACAACAAAATTAACGTGTGACCATATTGATTAGCTAAATAATCTACCGAGGGAAAACCCAGAACTGCATTAGGTGTCAAAATAGCCATACCGGCACCCGAGATTCCCCAAAAAAATGCAAAGTTAAAAAAGTACTTCTTATTTGTGAGCAGATAGGCCGCGATACTAAGGGCAGAAAAATCACACAAATGGAAAGGCAGTGCTGTTTTCCAGGGTTCACCAAAAAGATACACCACTTTATAAAAATCGAAAACTTGAAACGATAGGATTAAAAAAACCAGAGTCAGCCTTAGACGCTTTTCAGCCTGCTTATCTACGCCCAAAAATAGTCGCGGCAGATAAACAATTAATAGGATACACAATGCGACCACGAGAAAGTGTGATAGAGATAGTATTTTAAATGGCTCGTACATAGGGCTACCGATCCAAGTATTTTAAATTATTATAGTTTTCAGTCGTGTATTTGAACCCATACATCAGCCCAATGTAAAGACAATTTACAGAGCTGCTGATACGCAATACTTTTACGCGATACCTTGCTTCACTTTTGCTCTTATTGTGTACTTATTCAGCACTCCATCAAATTAAAGGCGCCTTAATTGGATTAGTCTCGCTGCGTAAACACCCACAAGAAGAAACGTGTAGATGCCATAAAGTGGATCAAGGCTTTTTTCAAAAAAGCGCAAGCTAAATGTTACCAAGAAGATCAGGGCAAAATAATGCATACCCGTGCTATGCAACATTTTCCAACGCCTGTGTCCCAACTTTTGGATCATTTTATTATTTGATGTCAGAGCCATCATAAACATCACTATATAGGCGAGACCACCTCCAACCACAGAGAGTACATTTGGTGACTCCTTAGACACGACAAAGAAATAGACCAGCGCCACTAAATGAAAGGAATGGGTCACGGCAAAACCCAACCCCGTGTAGCGTCTATATCTAAGCCATTTAAGCGTTAGCGCATTAGCGAAAATATTGTGGGCAGGTCTGGCAGCAAAGGTAATAAAAAAATAATAGAACGCCAAATGAGCAGAAAGGTTAGCCCAAGATTTCGCCGGCCTTGGGAAATCGCCTACTAAGAAAATAAAAAGGCATAGTGCAACTGCGCCTAGCAGGCTTGAGGCCAAAATTATATTTTTAGTCATTGGTCTATTCCTTAGGTGGTGCTAATACCCAGCTTAAAATGTAACCTTTACTTATCATGATCTAGATGATAAGTTTACGTTACTTTTAACAATTTTGGGGCAAATCCATGAATACTGTTATTCCTATACTAGGCATGCTTACTGGCATCATAATCCCTTTGAGTGTTTTTGTCTGGCTGTATTTAGATGCCAAAAATAAGCGGCAGGCTATGATCGAGATGTCCAAAAATATTGATGATCCAGAGAAGATAGAAGCACTTTTACAAAAGCTAGATGGCAATAATAAAAAAGAGCCTATTGACTATAGGCGTGGAGGCACAATCACATTTTTTGTAGGTGTCGGCTTATATCTTCTCGGTATAACTGCCCTAGGATCTGTTTTAGAAGGTGTCGGTCTTCTGGTAGGTGCCATAGGTTTAGGCACAATTATGGCTGGCTATATTTTCCCAAGAGACAGTGCTGAAATTACCAATGCTGTTGAAGAATTTGAGAGAAAATAGCCTTGGGTAAGCATCATAAGAATCTTTTAAATAACCTTGAAGAGCGCAGAAAATCTGCAAGGTTAACACAGCAGACGCTGTCTGAGAGTGCTGGCGTGTCCAGAAAAAGCATTAATGCCATCGAAAATGGGATCTATGTGCCATCAACCGTTCTTGCACTTAAAATTGCAAAAACCCTTAACTGCTCTGTTGAAGATTTATTTAAATTGCCATAGATCATATGCAGTTGCCACCTTATGCTATGCTAGATAGTATTATTTTAGGCTTTTTCAAACATATCGCATAAAAGGATGTCCCATGAAAAAAATAATTGTCTTCGTTATTTTGATTGCCGCAGCTGGCTTATTAGGTCCAAAAATTATTGGCAGTAGTGCCAATCAAAAATTTGAAGAATTCGTTGCCGTAGCAAATGAAACACCTGGATATCAGGTTCAGATTTTAGATAGTGAAACAAGTTGGTTCTCATCAAGGGCCACTGTAAATGTTGGGCTTGATTCGATGATATTTGGCGATATGGCCTATGATCCTAGCGTGCAACAACTGTTTAGCGATATTTCTGTCGATTTAGATGTCACCATTCAGCATGGACCTTTTCTCACCCTAAACGGCCTTGGGTTGGGGTTACTGGCTGTAAAGGCAGATGTCGATGACAGCTTATTCCGTGATTACTTGGTTTATCCGGAGAACCAAAGCCTATACACCCTAGTCGCTGATTTAAATATATTCGGTGGCATGAGTTATTCCGACTCTATCCAAGGATTTGAGTTAAGGGAACTTGGTACAGTGTCATTCAGTGGTTGGGATGGAGAGGGTTCAATTTCTTCAAACTACTTTAGCTACAAAGGCGAGATGGGCAGTCTCACAGCAGAGGCTGGTAGCGAAAAGTTTGAGATGACGTCCCTTATCTTAGACTTAGAGGCTGAGGAATCCCTAATTAATATACTAAGCAGTCCCTTCTACGATTCCTATGCTAATTTTTCCATAGGCGCAGTCGCAATTAACGCCCCCAATGGAGACAACGCCACGCTAAAGAATATAGGCGTAACTGCTACAACCGAAGTGACCAAGGGTGGTCGATTAATGGACGTGGGTGTTAAGTATGGTGCTGAAGAGATTTCTGTACCGGGGTTTAATGCAAGTGATCTGGTTCTTGATATTGAACTGGTTAACTTAGAAAAAGAATTTTTGACGGCACTTCAAAATGTCAGTCAAAGTGTTACTGAGTTGGAGCAACTGGCTGAACTTTTTAATGCAAATATTCTGGCTCAACTTAAAGCATCCCCTGAGTTCAATATCAACGAACTTTCTGGAAAAGTAGGTGACAACAGCTTCTCTGGGAAAATGCTCATTAAACTATCAGGCATTAAGCAACTACCTATCTTTATAGCAGATCCAGGCTTTTGGCTATCAAAGTTAACGGTTGATTCACACGTAGAAATGGACAAGGCTATGGCTATTTTGATCGCTGAATCAATGCTATCTAGCCAACAACAGGCAGAGGCCACTGTAAATATGCTTACAGCTCAAGGAATGATCACTTCAAACGCTAGAAATAAATTAAAAGTGGCTCTAACTATTGATGACAGCCAGCTGACAATCAATGGTAATCCAATGCCAATGCCATACTAATGAACAAGACCATCATACCTGCCTTTGAAACGTCCGATGGCGCCGGCGTAAAAATCTATAGAAGTTTGGGTCAAACTCAAACTGTTCGGCTGGATCCCTTTTTGATGTTGGACGAATTTTGTTCAGAAAATCCCGATGACTATATCGCGGGCTTTCCACCTCACCCCCATCGTGGTTTTGAAACGTTTACCTATATGATTGAGGGTCACTTAAAACATGAAGACAGCATGGGCAATAACGGCGAGCTTAAATCGGGCGAACTGCAGTGGATGACCGCTGGTCGAGGCATTATTCATTCCGAGATGCCGTTGCAACAAGACGGCTTAATGAAAGGCTTTCAGTTGTGGGTTAATCTTCCCGCTGCGGAGAAAATGCAAGCGCCAAGGTATAAAGATGTTAAGGCCACAGATATTGTGCAGATCAATGAGGGCACAACGCAGATTAAACTTATCGCCGGCCAGTACAAAGATAGTGTTGGACCCATTCAAGGATTGTCCACTGAGCTGGAATACTTCGATATCACTGTGGGTATGAATCCCTTTAACTTTGTGGGCAGCCCAGAAAAAAATTATTTTCTCTACCCGTTTGAGGGCATGTTAACAATAGATAATAAAGAGCTTTATTCTAGGAGTGGCCTGTGCTTTACCGGTGACGTGACAATCTCAACAATGGACAATTGTCGATTTCTTTTGATTGGTGGCAAACCCATTAATGAGCCAATTGTTCAACATGGCCCATTTGTAATGAACACCAAAGAAGAGATACTTAAGGCAATTGAAGACTATCAGTCTGGATCGCTTGCTCGTTAAGAGTATCATTATAAAATTACCGTACTGGGATTTATTTGGTCCCAACAAACTAATAAAGTGATAATTCATTTTTAAATAATCTTAATTGGACTGGCTGATGGCAACTTTTGACGCAAGAACAGAAATTGAAAAAATTATCAAACAAGACCTTGATCTCGATGAGCTGAAAAGCAATAACATAGATGAGATAGGTGGTGATATGGATTCACTGGCAGGATTATTAAATCTAGAAATGCAAGAAAAGCTTCAATACTATGATGTAGGTCCAGTATTAGATAAATTATATGAGTGCGAAACCATTGACGACATTGTTGTTATTGTCGAAAAACTTCAAGCAGGAGTCGCATCGGGAGAGGTTACCTTGTTATCAGATGTTGAAGGTGTTGATTTTAATGAGCTGGTCATGAATTGTGAAAAGTATGACCTTAAAGAAGGATTCTTTGACTAACAAGACACTGTAATGAAAAAGCTTTCAGTAAAATCAAACAATTACGGGGCACTTATTAATATTTATTATTTCAGAGGCTTAGGGGATCAAGTATGAAGCTTGGCGACAGCATCTCAATTACAAATTTAAATAAAAAAAGTACGCTTCAAGTTGAAGTTTTCAAAAAACCTGAAGAAGATGAAACTATTCATGTTGAAACATACTGGAGGGGAGGCATCTTCAAAATAGATTTAAACCATGATTACGAAGTAGAATCGCTTACTGAGATTATTGAGGGCGGCGAGGATTATGAGCTTGAAACTGATGACTTTGAATCATGGGCCTTGGTAGAAACCTGGGACAGTCAATCACTGGATGTGCATGATGATAGGTTTTCAAATCAAGATGAATTATATGCGTCAGGTTATGAGTGTATCAAAGAATACTATATTATTTTTAATGGTATAAAACTGAAATCAGATGGGGGGTAAAAATGGATATTGATTTGAGCGGCATCAAAAAAAGTATGACTCAAGATGAAGCAATTAAAGAGTTTTGGGAGCCAATAGGAATGGCAGATTTTCAATCTGATAGCTTTGACAGAGACGGCTTTTGGGCGATTGCGATGTCGTATGGCGAGCCAGATAGCGCAATATTTCTTGGAGAGAAGATTGATGCAATTAGTGACGATTTATTAAGCTTCTCAGAATATGGCGTGAATTATGATCCAATGGGTGAAAACAGTGGTGACGAAAAATTTGAAAGCATACAAAAGGAAGATCGCTTGATTTTATGCTCGCACCCTGAGTCAGATCCAAGTCAAGATTGCGATATATTTGTAATGATTAAAAACTAGATGCAAATCCTTAATGATCCTTGTTTTGCAAAAATCAAAAGCAAGTTACTAGCGCCTAATATTTTCAAAGTGCTCTCACTTGAAAATTATGAGATACGGCACTCCAACTTTTTAGGGTGGCTTCTTAGCGCTGACGAATCACATCAATGCGGTACGTTATTTTTAGAAAAGATGCTAAAGGTGCTTTTCCCAGATTATCTTACTTCTAGCATAGCTTCTTTTGTCGTATCCAGAGAGAAGAATAATATTGATATTGCGCTAGAAAATGAAAGCACGATTTTAATAATTGAAAACAAGATTAAATCTAAAGATCATTCAAATCAGTTAAATTCATACAGGTTAAGAACTGAGCAAGACTATGGTCATAAAGAAAAGCACCTTACGTATTTAACTCTTTTTGGCGAAGCACCTCTGGATACAAATGAAGCAGTTTTTTGGAAAAATGTAAGCTATGTTGACCTATTAGCATGTCTAAAAGATATTCTTAAACGCTCAGATAAAATTAATGGGAAAACAAAAATATACATAGAGGATTATATTTTTTCTTTGGAGGCCTATACGCTGGAGATTCATGACATCAATCAGACGTCAAAAGATCTATCAAAAAAATATAAATTAGAGCTGTATGAGTGTTTTAAAAATTCATTGAAGAATATAGACAACAAAGGTGATCTAGAAGCTCTTAAATTTATTAAGTCTCAAACAACCTTCGCTCGGGGAGATGGCTTCTTTCGGAAAGACGATAATTATTATGAAGCTTTTAGCAAATCACTCAGGCAATTAGATTTTCACATGCCTAAAAGGGGCAATTCGACGTACTTTGTTTTTTATCCCACTAAATTTATTGAATATAAAAATAATACAGGTCAGGAATTACCTTTTGATTTTACACTTAGGTTTAATGACAAAAATAAGACATTGAGATTTGCTGGAAATATAAATGAGGGCAATAAAAATAATAATGAGATTCGTCAAAAACTACTAAGCTTAAAGGATAGCTTAGCAGATAAGTTTAAAGAAAACTTTGTTAGTAATAGTGGAAAAAAAACCGTTGGTATTTTTTCTAAAACCATTGCTTTCAATCCAATGGACTACGATAAAAATACATTATTGGAAGAAATTCATAATTTTGTAAAAAAGAACATAGAATTAGATGCAAACATGACTGCAAATGCCATTATTGAACTTTTAGAGAAATAATCTGTGACTAACTAAGTTGCCCAACAATAAGTAAATGATATAGAGCACGGTTTATTTATTTGCTAGCATAAGCGTGTATTCGCAACTCAGCCTAACGGATTAAACAATATACTTAAAAAAGTACCAAAAAATTAGACCCCATATAATTGCATTAACAATTATTGACCTAATAAAACTTTTTACATGTGCTTGCATTATCTTATCCTCTAGCTACTACACAATTAGATACTAAGAGTATTTTGTTAGATCTATAGAATTCTCCTAGGATCATCCTCTGAGGGCACAGGATGTGGTTGCATATCTTTTTATGATATTGATGGCATTACTCTGTTTTTATGCCTTTAGCTTTCATAAGCTGAATAAACGGCTGCATATTAGGCAAACCCCATTGATTGCTAATACATATTTCTGCATCTGCCAACTTAAGAACCATATCTTTCTCTCTAAGATAATCACCCCCTCTTAGAGCGGTAACAAAATATCTTTTAGATCCCTTATCTTTATGCTGCTCAATTGCTTCTTCATATGTTTTCCAGGTCTCAAAATCATTCTTTCTATTATCAAATGTCCTTTCAAAAACTTTTTCTGGAAATTCAGCCAAGGTTACTTTTGGGTTTTCATCAATATAGTTTTTTATTACCGCATAAATATATTTATTCTTAGACAAATCTTCTCCATTAAAGGAGTATTTTGAGAGATCTCGAGCTTGTTTTTTTGATGATTCTTTTATGGCTCCAAGTGCCTGCTCTTGTAATTCTATAGAAATACCTGCATTCGATATTTCCAAATCACTGCGACATGTATCTGAAAATGTAGATAAAAGACTATATATCTCCAATTTATCATCATCGTCTATATCAACTATTTCATCCTCGGTACTTTTATACACATCATTTATTTTATGGAATACATCCTTAAACGCTTTTATAACTTCGTCATCAGCAAGCATTTGAAGCCTTATCAACGGAAAGGGTAATTCATTCATTTCCTCTGCTGACAATTTTCCATCTAAGAGCATTTTCTTAGTTAGATTTAAAATTTCTTGATAAATTTTTACCTTCTCATCAAACACCCTCTCACTTTTTTTTGATTCTTGTTCAATTTCAGTTTGTTTATTCAAAAGAAACATAGTCAAAATAATTACAAAGATGGCTCCAAAAGACGAACCTATAACTTCCGCTGCTATACCACCTTCAATAAGCTCAAAGAGTGGAGTGAAACCTATAGATATCGCAAATGCAATGATTATCAATGCAAGCAATGTAAGCCATCCTTGTTTTCGAGTTTCTTTAATATTTTTCTTCATATATAACCACCTTGAAAACTATTTTAGGTTTTTTTAAAATTTTTAAGCTTATTCAACCGTAACCGACTTCGCCAAATTACGTGGTTGATCCACATCAGTCCCTTTTAGTATGGCCACATGATAGGAAAGAATTTGTAGGGGCAGGGTATAGATAATAGCCTCTAGACTGTTTGGCACATGGGGCATATCAATTACATTTATCCCTGACTCACTGGCAAAGCCCGCCTTTTTGTCGGCAAATACAAATAGCTCACCGCCCCGGGCGCTGACTTCATGGAGATTAGATTTTAGTTTCTCCAGTAACTCATTACTGGGGGCAACAGTGATCACTGGCATCTCTTCATCAACCAAGGCAAGGGGGCCATGCTTTAGCTCCCCTGAGGGATAGGCCTCAGCGTGAATATAGGAAATTTCTTTAAGCTTTAGCGCACCTTCAAGGGCAATGGGATAGTGCTCACCACGACCCAAAAATAGGGCGTGCTGTTTGTTGGCAAAATATTGGCTGACGCGCTCAATCACAGAGTCAAGCTTTAGCACTGCTTCACAGAGTTTGGGAAGTTGGTGAAGGTTGGAGACGATTTGTTTCTCCTGCTTGGCGCTCAATCCGTTGTGCTTGGCTATTACCAAGCTTAGCAACTGTAGTGCAACTAGCTGGGTGGTAAAGGCTTTAGTTGAAGCTACGCCAATCTCTGGACCAGCCAAAGTCATTAAGCAAATATCTGACTCTCGTACTAAGGAGCTATTGGCGACATTACATATTGCTAAAAATCCGAGGTAACCATTTTGTTTGGCTTTTTTAAGGGCGGCTAGGGTATCTGCGGTCTCGCCTGACTGGGAGATGGTAACAAACAGAGTACCCTCTGGTACTGCTACTGTTCGATAGCGATATTCACTGGCCACTTCAACTTGGCAGGGCAAGCCGGCATAGTCTTCAATCCAGTATTTAGCCACCATGCCGGCATGATAACTGGTGCCACAAGCGATTATATGAACAGCTTTAGTCTGTTGAAAAAGCTCTTCGGCTTGATAGCCGAAAATGGCCTCATTAATTGAGTCTTTACTCACTCTTCCTGCAAAGGTGTCAGCTAATACCGAGGGCTGCTCAAAAATCTCTTTTTGCATAAAGTGTCTGTAGGCACCTTTACTAGCAACCTGGTCACCCTCTTCCAATTCTTGAAGGGCCCTTTTTTGGCGCTGCCCTTTGGCGTTATAGATTGCAAATGCCTGTCCGCTGATTTCAACTAAGTCGCCCTCTTGCAAAAAGATAAAACGATCAGTGACTTGGCGAAGTGCCATTTGATCTGAGGCGATAAAGTGCTCTTCAATGCCTACACCCAACACCAGCGGACTGCCACAGCGAGCACCGATTAATGTGTTGGGCTCTTGCTCGGATACCACACCTAGCGCATAGGCACCCTCGAGACGAGCCACAGTGGCTTGCACTGCCTCTTTAAGTGTTTTTCCTTTTTTTACAAAGCTATCAATTAAATGCGCAATAACTTCAGTATCTGTATCAGAGAGAAATTGATAACCAGCTTCTATTAGTTCCTGTCGCAGTGCATCATGGTTTTCGATAATGCCATTATGTACCACAGAGATTGTGCCGGAATTATGAGGGTGCGAATTTTTGGTATTGGGTTTGCCGTGGGTTGCCCAGCGCGTATGGGCAATGCCCGTATGACCAGTTAACTGTTTTTTCTTCACCTCGGCTTCTAGCGTGGCGACTTTGCCGGCACTTTTTAGGGTCTGCAATTTAGTATCGCCGGTGATAATTGATAGTCCAGCCGAGTCGTAGCCGCGGTACTCTAGGCGATGAAGGCCTTCAATTAAAATCGCGCTAACATTTCTTTGCGCAACCGCGCCCACAATTCCACACATAGTTTAGTCTCTTCTTTTGCTGGGTGGTTGCCAGCCTTTTATATTTTTTTGTTTGGCTCGGGCTACCGCGAGGCTTTCAGCGTCAACATCTTTGGTTACGGTGCTGCCTGCACCGATAAAACCTGCTTTATCTACAGTAAGTGGAGCCACCAACGTTGTATTGGAGCCAATAAAGCTATTATCGCCAATCTTTGTTTGATGCTTGGCGACACCATCGTAATTGCAGGTGATGGCACCGGCACCCACATTGACTCCCTCGCCTAACTCAGCATCACCCACATAACTCAGGTGGTTCACTTTGCTACCTTTGCCTATTGTAGACTTCTTAATTTCAACAAAGTTTCCAACTTTGGTATCAGCAGCCAATTGGGTGTGGGGACGAATTCTTGCAAAGGGGCCAATCACGGCTCTATCACCAATAACTGCATCTTCTATAACTGAATTGGCTTTTATTTCTACACCGTCTCCAATTGCGCTGTTAATAATGTAGCAGTTGGGTCCTATATGGACATTGGACCCTATTGTGACATCACCCTCACAGATACAGTTGATATCAATATAGTTATCTGTACCAACGTTAAGTTCACCGCGCTGATCAAAGCGCTGGGGATCAGCTAATGTGGTGCCACTCTCCATTAAGGTCTCAGCCATTTTTTGTTGATGGGCACGTTCCAGTTCACTGAGTTGTTTTCTATTATTCACGCCTTCTACCTCGGTAGCCGATAGCGGCTTTATGCTAGTTATAGTAATGCCTTGATGTCTGGCGATCCCAATTAAATCTGTAAGATAGTACTCTGCCTGAGCATTTTTATTATCAATCTGCGGCAACCATGCTTGCAAGTGTTCACTGCACAGGGCCATAACGCCTGTATTTACCTCAGAGATTTTCAATTGCTCTGGCGTGGCATCTTTTTGTTCGACAATGGCTTCAATTGAGTTTTTATTATCTCTGAGTATGCGACCATAGCCTGTAGGATCTTGCAGCTCAACTGTGAGTAGTCCCATTTCAGTTTCAGAGACTATGTTTAGAATGTCTTCGATGGTTTTTGGATTGATTAATGGCACGTCACCGTAGAGTATTAGCACCCGTGAATTTTCTCTTACATGGGGCAATGCACAACCAACGGCATGGGCCGTACCCAGCTGCTGGGACTGTTTGACAAATATTGTATTGCTATTGGCCACAGTGCTATCGGCCAAAGTGCTTTCCACCAACTCAGCACCATGCCCTGTTACCACAATAGTTTGAGCGTCTGTTACTGAGCTAGCCGCTTTTAGCACATGGCTGAGTAATGGCTGCCCTGCCAGTTTATGCAAAACTTTGGGCAGGCTAGAGCACATACGTGTCCCTTTACCCGCTGCAAGAATAATAATATCGGTCTTTAGCATAGGCTGCTGTTTATGTCCGGCTGTCGACTATTTAAGAAGACTAAGTTACTGTTAATTTGGCTTAAGCTCAAGTGCTTCCCTTTTTGAGATAATTTATACACCAATAACAAAAAAGGGCGGCTATGCCCCCCTTTTAAATGCGCGATATCTGACTAACCGCAAACTAATAGTTTACCCACCCAGTTTTTTACGCAGTGTCTGAACAGTGCGCAACTGTGCGGTGGCTTCAGCAAGCATCGCAGCGGCTTTTGAGTATTCTATCTCACCATTTTGATTGGCCAGCCCCTGCTCAGCCGCTTTAACTGCTTCAGCAGCTGCAGCCTCATCAATATCGTCAGCACGCACCGCAGTGTCTGCCAAGATGGAAATACCATTAGGTTGAACTTCTAAGTACCCGCCTGAGAGATAGTAAATTTCTTCTTCATCAGCTGACTTTATTACACGCACAGGGCCGGGCTTTAAGTCACTCAGCAGGGGTGCGTGCCCAGCATTGATACCTAACTCGCCCAGTGAACCCGTAGCCACTACCATTTCTACTAGACCAGAAAACAGCGATTCATCTGCACTTACAATGTCACATTGAACTGTGGCCATAGTTTAGTCCTCTATTACCTTCACCGTCTTGATCAATGCTTAAAGCGTTTTCGCTTTTTCTGTGGCTTCTTCAATGGAGCCCACCATATAGAAGGCCTGTTCAGGTAGGTGGTCATACTCACCCTTTAGAATGCCTTCAAAGCCAGCAATCGTATCTTTAAGTGAAACATACTTACCTGGCGCTCCAGTAAAGACTTCAGCAACATGGAAAGGCTGTGACAGGAAGCGCTCAATCTTACGTGCTCGCGCAACGGCCAATTTGTCTTCTTCTGACAATTCGTCCATACCAAGAATTGCAATAATATCTTTTAGCTCTTTATAACGCTGCAGTACTGACTGCACACCGCGGGCAACTTCGTAATGAGCCTGACCAATAATCAGTGGATCAAGCTGACGAGAGGTTGAATCAAGTGGGTCTACTGCAGGGTAGATACCTTTAGAGGCAATATCACGACTTAGTACTACAGTTGAATCCAAGTGAGCAAAGGTGGTTGCTGGCGAGGGATCTGTTAAGTCATCCGCGGGTACATAAACGGCCTGTACCGATGTAATCGAACCTGTTTTAGTTGAGGTAATACGCTCCTGCAATACGCCCATTTCCTCTGCAAGGGTCGGCTGATAACCTACGGCTGAAGGCATACGACCCAGTAGTGCGGATACCTCAGTACCAGCTAGGGTGTAGCGGTAAATATTGTCCACGAAAAGGAGTACATCTTTACCCTCATCACGGAATTTCTCTGCCATAGTCAAACCAGTTAGGGCAACACGCAGTCTGTTTCCGGGTGGCTCATTCATCTGACCATAGACCATGGCCACTTTTGATTCACTGGGTTTTTCAACATTAACAACCCCAGACTCCTGCATCTCGTAGTAGAAATCGTTACCTTCCCTTGTACGCTCACCAACACCGGCAAATACTGACAAACCTGAGTGCTCAGTAGCGATATTGTTAATCAGTTCCATCATATTAACTGTCTTACCTACACCAGCACCACCGAACAGTCCTACCTTACCGCCTTTAGCAAAGGGGCAGACAAGGTCGATAACTTTGATGCCTGTTTCCAAAAGCTCATCGGAAGCAGCTAATTCGTCATAGGCGGGTGGTTTGCGGTGGATTGCGGCGCGTTCTTTTTCGCCGACTGGGCCCTTTTCATCGATGGGGTTACCCAATACATCCATAATACGACCCAGAGTTTCAGTACCCACTGGCACAGAAATAGGCGCCTTGGTATTTTCTACACTGAGTCCGCGGCTAATACCTTCCGAGGAACCCATAGCAATAGTGCGCACCACACCATCACCCAACTGTTGCTGGACTTCAAGAGTTAGACCCTTGTTATCCACCACCAGAGCGTCATACACGCTGGGTACCTGATCACGTGGGAATTCCACATCGATAACGGCACCAATAATTTGTACGATTCTTCCACTACTCATTTACGGTTCCTCTTAACTCAACCTTTGTAAGTTTGTTTTACCTTATACTGCTGCTGCACCGCCAACAATTTCTGACAGTTCTTGGGTAATCGCTGCCTGACGGGCTTTGTTATAAAGCAATTGCAATTCGTCGATTAGCTCACCGGCATTTTCGGTGGCATTTTTCATAGCCAACATTCTGGCTGCTTGTTCACAGGCTTTGTTTTCAACAACACCTTGATAGACTTGTGACTCAACATAACGAGACAGAAGGCCATCTAAAAGTTCCTGGGCATCGGGCTCATAGAGATAGTCCCAGTGGTGGCCCAACTCTGCTTCATCGCTGGGTTCAAGGGGTAGAAGCTGCTCAACACTGGGCTGCTGAGTCATGGTATTAATAAACTGATTGCTTACTACAAATAGTTTATCAATTTGGCCATTATCAAAAGCCTCAAGCATCACTTTTACGCCACCAATCAAATCTTCAATACTGGGCTCGTCGCCAAGATCCTTAACCGCAGACACTATATTGCCACCCACACTAGCGAAGAAACTTGCCGCTTTGTTACCGACAACACAGATATCCACTTCTACATCTTGATCAGTCCACGCTTTCATGGACTTGAGTGCTGCTTTAAATAAATTAATATTTAAGCCGCCACAGAGACCTCGATCTGTTGATATCACAATATAAGCAACACGTTTTACATCGCGCTGATTCATATATTGGTGTCTGTATTCAGACACAGAGTTAGCAACATGTCCTATGACCGCGCGAATACGTTGAGCATAGGGCTTACCAACAGCCATTCTGTCTTGGGCACGTCGCATCTTACTCGCAGCCACCATCTCCATGGCGCTAGTAATTTTCTGAGTGCTACCGATACTAGCGATTTTAGTCTTTACTTCTTTTCCGATTGCCATCGTTTATGCCTGTATTTTGACAGTGCTTAAGCTAATTTGCGCTTACCAAGTTTGTGTTGAAACAAACTTTTCTAGCGCCGCTTTAAATCCAGCGGCTATATCGTCGCTGTAGTCACCTGTGCTATTAATTTGATCCATCAAGTCACTGTGTTCGGCTTTCATATAGGATAATAGTGCCGCTTCAAAGGCGCCGATCTTGCTCACCTCAACTTCCTTAAGGTAACCATTATCAGCAGCGAAGATCATAATACCCATCTCGGCGATACTAAGTGGCGTGTACTGCTTCTGTTTCATTAGTTCGGTTACGCGCTCACCGTGATCAAGCTGGGCCTTAGTGGCCTCATCGAGGTCAGATGCAAACTGAGAGAATGCTGCCAACTCACGGTACTGAGCCAGTGCATTACGAATACCACCGGATAGCTTTTTAATAATTTTAGTTTGCGCGGCACCACCCACTCGGGACACCGAAATACCGGCGTTCATGGCCGGGCGTATACCCGCATTAAACATATCCGCTTCAAGGAAGATCTGACCATCGGTAATCGAAATCACGTTGGTAGGTACAAAGGCCGATACGTCACCCGCCTGAGTTTCAATCACAGGCAGTGCGGTAAGAGAACCGGTCTGGCCCTTAACTTTGCCACCAGTAAATTTCTCTACATAGTCAGCGTTGACGCGCGCGGCGCGTTCAAGCAAGCGTGAATGCAAGTAGAACACATCACCAGGGTAGGCTTCACGTCCCGGTGGACGCTTAAGTAGCAATGAAATTTGACGGTAGGCCCAAGCTTGCTTGGTCAAGTCATCATAAATAATCAGTGCATCTTGCCCGCGGTCACGGTAGTACTCACCCATAGAACAGCCTGCAAAAGGTGCAAGAAATTGCATCGCAGCCGGATCTGAGGCAGTAGCCGCTACAACAATGGTGTGCTCCATAGCGCCATGCTCTTCAAGTTTGCGCACAACCGCAGCAACAGAGGAGGCTTTTTGACCTACGGCAACATAGATACATTTAATGCCAGAACCTTTCTGGTTGATAATGGCATCAACAGCAATGGCGGTTTTACCAATCTGGCGGTCTCCAATAATCAACTCACGCTGACCACGACCAATTGGCACCATGGAGTCAACGGCTTTAAGACCAATCTGTACTGGCTGATCAACTGACTGTCGCTCAATAACCCCAGGTGCAACCTTTTCGATAGCATCTGTGGTTTTGGCTTTGACAGGGCCTTTGCCGTCAATTGGATTACCCAGCGCATCGACTACTCGTCCTTCAAGTTCTGGACCTACTGGCACTTCCAACACACGGCCTGTACAACGGGCTTTTTGACCCTCAGCCAATGTTTGGTAGTCACCCAATATCACCGCACCGACAGAGTCACGTTCAAGGTTTAGTGCCATACCATAGACGCCACCGTCAAACTCAATCATCTCGCCATACATAACGTCAGCAAGACCATGTATTCGAATGATACCGTCCGATACGGAAACAATGGTGCCCTCATTTTGGGCTTCTGATGATACATTTAAGTTATCAATGCGACCTTTAATAATGTCGCTAATTTCTGATGGATTCAGTTGCTGCATGCTTGGACCTCAATCCTTAGCTATTTAATGATTCGGCAAGTTTGGTCAATCGACCACGTAGGGAACCGTCTATCACTGTGTCCCCAGCGCGAATAACCGCGCCCCCCAGCAGGCTTTTATCAATATTGACCTGCAGATTTACTTTACGTTCCAGCTTAGCGCTTAATGCATCGCTGAGTTGTTGTTGCTGTTTTTCATCCAGTTTGTGTGCGCTGGCAATATCCACATCAACGGCTTTTTCAAGATTGGCTTTCATCATTTCAAATTGCTGAGAAATTTGTGGCAAAAGCTTTAAGCGCCGATTCTCTGACAATATGCTGATAAAGTTTTGGCAAGCCTCTAAGAGTTGATCACCACAGAGATCTTTAAAAAGATCTGCCTGTTGATCTGCCGTTGAACTGGGCGAACTCAAGAGTTTGTTAACCGATGCTTGCTGGGCCACAGAACCTGCCAGAGCGAGGCTTGTAGACCAACCCTCCAGATCCTTAGCTTCAACCGCATATTCAAATGCAGCCTTTGCGTAGGGTCGAGCCAATGTGCTCAATTCTGCCATATCAGACCTCGATTACAGCTGCGCTGCCAGTTTGTCGACCAAGGCTCGATTTGACTTCTCGTCAACAGAAGCCTCTAGCACCTTCTCTGCACCCGCTAGAGCCAAACCAGCCACTGAGGCGCGAAGCTCCTCTTTGGCACGGTTTATTTCCTGCTCAATTTCAGCCTGTGCAGCTGCTTTTAATCGATCTCCTTCAGCCACAGCTTGTTGCTTTGCTTCTTCAACAATCTGGGCGGCGCGCTTGTTTGCCTGATCAATAATACTGGCCGCTTCTTGCTTGGCCTCTTTCATCTGGTCTGAGGCTTTACTCTGAGCTTCTTCAAGGTCGTGCAGTGCGCGGTCAGCAGCATCCAGACCGTCAGAAATCTTCTGCTGACGCTCTTCCATAGCTTGCAATATTACCGGCCACACATACTTCATGCAGAACCACACAAAGAAGGCGAAGGTCACCATCTGACCAAAAAGCGTTAAGTTGATATTCACGCAATTACCTCATAAAAGGACAATTAAAAACGTTTTTGTTATGCGCCAACACCTGGTGCAACAACAAAGATCAAGTACATAGCGATACCAACACCAATAATTGGCACAGCATCAATTAGACCTGCTAGCAGGAACATTTTGCCCTGTAGCATGGGTCCAAGCTCAGGCTGACGAGCAGTTCCCTCAAGCAATTTTCCGCCAAGAAGGCCCATACCAACAGCAGCTCCTAAAGCGCCCAGTCCGAGCATAATTGCCGCAGCAATGATCACAAGTTCCATCGTAGACTCCCGATTTCAGTGGTTGTAAATAAAAAGTTAGTGGTCCTCATGCGCCATACTAAGATAGACGATGGTAAGAACCATGAAGATAAACGCTTGCAGGGTGATGACCAATATATGAAATACCGCCCAACCCCATTGCATTAAACCGCCGGCTAGGGCAAAAACGCCGCCACCAAGGGTCATTATAATAGCTGATAAAAGTATTGTTTTGCCGGTGGAGATCTTGCCCTTTAAGTTCATCCAACAGATACCACAAACAAGGGTGAAGATAGCTAGCCAGAATAAGAAACTGGTGTGCTCACCAAAAAGTTGTGCACTCAATCCTCCGGAAGCAATACCGGCGCCAGCGCCAGCGGCAAACATCATGGCGATTAGAATAAAAATCATCTCACCGGCATACATATTGCCGAATAATCGCAAGCCAAGTGAAAACGGCTTGGCCAACAGACCAACCGTTTCCATAAATAAGTTTACTGGAATAAAAGCCCAATGGTTAAAGGGGTGCATGGTTAGCTCTTTAATAAAACCTGTGCCTTTGATTTTAATGGAGTAGTAGAGCATTAAGATAAATACACCCAGAGCCATTCCCATAGTGATATTGGGGTCGGTGGAGGGCACGATCTTTTGATAACCCACACCGGCCTGAGCCAGCAAATACGGGATAAGGTCAACGGGGATAAGGTCCATTAGATTCATCAAAAAGACCCATACAAAAATAGTTAGCGCCAGAGGGGCAACCATTTTGTTAACACCGTGAAAGCTATCTTTCACCGTGCCATCAATAAATTCTAAAATTAGTTCAACAAAGTTTAAGAAGCCTGAGGGAACACCGGTAGTTGCTTTTGTGGCAGCCCTGCGAAACAACCAACAGAAAATTAAACCAAGACCGAAGGACCAAGCCAAGGAGTCAACATGAATGGCCATAAAACCCATTTCAGCAGCGATCTGCGCAGTCTCAGCTGTGTCGGCGCCTTTTGCAAAACCCCACCCAGTTTCAGGATGATAGCCGTAGACTAGGTTTTGAAGGTGATGCTGAATATATTCTGTGGTGCTTGCTGGATTTTCGCCGGCCATCTAGTATTCTCTGCTCTATTTCAAAAACATCTTATAAGTTGTTTAACCACTTACGGGTTGTGCAATGCTCTTCTAGTAAAGATCAATTGCAACGGTATCATCGCTATAAACGCTGTAAACAGTGCAAGGTAGTTCCACTGTTTATGCAGTGCAAATAGAACCGCCATGAGAGTTGCCGTAAGAACCACCTTGCCCGTCTCACCGCGGTACATGGCGCGCACCACAAGTGGTGCTTGTTTTGCCCCTGAGTATTTATAAGCCTGTCTGGCAAACCAAGCTTGGGGAGCTATCTGTACCAACCCTCCTACTAACACTGAATAAGCCAGCACGGTATCCAACAAAAGAAGCAGTACTGAAGTTGGAAGCAGTGCCGCCAACTGGTACATAGCTACCTTGGTTAGTGGCGGTTTTGGAATCGTTGTCATAGGTAAAATACCCACTCATTCCGGCACAGACTTTGGAGCAATCTGTTACCGCCCTCAAAGGACTGCGCATTATAGGTATAGTGACTTGGATATTCAACAGCGCTGATCTTGCAAATTTCGACTATTTTGCAGAATTTCTAACAGTTAGCTTTTTTATTTAATGTGCCCGAGTATTCCATCCAACTCATCAACACTGTTATAGGAAATTACCAGCTTGCCGGCGCCCTTTGAGCTGTGTTGGATTGAGACCTTAGCACCAAGTTTATCGGACAAATCTTGTTGCAGATTTTGGATATCCTTATTAGGTGTTGGTTGGTTGGGTTTGGTAGATGAGGGGTTCTGAAGTTGTTTAACCAGAGCCTCGGTTTGGCGCACGGTAAGTTTTTTATTTGCCACATTGCGTGCTGCTTGAACCTGAATACTGCCCTCTAAGCCCAGCAGGCACTTAGCATGGCCCAGTTCAATATCTGATTTTTGAAGAAGCTGTTGAACTGCAGGCTCAAGAGAAGCTAAGCGCATTAAGTTGGTTACCGCTGATCTTGATTTGCCAACGGCTTCAGCAACCTGTTGCTGAGTTAAACCAAATTCATTTTGTAGCCTTATTAGTGCCTGGCTTTCTTCCACGGGATTTAAATCTTCCCGCTGTATATTTTCGATAAGCGCCATAGCTACTGTAGTTTGATCGGTCACATCTCGTACGATGGCGGGAATGCTTTCAAGACCGGCAATCTGTGCCGCACGCCAACGTCTCTCACCAGCAATAATTTCGTATTGATTATTTTCCAGTTTGCGCACACTAATGGGTTGCATTAAGCCCTGATTGGAGATGGAGTCAGCTAATTCTTGAAGGCTTTCGTTATCAAAATCCACGCGGGGTTGGTATTTGCCCCTTTGCAACATATCTAGGGGTATATTGCGCAACTCATCTTTGCCATCGCGATTGCTAATCGCTGCGCCGGACACTGATATTTCTTCAACCTCCTCGGTAATTCCGAGAAGTGCGTCTAGACCTTTACCTAAGCTTTGTCTTTTGGCCGCCATATTTAGCTCCCTGTCATCTGTGTTGCTGTGTGTTGTTGACGCAGGATCTCTCCAGCAAGGGCCAAATAGGCTACAGATCCCTTGGAGTTTTTATCATAGGCCAGCGCTGGCTTGCCATGACTGGGCGCCTCCGCCAGTCTAACATTGCGCGGGATGCTGACTCTGTAAACACGGTCACCAAAATACTTTCTCAATTGGGCGGTCACTGCGTTAGTTAGGCTGTTACGGGGATCGTACATGGTGCGCAGTATTCCCTCTATTTTAAGCTTGGGATTAATTAGTTTCGCAATTTGGCTAATTGTGTTGTTAAGAGCGGAGAGTCCCTCAAGAGCATAGTATTCACATTGCATGGGAATAATTACACCGTCACTGGCTACCAGGGCATTAACCGTAAGTATATTTAGAGAGGGCGGGCAATCAATGATAATAAAATCATAGTCGTTGGCAACGCGCTTTAGAGCATGGCTTAACCTACTCTCGCGACCAATCTCTTGCATTAACTCAACTTCCGCGGCAACTAAGTCTCCATTGGAGGCAATTAGATTATATTTGCCCGACTCAGATTGTTGAATTGTATCTTCGATGTTTTTATTGTCAGTAAGAACATCATAAACACTGACCTCGCACGCCTGTTTGTTGATGCCCGAACCCATTGTGGCATTACCCTGAGGATCCATATCTAACAACAGCACACGTTTTTTATAAGCGGCCAGAGATGCAGCTAAGTTAACGCTGGTGGTTGTCTTGCCAACGCCACCTTTTTGGTTTGCAATTGATAAAATTCTGGCCACGTCTGAATTTATTCCTTCAATAAATAGCTGCTAATTGATTATTCTTTTAATTTTAATCAGGTGCCTTTCACCTGGTGTGTCAGGCACCATTACCTTAGATAGTTCTGAAACCTTATATTCTTTCTGAATTTGGCTCAACTCTAAATCTGGTTTTTTTCCTTTCATTGCCAAAAAAACACCTTGGTCGGACACCAAGTGATGACACTGCTGAAGCATTTTAGGGAGTGAGCTAAATGCTCTTGTAACCACCGTATCAAAACGTGTTTGGGGCTGGTAGGCCTCTACCCTGCAGTTTACCTCTGTGACATTAGTAAGCGCCAACTCTGAACGGGCTTGAAAGATAAAGCGTGTTTTTTTTCCGTTGCTATCCAACAGCGTAAAGTTTTTTTGTGGGTTGAGAATAGCCAGAGGTATTCCCGGCAATCCAGCACCAGTCCCTACATCAATAATACGTTCAGCTTCACAGATGGGGTGGTGCATGGTGGCGCTATCAAGCAGGTGTAAGCGCAGCATAGCCAGTGGATCGCGGATAGCGGTCAAATTGAATGTCTTATTCCAGCGCTCGAGCATGCTGAGGAAAGTAAGAAGTTTAGTTATTTGTTGCGCATTACAGGGAATATCTAGCTTTTCTAGACCACGCTCTAGTTGTTGTTGCCTGTCGCTTAACACGGTTTAGGCGGCGTGTTTTTTAAGCGATACAAGCAGAAGCGAGATGGCTGCTGGTGTAACACCGGGCACTCTTGAGGCTCTAGCCAATGTTGTTGGTTTAGCATGGCTGAGCTTCTGTTTCACTTCGTTGGATAGTCCGCGCACCTTGTTGTAGTCAAAAGTAACAGGAATTAGGGTGTTTTCGTGACGTTTTAGGCGCTCGATTTCTTCCTGCTGGCGACCGACATAGCCCGCATACTTAGCATCAATTTCAACCTGTTCAGCTACCTTGCTATCAACCTTATGTTGCGGTGTTAGCTCATTAATATTGCAATAATTAAGTTCTGGGCGCTTTAAAAGATCAAACAGCGAGTATTCGTGAGAAAGCTTATTTGCAACTATTTTTTCCAACTGCTTAGCCTGAGGTGTATTGGGTTGCACCCATGTCGTCCTCAAACGCTGTCGCTCTTGTTCGATTGCCTCTTGTTTTTCACAAAACATCTGCCAGCGTTGATCGCCAACAAGGCCAAGCTCTCGTCCCTTTTCCGTTAAACGTAAATCTGCGTTGTCCTCTCTCAACAGAAGCCTGTACTCAGCTCGGCTAGTAAACATTCTATAGGGCTCACTGGTACCCATACTGATAAGGTCATCCACCAACACACCCATATAGGCTTCATCACGACCTGGACACCAGCTTTCTTTGTCCATCACTTTTAGTGCGGCATTGGCACCTGCGAGCAATCCTTGGGCACCCGCCTCTTCGTAGCCTGTGGTGCCGTTGATTTGACCTGCAAAAAACAATCCCTCTATAGACCTAGTTTCCAGAGAGTGTTTAAGGTCTTGCGGATTGAAATAATCATATTCAATGGCATAACCAGGACGTGTGATATGAGCGTTAGCAAAACCCTCAATTGAGCGCACTAAATCAAGCTGAACATCAAAGGGCAGACTAGTAGATATTCCGTTTGGGTAAAGCTCATAGGTGTTCAAACCCTCAGGCTCGATAAAAATTTGATGTTGCTCTTTGTCGGCAAAGCGCACCACCTTGTCCTCAATGGATGGACAGTATCTTGGGCCCACACCATCGATTACGCCAGTGTAAAGGGGTGAGCGGTCCATACCCTGTTTGATAATGTCATGGGTATCAGCATTGGTATAGGTTATCCAACAGCAGGTTTGCGTGGGATGATCAGAGGGCTCTCCCAAATAGGACATAACTGGCAGGGGCTTATCGCCCCACTGTTGTTGCAAAGTGCTAAAGTCAACACTGCGTGCATCTATTCGAGGTGGTGTGCCTGTTTTAAGTCGTTCGACTCTCAATGGCAAGCTTCGAAACTGCTCAGCTAATTTATCAGCAGGCGGGTCACCGGCTCTCCCAGCTGCAAAATTTTCCATACCTATATGCACCTTTCCAGCCAAGAAAGTGCCCGCCGTTATAACTACCGTTTTAGCAACAAAGGTCAATCCCATTTGGGTGACTACCCCTGTTACGCGTGAATTCTCTATAATCAAATCATCGACAGCTTGCTGGAAGATACTTAAGTTGGGCTGATTTTCTAAAATATTTCTAATAGCCGCTTTATAAAGAGCACGATCAGCCTGAGCTCGGGTGGCTCTGACTGCCGGTCCTTTGCGCGCATTTAGTACACGAAATTGGATACCGCCCAAATCTGTTGCCCTAGCCATTGCGCCATCTAGTGCGTCAATTTCCTTAACTAAATGGCTCTTTCCTATGCCGCCTATGGCAGGGTTACATGACATCTGACCCAGTGTTTCTATATTGTGGGTTAATAAAAGTGTGTTACAACCCATGCGCGCAGCAGCCAGACATGCTTCTGTACCAGCATGACCGCCTCCAACAACAATGACATCATAATGACTTGTGTAACGCATATTTTACTTCTATTTTTAAAGGTGGCGCATTATACGATGCTTTTGTTTATTTTTAATCAGTTTTTATTTTGTTATTTAATATTAATATTTTATTAATAAGTAAGAATATTATTGTTGTTATTAGTTTTGACTACCATTGTTAATAAGCATTAAAAACCCATAAAAAACAATGTTTTATAGTTAATAAATAGGGGGGATAAATAGCTGAGTGAGTGGTTTAACTGTTTGTTTCTTTAGCTGTGAAGATTTGTTTATAGAATTTATCTTTGCCGATTACTCTGTATAAGTGGTCTTGTAATGGGTATGTTATTGGCTACTAATCATAGGTTTTTAACAGGTTCTTATAAGTTACATAAACAATTCTTTTTTACTGCATAAAATTGTTCTCTTACTTTGCGTAAGCTGTGAGCACAATGTTGATATTATTTGTTTTAATCTTTTATTGAGAAGTTTATTGATCTAACAGGATAAATTAATTAAAATCGCGCGCCCTAATCAATCTTACTTAGCAGTACCGGGATATTTGCCATGAAAAGAACATTTCAGCCAAGCAATCTAAAACGCAAGCGCACCCACGGCTTCAGAGCACGTATGGCCACTAAAGGCGGGCGAGCGGTACTTAATCGTCGACGCGCCAAAGGTCGCAAGCGCATAGCTGCTTAAGGTTTTGGGCTAGTTGCCCAGTCACAGTTTTAATAAGAAGCAGCGATTATTGAACGCCTCTGATTTCAAGGAGGTGTTTGATTCTAATAAATTAAAAGTTGCAAATTCATCACTGCTAATCCTTGCCAAACCATCCTCAAGTGTCCATTCCAGACTGGGCTTGGTCATAGCCAAAAAAAATATACCTACTGCTGTTCAGCGCAATCGCGTTAAACGTGTAGCTAGAGAAACGTTTCGCCATCAAAACTTTACAGTACCCATGGATATTGTTTTTCTGGCTCGAAGCCGAGCAAATCAGTTGTCAAATAATCAGTTGACGGAGTTACTGATTAAGGCATGGGTTGATTTAGAAACCCGTTGTAATGCTCTGGAGTGTTCCCATGCGTAGATTAGTTTTAGGTCTAATAAGGTTGTACCAGCTCCTTTTGAGCCCTCTTTTGGGTGCAAATTGTAGGTTTGAACCCACATGTTCTGTATACGCCACTGAGGCAATAAAAAGGTATGGGGTGATAAAAGGGGGTTATCTTTCTTTCAGAAGACTTATAAAATGCCACCCACTCCACGAGGGTGGGTATGATCCTGTTCCCAAAACAGATGAAGATATTAAACCTAAGTCTAATAAAGACTAGATATTACCGAGAGATTAGAAAGCTATGAATTGGCAAAGAAATATAATACTGGCATCCATTGGCGTTGTTGCTTGGACATTAATGCTTCGCTGGAGTGATTTTCAGGATCAACGAGATTTGCTAATTGAGCAAAGCCAACCTGAGGTAAACATCGAGATACCCCAATTAAATCCAACTGATACGTTCGCTGCTTCGCCAACACCTCAAACGTCGGCATTCCCGCAGGTTGCAGATGAAGTAAAGAAAGTATCAGTTACAGATTCAGCTAACCGCGAATTAATTAGCGTAACTACGGATGTTCTAAACGTTGTGATAGATCCCTTCGGTGGGGATATTGTTGAGGTCAAGCTGTTACAACATTTGACTAAAATGGCAGAGGATGGTGGTCAACCTATCACCCTTCTGCAACGAACAAGCCGAGCTGAATATGTTGCCCTAAGCGGTTTAATAGGTGGTAATGCAACTGATAAATCGCCTTCTGATCGACCTTTATTTAAATCTTCTGCCTACGAATACAGTCTGTCTGAAAATGAGGACAGCCTGAATGTTGATTTGGTTTATAATCAAGAGGGCGCAGTAATAACCAAACGTTTTGAATTTGCGCCTAATAGTTACCGTATTGGTGTACGTTATATTATTGATAACTATTCCAGTGAACCCTGGTCTTCGAAGTTTTATGGTCAAATTCGCAGAGACTCTCAACCCCCCAATATTGGCACTGCCGGCGGTATGCAGATGCAACCTTTTCTGGGTGCAGCGTTTAGAGAGGAAGATAAAAACTATTCAAAACATAGTTTTTCAGACCTCGAGGATGAACAGGTTAGCTCGTCTATTAAAGGTGGTTGGGTAGCATTTGTTCAGCATTACTTTATCAGTGCTTGGGTACCGCCTCAGGATGAAAAAGCATCTTACACCTTGAGAGAGTATAGAGATGATATCTTTTTGTTTGAGTTTCAGGGTAAGTGGATCAATGCGGCTCCGGGCTCTGTGGTTGACTACAAGGCAGACTTTTATGTTGGGCCAAAAGATCAACCCGTGCTAGCTGATTTGGCTGATTATCTGGATTTAACCGTTGATTATGGTTTTTTATGGATGGTTGCAAAGCCGATCTTTTTTGTTATGAACCTTATAAATGAAGTTATAGGCAATTGGGGTTGGTCAATTATTCTTTTGACAATTTTAATTAAGATTCTTTTGTATCCATTGTCTGCCGCTGGTCTTAAATCCATGGCAAAAATGCGTAAGCTTCATCCAGAAATGACTCGCATCAAGGAAATGTATGCCGATGACCGCCAGAGGGCTAGTCAAGAACAGATGGCGCTGTTTAAAAAGCATAAAGTAAATCCTGCAGGGGGTTGCTTTCCTATGTTGTTACAAATGCCAGTCTTTATCGCCTTGTTTTGGGTCTTATCTGAGTCAGTTGAAATTCGTCACTCACCCTGGATAGGTTGGATACAGGATCTATCGACAAAGGATCCTTTGTTTATACTTCCTCTGGTAATGGGGGCAAGTATGTTTGTGATGCAAAAATTGCAACCTGCTCCCACAGATCCAATGCAGCAAAAGATATTCCAAATAATGCCCATAGCCTTTACCATTTTTTGTCTATGGTTCCCCGCGGGTCTAGTGCTTTATTGGACCGTTAACAATCTGTTAAGCATGCTTCAGCAGTGGGTTATTAATAGGCAGACGGTTCAAGCTAAATCTTGATAAAGGTGCATTATAGCCACCGCTAATTAGTGCGGTGGCTTTTCACTGTAAATGTGGGAACAGGTTGTTTAATGTGTAAGATTCTTTCAGCGTTGTTTCCCATACTTATCGGCGCGTTCTATGGACAATACCCTATTAAAAAACAACGCTGACACCATAGTCGCTATTGCAACGGCAACCGGCCGAGCAGGTGTTGGGGTTGTCCGTCTCTCAGGCGCTGATCTTCAGCCCTATATTGATGCATTGCTGGGAGCGCCCACCACCCTCAAACCGCGGCATGCTCATTACGGAACCTTCTATGATGAAAATGGCTATACCCTAGATCAAGGTTTGGTGTTGTTTTTTCCTGCGCCCCATTCTTTTACTGGAGAAAATGTTCTAGAGATTCATGGTCATGGTGGACCTGTGGTCTTGGATGCTCTGGTTGCAAGATGTATTGACTGCGGCGCAAGATTAGCTAGACCGGGAGAGTTCAGTGAACGAGCCTTTCTTAATGACAAAATGGACCTTGCACAAGCTGAAGCCATTGCCGACCTGATTGATGCGGCCTCTTCTCAATCTGCCCGCTCAGCATTGCGTTCACTAAAGGGTGAATTTTCAAGCCATATTCGATCCTTAGTTAAACAAATGATTGATGTGCGTGTCTATGTGGAAGCGGCTATAGATTTTCCTGAAGAGGAGATTGATTTTCTTGCAGATAGCCAACTTAAAGAAAATCTCTATAAGTTGAAAGAGTCTTTACTGCAAATTCAGGAAAAAGCGCAGCAGGGTGCGCTGTTGCGGGATGGCATTAAAGTGGTATTAGCGGGAAAACCGAACGCTGGAAAATCAAGTTTGCTTAACGCTCTGGCAGAGCAGGAGACCGCAATTGTCACACCTGTTGCCGGCACTACCAGAGATGTATTGCGCGAGAGAATCAACCTTCAAGGTGTACCCCTAAATATTGTAGACACTGCTGGACTTCGAGACACAGATGACGAAGTTGAAATGGAGGGTGTGCTGCGGGCATGGCAAGAAATTGAACAAGCCGACGCCATCCTGTATGTAGTTGATATCACCCATAACAGCAACGCTGATATAGAAACACTGTGGCCAGAGTTTTATCAACGCTTTCCAACGACAGACCAAACCATTATTACCTTGCTTAATAAAGTTGATCTTTGTGATGGTCACAGTCCTAATAAAAGCAGTGACAGTGTTATTCCAATCTCTGCAAAAACTGGGCAGGGATTGGATGTGCTCAAATCGTGCTTGCTGCAGAGTGTGGGATTTAATAAACCGTCAGAGGGTATTTTCTCTGCGCGACGTCGGCACTTGAGCGCCCTGTCAAACGCGCTAACTTTGCTACAGACAGGTATTGAGCAACTTGAGGGTTCTGGTGCCGGGGAGTTGCTTGCCGAAGATCTGCGGCAGGCACAGCACCATCTCTCTGAAATTACTGGCGATTTCTCCTCTGATGATCTCTTGGGAGAGATATTCTCCTCCTTCTGCATTGGAAAGTGACCAAAAAGTTAGTTCTGGTCACCATCAAAACTTTGACTGTTTGCCATTTCCCTTAGATTTCCCTGTTTGCCCCTTCAAACACTGGTTTTATACTGTATATACACAGCTTTTCCACAGACACTGATCATTTTTTGATCAAAAATTTCACTTATGGCTGTTGATAAAAAAAACCTTGAAAATATATAAGTTATTGTTTTCGTTTTTATTTTTATTTTTTGTCACTATTTGGTAATTTTTAGATATGTGGATAGTTTTTTTTGCAGGGTATAGACTAGGTCATGTAATAGGGGAATAGGGTTACCCAGACAAAAAAATAATAAAGAATTTTACACATTGGTTAATTAGGTGGATTTCTAGTTCTGTTATTTCGAGAATTTTCTCGCGAAAGTTTTAGCCAAGTAATAACTAAATAAGGTAATAAAAATGGGTTTTGATGCGCCTGAATCGGTCTGGTCCCAATGCCAGAGTCAGCTTCAAAATGAACTTCCAGAACAGCAATACAACACGTGGATAAGACCGCTTACCTTAAATAATCGTGAGGGAAATTTTGGTGCCACTGCCAACAATGATGTGGTGCGCATCGTGGCCCCAAACCGTTTTGTTGAAGATTGGGTAAAGAATAAGTTTCTTACACGCATGCAAGAGTTGTTCTATCAACTAAGTGGTAACGAGGTTGTGCTGGATATTTCCGCCAGTCCAGTTCAACAGGCACAGTACCAAACTCACACGGAAGACAATACTATCAATACTGCCCCTGGCAGTGATACCTCTGATCATTCCGAAGCGCCGGCAGCGCCTTCATCGCAAATTATCATACCCCGGTCAGCTGCTGAATCTAGTTTGAAAACTAACCTCAACGAAGATTTTACCTTTGACAGTTTTGTTGAGGGCAAATCAAACCAACTGGCCTTTGCTGCCGCACAGCAGGTAGCAGAGAATCCGGGTGGTTCCTATAACCCACTATTTATTTATGGCGGTGTTGGCCTGGGTAAGACTCACTTGATGCATGCAGTCGGAAATGCATTGCGGGCAAAAAAGCCTGATGCAAAAGTGGTATACCTTCATTCTGAGCGATTTGTGGCCGATATGGTTAAAGCACTTCAGCTCAAAGCCATAGATGAATTCAAGCGCTTTTACCGATCGGTAGATGCGCTACTAATTGATGATATACAGTTTTTTTCTGGCAAAGAGAGATCTCAGGAAGAATTCTTTCATACCTACAATGCGCTTCTTGAGGGCGGCCAACAGATGATACTGACCTGTGATCGTTATCCAAAAGAGATAGACGGTGTTGAAGAGCGATTAAAATCTCGCTTTGGCTGGGGCCTAACGGTAGCTGTTGAGCCTCCAGAACTTGAAACGCGCGCAGCAATCTTAATTAATAAGGCCGAACAGGGTGGTGCATTCTTATCTAAAGATGCCGCTTTTTTTATAGCTCAGCGCATACGCTCAAATGTACGTGAATTGGAGGGAGCCTTAAAACGAGTGATGGCTCATGCTCAGTTTACCCGGCGCCCGATTGATATAGATTTAATTAGAGAGTCTCTTAAAGATCTTCTTGCTCTTCAAGACAAGTTGGTCACTATTGATAATATACAACGCGTGGTTGCAGACTATTATCAACTCAAGATGTCTGATTTGTTATCCAAAAGACGAAGCAGATCAGTGGCGCGTCCAAGACAGGTTGCTATGGCCATAGCCAAGGAACTTACCAATCACAGCTTGCCGGAGATAGGCGAGTCTTTTGGTGGTCGTGATCACACCACAGTATTGCACGCCTGCAGAAAGGTCAAAGAACTTGAGGGCGCGGATAGAGAAGTACAGAGAGATCTGAAAAATCTCTATCGCACCTTATCCACTTAATTAAACTGGGTTGTATTGGTAAGAAAAATAAAGATTTTGGGAGAAAGAAAATATCATGAAATTTAGTTTGTCACGAGAGTCACTTCTAAATCCATTACAGTTGGTTGCTGGTGTTGTAGAAAGACGTCAGACTTTGCCAATCCTATCCAATGTTCTTTTTTCATTAGATGGAAATTTGCTTTCCTTAACTGGTACAGATCTAGAGGTCGAGATTAAGGGAACGACCGAGGTTAACTCCTCCTCAGAATCTGGACAGGCCACAGTTTCAGCGCGGAAAATGTTGGATATCTGTCGTGCACTGCCAGAGGGTGCCGTCTTGGATTTTACCGTAGAAGACAGTAAGGCTTTTGTTACCAGCGGCAAGAGTAGGTTCTCTCTGGCAACTCTACCAGCTAATGAATTCCCTAGCGTAGACCAGGGTTCACAGGATGTTGAGTTTTCTGCACCCGCTAGCATGATTAAGGGGCTTATTGAGGCAACCTCTTTTGCAATGGCGCAGCAGGATGTTAGGTACTACCTAAATGGCATGCTGTGGGAAGTAACGACCAATCAATTGCGTGCTGTTGCTACCGATGGTCATCGCTTGGCCCTGTGTGATGGTGTTTGTGATGTGACAGTTGATGGAAAAATGTCAGCCATCTTGCCACGCAAAGGCATTGTTGAGTTATCTCGACTGCTTGATGAGGACAATGTTCAGGTATCCTTGGGGTCTAACCATATACGCATTACTGGGGCAAATTATTGCTTTACTTCAAAACTTGTTGACGGTGCATACCCAGATTACGATCGGGTGGTTCCCAAAGAGGGCGACAAAAAAGTAATTGGTGACAGAGAGCAGCTTAAACAGGCATTCGGTCGCACTGCCATTTTGTCCAATGAGAAATACCGCGGTGTGCGCATACAACTCCAAGAGGGAGCCATGCATATGGTGGCTAACAATCCTGAGCAAGAGGAGGCTCAGGAAGAGGTTGCAGTGGACTATGCCGGCGACTCCTTGGAGATTGGTTTCAATGTAAGCTATCTTTTGGACGTGCTTAACGTTCTGAAAAGCTCAAAAATTCGCTTTATTCTCTCAGACTCAAACAGTAGCGCGCTTCTTGAAGAGGATTCTGAAAGTAGCGGCGCTCTGTACGTTGTAATGCCAATGCGTCTTTGACAGTCATTCACTGGAGGCCTGATTTCAGGCGTTGCCCATGTTGCTGAAAACGCTAAATGTCTCACAGGTGCGAAATCTTGAGTCGGTTAGCCTTGACTGCCACCCAGCGGCAAATATTATCTACGGTGCTAATGGCAGTGGTAAAACCAGTCTGCTGGAGTCAATCTTTCTACTGGGAAGAGGCCGTTCATTTAAACATCGAGATCTGCGCTTAGTTGTAAATAATAAAGCGGATCAACTGGTGGTATCAGCCAAGATCTATAGGCCGCTATCTAAAACCACTCATCAACTAGGTATCAAGCGCTCTGCAAAAGGTGATTTTGAGGCGCGTTGTGATGGCCAATCTATAAAATCTGCTGCTGAGTTGGCTTTAGAATTACCTTTGCAAATTATCGATGCCCAAAGCTTCTCGCTGATTGAGGGGGGGCCTTTGCAGAGAAGGCAATTTTTAGACTGGGGAGTGTTCCACGTGGAACATCATTACGCTGATCTTTGGCGTCGCTTCCAAAAAGTTTTAAAACAACGCAATCAACTGCTTCGTCATGGTAGAATAGATAAAGATTCGCTGCGGGCTTGGACCCAAGAATTGGTTCCACTGAATGAACAGATTACTCAGCAGCGAACACAATACTTGTTGGAGCTTGAGAAGCATATTGCTCCGGTAGTAGAAAAGCTTGATGGGTTGGGGGCGGTAAAACTTGAATATTTACAGGGTTGGTCAAAGGGAGTCGAAATCGCAAAGGTTTTTGACAATGATCTCGAGCGTGACATTGCATCTGGAAATACGTCCCACGGGGCCCATCGCGCTGATGTTAGAATCTTTGTCGATGGAACGCTGGCGGCTGACTGTGTTTCGCGGGGGCAATCAAAGCTTTTGGTCTATGCTTTAAAGCTTGCACAGGCCTCCCATTATCGCCAAGTGTTGGGACAGGGTTGTCTGTTTTTGTTAGACGATTTGCCAGCGGAGCTTGATGCTAAAAATCGTGAGGACGTCTTAACGTACCTAAATGGCCTGGAGTGTCAGTATTTTGTTACTGGTGTTGATAAAAACGACTTCAGCAGTTTGTTTGAAGAAAAGAAGGGTCGAATGTTCCACGTGGAACATGGCACTGTTTCTGGTAGATAAAATAGGAAAATGCATTTATGAGTGAAGAAGCCAATTATGACTCGTCGAGTATTAAAGTACTTAAGGGTCTAGATGCAGTCAGAAAGCGTCCCGGCATGTATATTGGGGATACCGAGGATGGAACAGGTCTTCACCATATGGTGTTTGAGGTGGTGGATAACTCCATTGACGAAGCGCTCGCCGGTCATTGTTCTGAAATAAAAATCACTATTCACCCAAATGAAACCATCTCTGTTTCAGATAACGGTCGTGGCATACCTACCGAAATGCATGAGGAGGGAGTATCTGCCGCAGAAGTTATTATGACGGTGCTCCATGCGGGGGGTAAGTTTGACGACAATAGCTACAAAGTTTCCGGTGGACTGCACGGTGTTGGTGTATCTGTGGTTAATGCTTTGTCTAATAAAATGCGTCTTACCATCCGTCGTAATGGTAAGGTTCATGAGCAAACATATTCCCACGGTGTTCCAGATGGCCCACTAGAAATAATTGGCGATACCCAGGATACCGGAACCGAAGTATTTTTTGAGCCTTCACCAGATACTTTTAGCAATATTCATTTTCACTTTGACCTGCTAGCAAAGCGCCTCAGAGAGCTCTCTTTCCTTAACTCGGGCGTGAGGATAGTGCTTATTGACGAGAGAAGTGGCGAAAAGGAGACCTATGAGTACGATGGCGGCCTAAAGGCTTTTGTTGAATATTTAAACACCAATAAAAATACCATCAATAAGATTATGCACTTTAACACTATGCGTGATGATGGCATCAGTGTTGAAGTTGCACTGCAATGGAATGATAGCTTCCAGGAAAACATCCTCTGTTATACCAATAATATCCCGCAGCGGGATGGAGGTGCGCACCTGGCAGGCTTTAGGTCCGCATTAACCCGCGGTTTAAATAGTTATATTGAGAAAGAGGGCATCAGCGCAAAAGCCAAAGTTAATACGACCGGTGATGATGCTAGAGAAGGCCTTACCGGAATTGTCTCTGTCAAAGTGCCTGATCCAAAGTTCTCGTCTCAGACCAAAGATAAGTTGGTGAGTTCTGAGGTCAAGTCTGCTGTAGAGCAGGAGATGGGTGAGCGCTTTAATGACTATCTTATGGAGTTCCCCCAAGAGGCTAAGGCCGTTGTTAACAAAATGATTGACGCCGCCCGCGCAAGGGAAGCCGCTCGTAAAGCGAGAGAAATGACGCGCCGCAAAGGTGCTTTGGATATAGCTGGGCTTCCAGGAAAGTTAGCAGACTGCCAAGAAAAAGATCCGGCGCTCTCTGAGTTGTATTTGGTAGAGGGTGACTCTGCTGGAGGTTCAGCAAAACAGGGTCGCGCGCGCAAGACCCAAGCTATCTTGCCGCTTAAAGGTAAGATTCTCAATGTTGAGAAAGCGCGCTTTGATAAAATGCTTTCCAGTGCCGAAGTGGGCACACTTATCACAGCGCTGGGCTGCGGTATTGGTGCTGATGAGTTTAATCTTGAAAAGCTACGTTATCATACCATTGTAATTATGACCGATGCGGATGTAGACGGCTCACATATTCGCACCCTGTTACTGACTTTTTTCTTTAGGCAAATGCGCGAGTTAGTTGAGAACGGGCATATCTATATCGCTCAGCCACCCCTTTACAAAGTTGCGAAAGGCAAAAATGAGCAATACTTGAAAGACGATGCTGCTTTGGAGCGCTATCTCACACAAAAAGCGCTGGAAGATGCCAGCTTACATGTCAATGCAAAGGCGCCTGCCATCCAGGGCACAGCACTGGAAGCGCTAGTCACTCAGTACAGGCAGGTAGCATCTCTTATTGATCGTATGTCTCTGGTCTACCCCAAAGAAGTACTTGAGGCGCTGGTTTATACAAAACAGTTAGGTAAAGAACTTCTTGGAAAAAGCAGCGAAGTTGAGGCCTGGTGTAGCGATCTGCAGGGAAATCTCACTAAACTGGAAAATGGTACCCATCGCTATCAGGTATCGGTAGAAGAAGACAAAGAGCGCAAGGTATTCCTGCCAGTAATAGAGATTACTGCCCACGGAATACCCCATAAACACAGTCTTAGCAGGGATTTCTTTAGTTCAACCGAGTATGCGGCTATCGTCAGTTTAGGCGCTACCCTACAGGGCTTAATTGAGGAAGGAGCCCATGTAAAGCGTGGTGAGCGCAGCGCTGATATTGATTCTTTTGAACAGGCACTGGACTGGCTAATGACTGAATCTCGACGTGGTATCAACACCCAGCGTTACAAGGGATTGGGTGAAATGAATCCAGAACAGTTGTGGGAAACTACAATGGATCCTGAAACACGGCGTATGTTGGTGGTTACCATTGAGGATGCGATAGCTGCTGATCAGATGTTCACTACATTGATGGGAGATCAAGTAGAGCCACGGCGTGACTTTATTGAAAGCAACGCTCTGTCAGTAGTTAATCTTGATGTCTAAGATTTTGCGCAACCCAACTATGTGCTCGCTCAGTTATTTCTCTGGGTGATAGATCTAAGCTGTCAATTGCTGGCCCGATCTTCATATAGATAGTGCCTGGAATTTTTATAAAGCCTGGTTGCTTCCAATGTTCACCGGCATTGTGAGCAACCGGAACTACTGGCACTTGGGCCGACTTTGCCAGCGCCGCACCACTGGTTTTGAACTCTCCAAGTTTTCCGTCCTTGATTCTGGTTCCCTCTGGATATATTACTATTCTGCTGCCACCCTGAAGTCGTCGAGTGCCCTGCTTTAGAACCCATCGAATAGCTTTAGAAGGTTTAGAGCGTCTTATGGCAATGGGTCTCATAAAATACAGGGCCCAACCAAAAAACGGGATCCAAAGTAACTCTCGTTTTAAAATAAAGCTCGCGGGCTGAAAATACCACTGCATATAAAATGCTTCCCAACTGCTCTGATGGTTGCTCAAAATTACGCAAGGGCCTAAGGGTAAATTTTCAGACCCTGATACCTTTATTTTGATGCCACATGTGACTCGCAGCCATAGCATAAGCGCATAATTGCCAGAGGTTGCAATGCGTTGCAACAACCTAAATGGCAGGAAGAATAATAGGCATGTTGCTGTACTTGCTAAGGCAATAATAAACACAAATCCAATATAGAACAGCAGGGATCGAAGGCCAAGCAAGGGGGCTGTAATCAATTTATCTTGGCCCTTTACTTAGTAGAAGCTAATTTAGAAATATCGGCCACATGCATAAACAGCGCATGCAACTTGTCTAACATAGCCAGTCTGTTAGCGCGTACTTCTAGGTTTTCTGTCATCACCATAACATCCTCAAAAAACCTATCAACAGGGTCTCGCAGAGAAGCCAACTGTTCAAGCACTGCATAGTAATCCCGTTGTTTGATCAGGGGCATAATGGTTTTGGTAAGACTTTCCAGCTGAGCGGCCAGATCTTTCTCAGCATTATTGTCTAATAATGCATTATTGATAGTGTCAGGCACGACTGTATCAGCTTGTTTGCTTAGTATATTAGAGACTCGTTTATTGGCGGCCGCTAGATCAGAGGCCTCTGGTAATAGGGTAAATTTGTTAACCGCTACAACACGGGCATTAATATCTAGGGGATTAGACAGCTTTAGGCAGGCTACCGAGTTATAGACTTCAACACTCAGGTTTTGATCTCTATACCAAGATTTTAAGCGCTCTAAAATGTAAGTGAGTACTTGCTCATAGACTTGTTCAAAGCCTTTATCCTGACCATCAGAGAGTTGAAACTGGGAGCCTGACTGTTGTAATAGATACTTAAGATCGCTATCAATTTCACCCTCAATTAAGATACGCAATACCCCTAGACTGGCTCTGCGCAATGCAAAGGGGTCCTTAGACCCTGTGGGCTGTTGTCCAATACTAAAAATACCCACTAAGCTATCCAATCTGTCGGCTAGTGCTAGAGCTCTACCGGTTGGTGTTGTGGGAATTACATCGCCCGAGAATCGGGGCAGATATTGCTCAAACAGAGCATCGGCAACTTGGGGATCTTCGCCATCATGCAGTGCATAGTCCCGACCCATGGTGCCCTGCAAGGTGTCAAATTCACCTACCATGTCTGTCATTAAGTCAGATTTGCTCAACTCTGCAGCGCGGTGAACAAGCTTAGGGTTGGCATCTACAAGAGGTGCCAGTTCAGCAGCTACTGCAGCAACACGTTGCGTCTTGTCAAATACAGACCCAAGTTGGGCTTGAAAAACAATGTCCTTAAGTAACTCGCGTCGACTCTCAAGAGTTTGTAGTTTGTCGCTCTTATAGAAGAAAGCAGCATCGGCGAGACGCGGACGAATTACCCGCTCATTGCCACTTACAACCTGCTGTGGGTCTTTGCTTTCAATATTGGCGACAGTAATAAATGCTGGTAGCAATTTGTTTTTGCTGTCTACTACATGAAAGTATTTCTGGTGCGACTTCATGGATGAGATAAGCGCTTCCGAGGGAACCTCAAGGAAGTGTTTATCAAATTTACCCATAAGAGGCACAGGCCATTCATTCAGTGCCGTTACTTCCTCTAATAGCTCTTTATCGATAACAGCAGTGCCAGCCATATTCTTAGTCAGTTTGCTGATACCCTCAAGAATAATATTTTTTCTTTGCTCAAAGTCGGCTACTACAAAGGCTTTGTAAAGTTGTTGCTGGTAGGTGTCAGGCGATTTAACAACAATCTCTTGATTGGCATGAAATCTATGGCCACGGGTTACATTACTCGGTGTCAGGCCCAGCACCTTATTCTTAAAACTGTAATCAGCAAATAGAAGTAATACCCATTGCGCTGGACGTGAAAATTCTTCCTTGCCACTACCCCAACGCATACGCTTGGGCATGGGTAAATCAGCCAAGGACTGATTGATAATGGCCGTGACTAATTCCGATGTTTGTACACCAGGCTCAGTGCGTTTTAGACACAATTTATCCTGTTGACCATCGTTATCAATATAGTTTTTAAGCTGCTTAATCTCGAGGTTATTTTTACTAGCAAAGGCCTCAGCCGCTTTAGTCGGTTTGCCATCTTCTGTAAATGCAACCTTCAAAGGCGGGCCCCAAATAACCACGTCACTGTCTGCAGTTTGATGATCAAGTTGTTTGATTAAAACTGCAAGTCGACGCGGAGTTGCAAAGCTTTTTACATCGCCAAAGTTGAGGCCATTCTTGGAGAGACCTTGCGTAATCCCTGAGGTTAAAGAACTAGATAAGAGGTTAAGAATTTTTGGTGGCAACTCCTCTGTACCTAATTCAAAGAGAAAATCAGATTTCATTTTGATTCTCCCTGATGTTTAGCCATTACTTCTTGCGCTATAGCTTTTTCCGCGAGAGGGAAGCCTGCGGCCAAACGCGACTCAAAGTAACCTATGGCTACGGCACGGGCCATGCTTCGAACGCGCAATATAAAACGTTGCCGTTCAGTGACAGATATAGCCTTGCGTGCGTCCAGCAAGTTTAGTGTGTGAGATGCCTTCATCACCATCTCATAGGCTGGAAGTGGAAGCTTGGCTTTAACCAATCGCTCGGCATCTGCTTCGAATTGGTCAAAGGCCTTAAACAAAAACTCTGCGTCAGAGTGTTCAAAATTGTAGGCGGATAACTCCCGCTCATTTTGCAGGAAAACATCACCGTAGGTAACAACACCATTTGAGCCACGAGACCAGACAAGATCATAGATGCTATCAACACCTTGGAGATACATAGCAATTCGCTCAATACCATAGGTTATTTCGCCGGTCACTGGGTAACACTCTAGTCCACCCACTTGCTGAAAATAAGTAAACTGAGTGACCTCCATACCATTCAACCACACTTCCCAGCCCAGCCCCCAGGCACCCAAGGTGGGTGATTCCCAGTTGTCCTCTACAAACCGAACATCATGTATATTCAAGTCGATACCGAGATACTCTAGGGATGCCAAATACAGATCTTGAAAATCAGCCGGTGAAGGCTTCATAACCACTTGAAATTGGTAATAATGTTGAAGCCGATTAGGGTTTTCACCGTAGCGCCCGTCCGTAGGTCGACGCGATGGTTGAACATAGGCGCTGTTCCAAACTTCTGGGCCTATTGAACGCAGGAAGGTTGCCGGATGAAAAGTACCCGCACCTACCTCCATGTCTAGGGGTTGCATGACTACACAACCCTGTTGAGCCCAATAGTCCTGAAGCCTAGCGATAAGCTCCTGAAACGTATCTGGACTTGCTTTTACATTGCTCACCAAATTCACCAACAGTTAGTACATTAAAGACAATCGGCAATTATAAACGTGTAGCCTGATAAAGATAGGACAAAAATGGCTGAGTCGCTATATTTACTCAAACTTAATTGACGACTTATGGATATAATAGTGGTTTATTAAAACGAAGCGACTTTTAGGGAGTTTTAAATGGTACACATAAGGCATGGTGAAAAAGTGCGCAAAGCAGTTTTTCCTGTGGCGGGCATGGGCACAAGGTTCTTGCCGGCAACGAAAGCTAACCCCAAAGAGATGATGGCAGTGGTGGATAAGCCTTTAATTCAATATGCAGTTGAAGAGGCAGTCGAGGCGGGCATCACAGAGATGATCTTTGTCACGGGACGAACAAAACGCAGCATTGCTGATCATTTCGATAAAGCCTACGAATTAGAACATCAACTGGAGCAACGAGGAAAAAAGGCACTCTTGGATATAGCGCAAAACGTTGTACCCAAGGGCGTGAGTTGCACGTATATCCGTCAAAATGAAGCCATGGGTTTAGGCCATGCTGTGGCTTTAACAGCTCATCTGGTGGGTGATGAACCCTTTGCTGTTTTATTGGCAGACGATCTTATCCACCATAAAAAGGGTGCGGTGAAGCAAATGGTAGAAACCTATGACTACTATAAAAGTTCAGTCATTGCGGTTCAAAAAGTGGAGGGGCCAGAAATATCCTCCTATGGAGTTATCAGCGGAAAAAAACAGTCAGATCGAGTTTACCGCCTAGATCAAATTGTTGAAAAACCGGCCTTTGAAGATGCTCCGTCAGATATGGGTGTAACTGGCAGATATATTTTTACCCCTCATATTTTTGAGCACTTAGCAAACCTTAAGCCCGGCACCGGTGGGGAACTACAGCTTACTGATGCCATTCAAACACTACTTATGAAAGAGCAGGTTTTGGCTTACGAATACGAAGGTATTCGCTACGACTGTGGTAGCAAAATGGGATTGCTAAAAGCCAATATAGAGCTAGGTTTAGAGCATCAGGAAATAGGTGAAGAGCTGCGTCAGTACCTGCTTGAGGAATTACCAGGAAAGTTATGAAACAGCACCTAGCGTTGGCCAGTTTGCGGCTATTCTCACTGCTGCCGCTAGGTATTGCCAGGCTATTTGGGCGCTTGTTGGGCACCTTAATGGTAAGACTGTCCAGCCAGCCCTATCAAATCGCTCAAATAAATATTGCACTCTGTTTGCCACAGCTTAGCAAACAGGAAGTGGCTGATTTGGCCGCTCAACGAATGTCTCATTTTGGGCAAGCGTTATTTGAAACCCCAGGTCTGTGGCGCAGGTCGTCTGCATGGCTACAGACGAAAATCCTGGGTATAGAGGGGGAACAATACCTGCGTGCGGCCTTGAATAGTGATAAGGGGACAATTGTATTGATACCTCATCAGGGCAACTGGGAGGTGCTTGGATTGTGGTTAGCGCAGCAGGCACAGATGACCTCGTTATTTCAACCTCCCAAACTCCCTGCAGTTGGCGAGTGGATTAAGCGGGCTAGACAGAGAACCGGCGCTACCTTGGTGCCCACCAATGTGCGCGGTGTTGCAGCATTGTTAAAGGCACTTCAAAGGGGTGAAATGACGGCTATTCTCCCAGATCAGCAGCCGCCGACTGCAGGTGGTGAGTTTGCAACCTTATTTGGAAACCCAGCATTGACAATAACACTGCCCCACAATTTGCAAAAAAAATCATCTGCACAAATAATTTTTGCCTGTGCTTTGCGTGAGAAAGGTGGTTGGCGGCTGCATTTTTCTCAACCACAACAAACCATTTATAGCAGTGATATTGACACTAGCCTTTGCGCAATGAACAGCGAAATCGAAACAATAGCTCACCTAGCGGTTGCACAATATCAATGGGAGTATAAGCGCTTTCGTGCGCGCCCCGAGGGTAGCCCCAAAATTTATCCAAAGAGAATGTAATATCCTTGTCTTTTCTAAGATCATTTATTTATCCGTCTTATACAGAGCCTGTCTGGCGACCTATGCTAAGTCAGGCAGACTTTCGCATACCTAAAATATGGCACAGTTGGCTAGCGGATACAGGTTCTCTAACAGATCGGTTACTAAAGCTTAGCCACGGGGACCTGAGAGTACAGATAATAAATCAAGGTTTGCAACAACCAAGACTTTCGGAGAGACAACAACTAGGATTAGACAACCGCATATCAGCACTGGTGCGAGAGGTAATTCTATTTGGGCTCGGTCAACCATGGGTTTTTGCCAGAAGTATTGTGCCTTTAAACACCATGACAGGCAGGTTGCGCAAACTCAGGCAACTGGATAGTAGACCACTTGGAGCATTATTGTTTAATGATCCAACCATGACCCGGGAGGCGGTTCAAGTAGCCAGTTTCCAAGCATCCAAGATCGTTAATCAGGACAAAATTATTGCTAATATAAATCCGCTGTGGGGCCGGCGCTCGGTGTTTCGTTTGGATAAAAAACCTCTTTTGGTGTCAGAAATTTTTCTACAGCCCTTTACACTTCATCACCAATAAACACACAGTTAATGCTAAAAATAGATCATGTTTAAACAAATGGCCCTTAAAAATAACCCTTGGGTGCGCTTGATGCGCTTAGACAGACCCATAGGAACGTACTTACTTCTTTGGCCAACCTATTGGGCCCTTTGGTTTGCGGGTGCTGGCAACCCATCAATTAAAAATGTCATTATTTTTACTTTGGGGGTAGTGGTAATGCGAGCTGCTGGCTGCGTTATTAATGATTATGCTGACCGTCATGTGGACGGTTCAGTCGAGCGCACAAACACCAGGCCGTTGCCAAATGGCGAAATTCAACCTCAACATGCATTGGCCCTGTTTGGGTTTTTATTGTTACTGGGTCTGATCTTGGTTGTTCAAACTAACTTACTGACTATTTATCTGTCCTTAGGTGGTTTGCTGTTGGCAACCATTTATCCATTTCTAAAACGAATTACACATTTGCCGCAAATGGGATTAGGCGCCGCATGGGCTTGGGCAGTACCTATGGCATTTGCTGCTCAGCAACAGCAACTACCTTGGGTGCTATGGCTAGTATTTGCAGCAGTTATTCTGTGGACCGTAGCCTTTGATACCTACTATGCCATGGTAGATAGAGAGTATGACTTAGTGGTGGGTATTAAGTCGACTGCGATTTTGTTTGGTCGCTATGATCTTTTAGTTATTTTATTACTGCAATTAGGCATGTTGATACTGTTGGCTATGGCAGGAAATTATTTTAATCGCGGCTGGATTTATGCGTTGGGATTATTAGCCGCTGCTGCCTATTTTTTGAACCAGTTTTGGATTGCCAGATTTCGCCAGCCCGAGGCATGTTTTAAGGCCTTTTTAAATAATCACCGCGTGGGCATGGTGGTGTTTATTGGCTTGGCATTGGACTATTTGGTTTTAGAATTGGATTGAATTATAAAGCGCCCAAGTTATAAGCACCGCAGATGTTGCTAGTCTTTTTGTCAGGCTTTTTGCCAGGCCATAAGCCGGTTATTGGCCGGCAGCGCGTAATCCTCCAACAACTTAAGCCCCGCACTAACTGCCAAAGCATTGATAGCCTCAAACTGGCGAATACCCCTATGCGATGCCTGTTGGCGTAATAATTGATCAAATTGAATATTACTCTCTGGGTCGATCAGGCCGTTATAACCCATCGGCCCATAGAGACAAAATATACCGTTTGTTGGAAGCTGCACAGCTAGGCAATTAAACAGTCTCTCTACACCCTCCCAAGGCATAATATGTGCCGTATTGGCGGTAAAGATGGCATCATAGTTAGCCGTGGGTAAATTATCTTGGAAAATATTGAGTTCAAGTGGTGGCGGTAAATTGTCCCTTGGTTGAGAGTCAATCCACTGCTTAATACCCCGGTGGTTTTCTGCAACATCGCTGGTTTGCCAGATCAGATGAGGCATATGTTGGGCAAACCATACTGCATGTTGACCGGTGCCACTGCCAATTTCTAATACCTTTTTTTTGTCTGCCAGCAAGGGTTTGATTATCTCAAGAATTGGCCCACGATTATTTTCGCAGGCCTGAGAAAAAGGTTTATTCATTAATACGGTAGTTGGTTGCTGCACTCTATTGTGCGCGGGTAAACACCCATTTATCACCCTCACTCATGGCAGCGTTGTAACTGTACCCCGCGCTGTCGAAATCCTTAATCCGTTGCACGTCAGTAATGCGATTTTTAATGATATAAGCACTCATTAGACCGCGCGCCTTTTTTGCAAAAAAGCTAATGATTTTATATTTATCGTCTTTTTTATCCATAAACACTGGCGTAATAATAGGCGCATTGATGTTCTTTTTATGCACTGATTTAAAGTACTCATTAGATGCCAAGTTAAGTAAAACAGGTTCCTGAGCATCTTTAAGCTGTTCATTAATTTTATCGGTAATCAAATTACCCCAGAATGCATACAGATCGCTACCGCGCTTATTGGCAAATTTAGTACCCATTTCTAATCGGTAAGGCTGCATAAGATCGAGGGGACGCAGCAGACCGTAGAGGCCAGATAAAATAAGCAGATGGTTCTGTGCCCAAGCAAGATCATCAGCGCTCATGCTCTCAGCATCCAAGCCTTGATAAACGTCACCCTTAAATGCCAATAGTGCTTGTTTGGCATTGTCTGGAGAAAAGGGACGTTGCCAAGCTTGATAACGCTCATAATTAAGAGCGCCCAACTGGTCACTAAGACCCATTAGGGATGAAATCTGCTGTGGAGACATTGCCTTGAGATCTTGTAAAAGCTCAGATGCATGGTCAAGAAATTCTGGTTGGCTATGCTCTAGGGGCTGGGCTACTTGGCCGTAGTCGAGTTTTTTAGCCGGTGATATTAGTGTGAGAATCATGGTCGCCTCTACCTACATTTCTACCTTTAACTGGTTCTTGCAAAAACACCAAATTAAGTAAACTTGCTAAATTATAACGTTATTATAGTGGTTGAAATATTATTTAGTTCACTGGGTGCTCACTTTAGTTAAATTAACCTTCAGGGTGATCTTTAATTGTTAAGCGTTTTATAATTGCATGCACTTATAGTAGGGGATTAAAAATGCGTGGACAAGACAATAAGCCAACCTGCGAGGTATGCAGACTGATTCGCAATTATCTACTTATTGCGGTACCCATAATTATTGTTATCTATACACAACCCGAATTTAGCCACCTAAAAGGACTAAACCTGACTAATTTGTCCGCTATTTTATTTGGCACAGCGTTTATTGTTGTTGTTTTGTGGAAAGTGTATCAGGAGTTTTGGAAGCCTAAGCGTGACGCAGCAAAAAAACAAAAGCCCTGACTGTTGGGCTTGCAGGCATTTTAAAATTACCCACGATCCAAAGCGACCCTATGGATGCGCGGCCATGGGCTTTAAGTCAAAGGTTTTGCCAAGTATTGAAGTATTGAAAGTGCATGGTAGCCATTGCTTAAGCTACCTTCCCAAAACACGGGTAGAACCATCAGACTAGTTATAGTGGCTACTTAGGAGCCACTCTCTAAAATGACTTCAATGCGACGGTTCTTTGAGCGGCCTTCAGCGGTTGAATTTGACACCAGAGGTCGGGTATCTGCAAATCCGGTAACTGTTACGCGTCCATTTTCAATAGGTGTATTGTCCAGCAAGTAGTCTGCGACCTCGGCTGAGCGCGCTGCTGATAAATCCCAGTTTGAGCGAAAACGATCACTAAATGCTATGGGCACATTATCGGTATGACCCTCTATCGTGATCATACCCATGGAGTCACTGATAGAATTTCCTACTTTATTTAAAAGGGGTAAAAAGCCGGGTTGTAGTTCTGCATAGCCACTTCTAAAGGAACCTTGCTCGGCAAGTCGAACAATTATTTTGTCTCCATCGCGCTCAACTTCGGCGAGACCTTTTTCGATTTCACTCGACAGGCGCATTCTCAGGCGTTGGAATTGATCAGCCAATGCTTGTTGTTTAGCTTGATTGTCCTGCGCTGACATTTCTTCAGCAACATCACTAGGAGATGCCTCCTCGACGCTAATCTGCGATTCCACTTGTGCTTGAGCGGCTGCAATTTTTGCATAGACCTCTAGATCATTCTGAGCAATTCGAGCAGAGGATTTTGGTTGACTATTTTGTCCCTGTTGCCCTTGAGTGGCATCGGGGTTTACCTTGAGCACCAATTGTTGTCCTTCAACGCGCAGGGTAACCTTACCTTCAGCTATCTCTTTGGCCAGCGCTTTTTGGACTGCCTCCACATCAGCATTCGTTGTGGAGTCAAACTTTTTAGTATCAGTTTTTAGCTCGGGATCAATCGGTTGTGGCTCGTCTGTGGTCTGCTCTTGAATAACCCGCATAAGAGTCGGATCCACCCGCGCATTCTTATATTGCTCGGCAACAATATTTCTAGCCAGTGGTGGCTCAACCGTGGGGATCATTCTCTGCACACCGAAGGCATTTTTTAGTGACCCACTGACTTCTTTAAACTTAGGAACATTCATTTGTGCAAAGGACAGAATAAGAACAAAGAAGGCCATAAGCAGGGTTGCCATATCAGCGAATGTGGCCATCCAGGCGGGGGCACCTGATTTACAGGGGGGGCAGTCAGGTTCCGGTGCGGGTTCAGGCTCTGGCGGTGGCTCCTCGTCCTCTTCTTCCTCTTCAGGCTCGGGCACAGGCGCCTCTTCAGCATCAACCGGCTGTTGTTCCGCGGCCGCTTTTACGGACTCTTCTGGGCTTTCCTCTAAGCCCTCTTCTGAGCCCTGCTCTGGCGCATTGAGTTTGGGTATCTCGTCTTCTTCAGCCATTAGAGCACCTCGATTCCTAAACCTTGTGATCGCTTGTTATGAGCCATCTACAATCACCTCTATACGCCGGTTGCGAGCACGTCCGTCAACTGTACTATTAGTATCTATGGGTTTTGTATCAGCAAAACCAGCAACGGTGATATTTTCCTGAGCGAGCCCAGAATTGTTAATAAAGTAATCTGCGACGGCAGCTGATCTAGCTGCCGACAGATCCCAGTTGGAGTTAAATCGACGACTAAACGCCACTGGAACATTGTCGGTGTGACCTTCAACACGTACTTTGCCCTGAGTCTTTGCTAGCGAGCCACCCACCTTATTTAGGATGCCCTCAAAAGATCTCTGTAGATCAGCACTACCGGAAATAAATGACCCCTGACTGGCTAACCTAACAATAATTTGATTATCTTTTTTCTCTACCTCTACAAAGCCCATTTGCACCTCTGCAGCAAGGTCAGAGCGCAATTTTTGGTATTGATCTTCAATATTCTGATTGCGTCCCTGAGCCGCCCCAGTGGCATCGCCAACTGTAGATTTGGCCGTGCTTCCCTTTTCGGAGGCGCCTGCGGCTAAGGGTTGTTTTCGCATCTCTACCTCAGTGACCAGAGAAGCTTGTGCATCGACAATTTTAGCTGCTATGTCGATAGTCTCCTGACTGATTGGGCCACCGCTGGCAGTATCTGGCAGTTTGTTATCATTGCCACCACTGGTTTCCTGAGATTGCATTTCAACGATAACCTGTTGATCTTCAATTCTAACTGCGACTTGGCCTAATTTAATTTCTTCTGCCAGCAACTGTTCTAGTTTGCGGAAATCTTGTTGTGTTTCAAAGTCAGCCTGTTTTTCTTCAGTTTTTTTGACGAGAAACTCACGCGTTATATCCTCAGAGCGCTGAGTCATTCTATCAATGACAGTGCGCTGGGCTACGGCGGGACTAAAGTCCTCAATAACAATACTTCTGGCACTTGGAATGCTAATGGTGGGCACAACCCTTTTAACACCAAAAGCTGCTTTTAATGAACCAGATATTTGCTTGTATTTGGGGACATTGGTCTCTGCAAAAGAGAGAATCAATACAAAGAAGGCCATAAGCAGCGTTGCCATATCTGCAAATGTGGCCATCCAAGGGGGAGCGCCACTTTTACAGGGAGGGCAGGGGGCAGGTGGTGGAGCGCTACTTGATGCACTCGAGCCGCCACCATTTTCCTCTTCATCGCCAGATGTTGGATCTAGCTCTTCTGCTGTTTGATCTTCAGCCACTTACATCAACCTCTTAACTGGCTGGTGCTATCTTGGCCCTAGTTTTGGGGCTCAGGAAGGAGGCTAAGAAATCACTGAGAACTCTGGGGTTGCCTCCACTTTGGATAAACAGTACACCCTCAATAATAAGTTCATTGTTGGTTTCTTCCAGCTCCGCCTGATTTTCCAGTTTCATGGCCATAGGTAACATCACAACGTTAGCCAAAATAGCACCGTACATTGTGGTCAGTAGTGCAACTGCCATTGCAGGGCCAATAGCTTTAGGATCAGACATATTGCCCAACATCTGTACCAGCCCAATAAGGGTACCGATCATGCCCATGGCTGGAGCAATTTCGCCCCAGGCACTAAAGATTTTAGACCCCATAGCATGGCGGGCCCTAGTAGATGTTTTTTCCCGTTCGAGGGAGCTTTTAATGATTTCTTCATCGGCACCATCAACTAACATGCCAACTGCTTTTGCTAAGAAGGGATTGGCTATCTCTTGGCCTTCCAGGGCAATCATGCCGTCTTTACGGGCAATAGTTGCTAACTCAACAATTTGCTCAATCAGTTGCTCGGGGGCATCAAGTTTATTTTTAACGGTTTTTGCTGCTACGCCAATGGCCCCAAGAAACTCTCCAAGGGAGGAGCGAAACAGCACAACGGCAGTAGAGCCGGCGACTACAATCAACATTGAAGGTGTGTCGATAAATGCCCCGGGGTCATCCATCGCTGAGAAGATTAAACCAAATGCACCTAGCAGGCCTATGATGGTTGCTATATCCATAGTATTACCCTTAGAAAACTAGTTTTTTAACCTGTGCAAAATCTAGCAAGCCTCGCTAAACAGTGCAATCTATGTTTTATCTATCGGCAGTAATAGGAATTAATTAAGTTTTATACAGCACATAGCTGGGATAATGGCTAAACATGCAAACAAACTACATTAAAAACTTTATTCTGCCGATAGTATGTATAGGCTAAGATATCATGAATAAGCAAAAGTGAATTTTTTTGTATAATCAGTTAGGCTTAAGCTTAAGGTATCAAACGCTCTATTTTTTAAGGGCACGCTATTTATTAATAGTAGGTAGTAAGTCTTAAACAGTAGGTGTTTAATTTTTCTGATAGCAATGGAGGCTCAGCAATGATCTTTAAATCTTTAAGTGTCAGCGCATGGGGAGCTCAGTTGGTTACTAGGTTAAGTCGTATTCGTAAGCGTGCCCTCTTGTTATTAGCTGGCGCGTCAGTAGCTGGGTTAGTGTCTTGTGATGTGCATGAGATGGAGACAACATGTAGCGACTATTTTAAAGTCGGGGATATAGGCAATTTTGATATCAGTCAGTTTGGGTTAGCCAGGGATAAAAAAACAAATACAGTTTGGTATCGTTGCCCGGGGGGTAAAACATTTTTACATCATCGTTGTAAAGGTCAAACAGTACTTGCTACGTGGGACGAAGCCATGGCCTATGCCGAGGAGTTTTCTGAGAAAGCCGGCTCAACTTGGCGCCTTCCTACCAAAAAAGAGATGAAGTCAATTATGGAATCCAGCTGCAATGCGCCAACGATTAACCTCAATGTTTTCCCAGCTACTGAGGTAGCAAATTTTTGGACATCCAGTAGCGGATTGCATCAAGATCAATTTAGATGTGCAGTTAACACCTATAACGGCAGTGTCTCCTGTCGACAAATCCGCTCGGTGCAACAACCCTTTATGTTAGTGAAGGATTAGCTTGCCAATCACTGGTTTTAGTGGCGCTCAGTCTAGGCTTCTACTTTCTGTGGCTGTTCAGTGATGGTTATTTTTTTTCTGTAAGTAGTTCAAAAATCTGTTGAGCGTGTTCCTCAGGAATATTGAAGCGTTCGCGTAACTCTTCAATATGTTTCTCCTCTTCACTGGTGATAATGCCGTCACTCATGGCTAGCTTGATCTCTTCCTCAAAGATTGCCTCTCGGCGAGCCATTTGAGTAGAGAAAGCCGATGCAACAATACCCGTTAGCAGTGCCACAGTGCACACGCCCATCAACGCAGTGAAAGCACCAATAACTTGACCCAAGGGTGTAATCGGTGACACATCACCGTATCCCACGGTAGTCAGCGTGATCAGTGACCACCACATGGTTTTGGGAATGGACTGAAAATGTTCTGGCTGCACCTCATACTCTGCTAGGTACATTAGTGCGCTGGAGAGGAATAAAGCGATTGCAATTAAATACATCGCCGCCCCGAAGGAGCGACGCTCTTCATAGATGGCTGAGAATAGATCTTCCAAGGCCGTAGAGTAGTGGGAAATTTTTAATAGTCTGACTAGGCGCAACACCCTGAGCCAGCGTAAATCTATACCGCCCATAATAAGCGGCAGAATACTCGGTAAAATAGCGGCCAAATCAATCAAGCCTGTAAAACTGAACATATAACCGAGCCTGCGTCCCGTTGCAGTTTTTGCTCGATTACGTTCATCGGCAGCAATTGACCAAATGCGTAAGCTATATTCAATAATAAAAATGGTTACAGAAAACCACTCAAAAATAAGTAGTATATGGTGATATTTCTGATTAATGGCTTCCACTGACTCAAGGCACACAGCAACCAAATTGAGTATGATCAGTATGGACAGGAAAATATCGCAAGCGCGACTTACGCCATCTCCGTGGCTTCCTTTATTAAGTATCTCCATTACTCTCTTTTGATATTTTTTCATCACAACACAACCCCCCACATGCTGTTCTCAGCTGGACAATTCTTTGAGCCAATGGATACAGTAGTCAGTATGTTCCACAGGGCTGTGGAATATGTCAAGTAAGGCTGGGACAGTTGTTTTGGCTGGGATTTTACTCAGTCAGAGCTGTTTGCAACCAGGGAGGCTAGCTTGATAAGTTTTGGTCCGTGGTAGCTGGGCACCACAGGGACATGAGAGGATAGGTTATGCACGACTATAAAGTCTGCAAATGATTGCAGTGCAGACACAGGTTGTTTTGCAGCGTTTTTCTCAGATTCAAAAAGCAAATCCACATCAGCGAAGGGCTGCGCAACCTCCGTATCCTGCTGAGAATCCGTTGACTCCTGATTAGCTGCTGACTCTTTATTGCCTCTTTGGCCAGCAGTTTGACCCATGGCGCCTATGGATAAAGAGGTCAGTGCGGTGCCTACTCTTGCTAGGACTGAGTCGTTCATAGTCAATACAGCGCTGGGCTAAAGAGCCTGCAAGCCTTAGGAGGCTAACGCAACACCATCATTTTTGAGTAAAGAGGGAAGCAGTTGCCAAGCATTGTTAATTTCACCCAAAAGACTTTTAACCTCTCGAACCAGTTCTACGTCATTGCGTAGGTTAGCCTTGAGTAATTGGCGAGTTGAATAATCGTAGAGGTCATTCAGATTGCGAGCCAGCTCACCACCTTTCTCAAAGTCCAATGACCCTTTAAGACCGACAACGATTCTTGTAGCTCGGGAAATGGCATCACTTTTTTTGGCAATATCTTTGCCTTTGATATGTGTCTCTGCATCTGTAAGAGCGTCCAAAAGCCCATCAAACAGCATTTGTATCAGTTGGACGCCATCGGCATAGGATACAGCCGAGGTAACTTGAACATCTTTGTAGGCATTCATTGCCTTGCTATTTAATGCCATTATTTTTCCCCGTGGTCTAATCAGTAAGTTGTACCTATTAGATCGGAGGTTGGCAGAGTTTCTTTAGAAAAAATCTTATTTTAATTATTATTAGGTGGCTAAAGGCCCCTAGGTACAATCGCGCAGATTAGTGCTTAGACATTTTTCAACAACTTTTTTGGCCGTTGCCATCTGCTGATCACTGAGCATCAGTTCTGCATGATAGGCAATATCGCGGGCATCACTGATGCCATTCTTCTCTGCTAACAAAGCCCAGACAACGGCCACTTCAGGTTGTGATTTTCCGCCATCACCTGCTTGTAACATATAGGCAAACATCATCTGTGCATTGCCATAGGCCTGTTTGGCTGATTTATAAAACCAAGAGCGCGCCAACACATTGTTTTGACTGGCACCCTTGCCCAAATAATAAGTTAGGCCCAACATATACTGAGCATCAGGCAATTCTTGTTGAGCGGCTAAATTAAACCACTTGTGAGCAGCACGGTAGTTTTGTCGAACCCCATACCCATGGTAATAGAGCATACCCACATTATGCTGCGCCTCTGCCAAACCTTGATTAGCAGCTTTTTTATACCAGTTCATGGCCTCGGTATAATTTTGAGATACGCCATAACCTTCCTCATACAGGTGCCCCACATTATTTTGCGCTTGCGGTATCCCACGCTCTGCAAGCGGAATCCAAGCGCGCATGGCAGTCGAATAATGGCCCCGCTTTATTGCACTGACGCCAGCTTGGAATGCATCACCAAAGCTGAGGCTTACATGGGTCAAGCTGAGAATAATAAAAAAGTAAGCGGACGCTCTAGAAATTTTCTTAACTACATTCATTAATTAACTTCTCTCCAAGTTTCTGGACTTCGTTTGTATGTCAATCACCGCTTGAAAAAGCTCCCCCTCGGTAATGCTACCTAGCATAACACCGGTATCGCGGAAGACAACGGGTAGACTTTCACCAACAAACTGACTGACTTTTTGCATGGCTTGGTCCAGCGGCTCGTCAGTATAGAGCACAATAGGATCTGAATCTAAGGCGTCTTTTACAGGTGCGTTGCTGTGTTTGATGGCGCCATGGATACTGAGTTTACCCATAAGCTTATTTTCGTCATTCAAAACATAGGCCTCGGTGTGCCCCACCTCTGTCATTTGCTGCAGTGCCTCCTTACCCGAGATATTTTCACTAATTTTTATAAAGTCATCATGAGCAAATTTAGCCACCGTCTGATAGCTTAGTGCCAGCGCTTCGCGCCCTTTTTGTAAACATATCCCGCGGTCAAGCAGTTGACGATCGAAATAAGAATGTCCAAACAAGCGATTAGTCAGTAGGCCACATAACATAACCCCCATCATGGCCGCTACTGCATATTGATAGGATTGGGTAAGTTCTAAAACAATTAAGGTGGCCGATATTGGCGCACCAATTACCGCAGAGCTAACCGCCGCCATGGCGGCAATGCTGACAACGCCAGCGATACCAGTAAAACCAAATAGGGCTAGAATTTGTCCCGCCAAAGCGCCTGTCGCCACGCCGATAAACAGTGAGGGAGAGAAAACCCCACCAAATAGGCCAAAACCCAGACACAGGGCGGTCATCAAAATCTTCAGAATTAAAACAACAACAAGAAGCAGGAGCGTAAAGTTTCCAGCAATCATTTCATTGATGCTAGAAATGCCAAGCCCCAAAATTTCCGGCACCCAAATCCCTACTACGCCACATATTGTGGCTGCAATAAAGGCAAGCACTGCGGGCGAGAGTTGGCTTTTATTGGCCATCTTTGCTGCAAAGCGTAATGACACCATAAAGGTGATCGCGGCAAGAGCCATAATGGGTGATAAGGCAGCGATAAAAGGGACCACTTCACTAAGGCTGGGGATATTGGTGCCAATATCAAATGTAGCGCCTTGGGGAAACCAATAGTTACTTAGGGTACTTGCAGAAACAGAAGCGACAGTAATAGGAGCAATAGCGCGAACTGAAAAGTGCCTAAGAATAGCCTCATGGGCAAAAACCACACCGGCCATTGGTGCATTAAAACCGGCAGATATAGCGGCAGCAACACCACAGCCGAGATAAATATCATGGGTGAGTCGACTGGAAACAAAGCGTTTAACCCAGATCCCCATGGTAGCACCAAAGTGCACAATGGGGCCGTACTGTCCCACCGAGGCACCGCCGCTTGCAGAGGTAAAAGCAGCCAGTGTTGAGCCAATGCCCTGCTTAATATTCAGGGGTTTTTGTACTTGATGGGCAGCAAACATAGCCTCAGCGGGACCAGACCAGGTTATGATGCCGAGGCTTGTTCGTATAAATATCACAATGGCAGCAGCTACCCAGAGAAATAACACGCTAGAGTAATTGATGGTTTGTTCACCAAAGCTAATAATAAAAAGCTCGCTGAGCTCCCTTTGCTTGGTAAAGAATTGAACACCCAATACAAATAAATTAGAGACAACAGCCAGAACTGCACCGATCAGGCTGCCCACAAATAGGATGATTACTACTTCGACTAAGGCCTCACGCACTTTAGTCATCGAAAACCTCCCAGATCGCTTGGGTTGTGTTGATGACAAAATCAACAGAAGTTCAGCTTAGCTAGTCTTGTTCGGCTCGTCAAAGAAAAGTGTAGGGTCCAATGCTCAGAAGAGACAATGAAGAAGGATAATCACTGATGCGCTAATATCTGGAAGCACAGATACAGGTAAAAATTTGTAGTCGTCATTGCAACTTTATTCATGGTAACATTTTCCATATATAGCCCTTAAGAAGCTATAACCCTCAATCTCTAACCCCAGTCGCTAACGGAACTTATGCGACAAAGTTTGCCAGGGAGGTGCACTAGGAGAGCTAACGTTGCATGAGCTGACGTCGACTATTATTGGAATAAGCCGAGAAATCAGCGAATTAAGGTCTCTGATTAAAACAGTCGCGCCCAGCGACTCTACTGTGCTTATTTCTGGTGATAGCGGTACCGGTAAAGAGTTGGTGGCAAAGGCACTCCACACTTGCTCAGCGCGCGCTGACAAGCCTTTTATTCCCGTTAACTGTGGTGCAATTCCAAAAGACTTACTAGAGAGTGAATTATTTGGGCACCGCAAAGGTTCATTTACCGGTGCTATCTCAGATCGCAAAGGTAGATTTGAGCTGGCTGATCAAGGGACCATTTTCCTAGACGAGATTGGTGATATGTCTATGGACTTGCAGGTGAAATTATTGCGCGTTCTGCAAGAGCGCACCATTGATCCCGTGGGGGCGGTGCAGAGCAAGCCTGTCGATGTGCGAGTCATTGCAGCCACTCACAAAGATCTAGAGCAATTAATAAAAGAGAATAAATTCCGACAAGATTTATTCTACCGTCTTAATATTCTGCCCCTTGAAATAAAACCCCTAACTAAGCGCAAAGAGGATATTCCCATTCTCTTCGAGCATTTTGCAAAGCTCTATGCAGCCAAGGGAAGTGCGCCAATCACACTCCATTCATTATCGGCCAAACTCTTGCTGGAATATCATTGGCCCGGCAATGTGAGAGAACTATCTAATCTAGTTGATCGATACACCGCCCTGTATCCAGAGCGTGAGATTGATTTTAGAAAAGTGCCTGCGGCTATGTTGCCAGTTGAAATGCGAGCCATTTCTGAAAACGCCAGTAAAGAAGCTCTCTACAATATTATGTCTGAACAGTCCGCCTTTGATCTTGATAGCCTCCCTTCCTCTGAGCAACAGGATCAGTCAGAAAAGCAAGGTAAGGCTAGCGAGGTTGAAGATATTATTATGATGGCTCAGGGGTGCTCGTCTTTTCCAGACGAGGGACTTGCTTTAAAAGAACACCTCGTTGATATTGAGCGCAATCTAATTAAACAAGCTCTCAGCCGAGCTGACGGAAACGTGTCAAAAACAGCTAGGCTGTTAAACCTACAGCGCACCACCTTAATTGAAAAAATTAATAAGTACGGGCTGTCTAACGCCAGTTAAAACCTTTCAAACGTTGGCACATCCCGCTTAAATTCTAGCTCTCCCCTTTTTAAATTATCTGCCTAGAACCCAATCAATTGTGTCAATAAGTTGACTTTTGCCACCGGCAAAAAATTGACACATTTTTGCCACTATGTACCTAAATCATTGAAATATATAGATAAATCAATTTGGCATGCTATTTGCTATCTCTAAAATAAAAACAAAAGCGGCAAACTAATTAATTAGGTTACAAAAAGGGTACAAAGTGACAACGATTAATAAATACACAGTGTTATGGTCAGACCCAGCTCAGGCGTTGAGTAAAGACAGTGTTCGTGAATTTGCACAGAACAGTCTAGAGATTCGACAGATTGAGCCTACTGATCTTTCAAACGAGGACCTCAGAAATGCGGACCTTTTGGTTTTGCATGTTCAAACCAGTATTGACGCAATAGTTCAGCTTCAGTCAAGAATAGCTACCCTAAATCTCAACCTACCGATTGTTGCTCGTGTCGATCGAGAGAAATTTGAGCTTGGCATGGAGATAGTCAAGCAGGGTATTACCAATGTTATACCCACGGATCATCAGGATGTTGAAACCTGGACTTCTATTGCCAAACAGATGGTGACTGTGCCAAAGCCACAGCCAACCTTTATTTTTGCGGATCCCCTCAGTCGCAAATTACTAGCTCTGGTTGAGCGCGTGGCCGCTGCTGATGTCAGTGTTCTATTAACAGGACCAACCGGAGCGGGTAAGGAAGTCTTAGCCCGCGTGCTACATGAATCATCGCCCCGACACAAAGCCCCATTTATAGCCTGTAACTGTGCCGCCATGCCGGAAAATTTAATTGAAGATATGTTATTCGGCCATGAAAAAGGATCTTTTACTGGCGCCTCAAAAACTCAGCTTGGTCTTTTTGAACAGGCTAATGGCGGAACTATTTTCCTCGATGAAATTGGTGAGATGTCTTTTCATCTTCAGGCTAAGTTATTGCGCATTCTTCAGGAGCGCAGCGTGATGCGGCTTGGGGGACAAAAGCCTATCGACTTAGATATAAGAGTGATTGCCGCCACCAACCGCAACCTTAAAGATGCCATCACTCAGCGATCCTTTAGGGAAGACCTGTATTTTAGATTAAGTGCTTTTAAGCTATCTCTGCCCCAACTCAAAGAGCGTCCCGGTGATATTTTGCCACTAGTTGACCAATTTATTTATCAGGAGTCAGGCAAAGGTATAAATGTGGGTATTAGCGATAGCGCCAAGGCAGCATTGATTGCTCATAGTTGGCCGGGCAATGTAAGAGAACTGCAAAATGTAATTACCAGAGCGATGATTCTCTGTGATCAAACCACGATAGAGGCTGAGCATTTAATTTTTGATGATATAACTACGGATATCCAGCCCCAGCAAGCCCCACAGAATTACTCGGGTAGATACGAATCTAACTATGACCCTAGCTATGACCCAACAAATCCAGTACTGGATAATCCAAATACTAAAACGTTAACTGCAGAGGATCTTAACCAAGCGGTTAAAAATAGCGAGTGCCAAACCATTATGGCGGCACTGCAGTCGACTCGTAGCCGCAGCCAGGCTGCTGAGATGCTGGGTATCAGCCCTCGCACCCTAAGACATAAATTACAAAAACTTCGTGAGCAAGGTGTTGCAGTTACGCGCGCCTATGCACGATAAAAATAGAGATACCGGAGATTTAATACATGGTAAATCCAACAAACTTAAGCAATATCGAGTCAGTTCTCAGTCAAATTAGAGACTACCAAGCTCAGGCCTCAGCGGGTGTCAATATTCAGCCGGAGTCACTTAATGTTGCTAAAACAACGGAAGCCGTTGATTTTACCGACAGTGTTAAATCGGCGCTGCGTGAGGTTAATGCCACCCAGCAAGTGGCTAAATCAATGCGCACGGCCTACGAACGTGGTGAGGATATACCCCTTACTGATGTGGTGTTGTCTATGCAAAAGTCATCACTGGCTTTTGAAGCGACTCTGCAGATTAGAAATAAAGTGCTAAAAGCATACGAAGAAATTATGAGTATGCCGGTGTAATTACTGAAAAGAGACTATTGATATGGCAACTACAGTCGCAAACCCAAATGAACTAGCAAATCCTGAGCAACCTGTGCAAACAACACAGGCTGAGAGACCCCAGGAGCCTGTGACACAGGCCCCAATGGCGTCAGCAGAACAGCCTCAGGGTGGGCCCATCACTATGAGTTCTTTCCCCAGCCCTGCTGAAATACTCAGACAGCCAGCGGTAAGACGATCTATGCCGGCCATTGTTACTATATTAACTGCAGCCGTCTTTATTATTGCCTACCTGTGGTTGCAGCAACCCCCTTATCGGACTGTTTACCCGGGTCTCTCTGAAGCAGATCGCCAAGCTGCTTATGAAGCCCTAATCAGCAGTGACTTTCAGGCCAAAATTGATTCCAGTACGGGTGAGTTAACCGTACCCGACAGCAAGTACCATGAGGCACGCATCTTTCTTGCCGCGCGTGGGTTGCCACAAGGGGGTGCTACCTCTGGTATGGAATCACTTAACAGTGACGCCTCCATGACCACCAGCCAGTTTATGGAACAGGTTCGCTATACCTCGGCTATGGAGCAGGAATTGGCTCGCAGTATTACGCAAATCGTCACCGTGATGAGTGCGCGTGTGCATCTCGCTTCGCCCAAGCAAAGTGTTTTTGTGCGCAACCGAACCCCTGCTAAGGCCTCGGTGGTTGTAACGCCGCGGCCAGGCAGAGTTGTATCATCATCTCAGGTTGAGGCTATTGTTCATTTAGTAGCTTCTAGTATTCCTTATCTGGCTGCGGATGATGTAGTTGTTGTAGATCAGAGAGGTAAGTTACTCACAGATGCCAATAACTTTGATTCTATGCAGTTAAGCTCTGTTCAAATGGAACACAAGCAGCGTCTTGAGGAAACCTACCGCACCCGCATTGATGCGATGCTTACGCCTGTGCTTGGAGAGGGCAACGTTCGTTCAGAAGTAGACTTACAAATTGACTTCACACAAATTGAGTCCACCTTTGAAGAGTATGACGGAAACAATAACGGCCCCAGAGCACGTTCAGAAGTTCTAATGACCGAGCGTGGCAGTGGCCTACCAGCAGCTGGAATACCTGGCGCTACATCAAATACACCGCCCACAGAGGATGAAGTTGTTATTAGCACTCAGCTTTCAGCTGCTGAGGGTTTAGATAGCACGGGTACCTTTAGCAATAAAACAACGCGTAACTATGAAATAGATCGGGCAGTGCGACATGTTAAGCATCAGGGTGGTAAATTAGAGCGAGTATCGGTTGCTGTTGTGATTAATGAACTGGCAGCTCCCACCAGTGCTTCAGATTCAGAAGAACAGCAGACAGAAACCAATGTGGGCTTTTCTGATATTCAGATTGAGCGCTTTACCGATCTAGTCAAGGGAGTTGTAGGTTTCGACCCAGAGCGAGGCGATGTAGTGACTATAGTGTCAGCAGCATTTGATGAGCCCCTAGTTATTGATACCTCATTACCTTGGTACGAAAGCACTCAAGTTATTAGTACTATTAAAGGACTAGGCGCTATGCTGGCCTTTATTATGTTGCTACTGGTCGTTGTAAGACCTGTGATCAAGTCGTACTTACCTGACATCGATGAAGTAGCAGAAGAGGGCACTGCAGCCCTGAAAGATGGTGAACTGACACAAGAAGAGCTGGATATGATCGAATTGGGTGATGATGAGTCCCTAGAGGATATCAAAGCGAAACTGAAGCCCAAAAAGTCAACCATATCAGCAGATATGTTGGATACGGCAAACACCTATGATGACAAAGTGGCTCTTGTGCGCCTCTTGGTGGCCGAGGACTCTGGTAGAGTTGCCAACGTACTTAAGAAAATGATCAAACCAATCTAATTTTGGTCTAGGAGAGATATCAATGGCAGATGCTAATGAACAAACAGTCGATGAAATAACCGAAGAGGTTCCCATCTCTGAGGCGCTACAGGCTGAATTAGATACCATGACCTCAACCGAGAGGGCGGCAGTAATTATGCTACTTCTTGGTGAGCAACAGGCAGCCGATATTATTCGCTTCCTCAGCCCTCGAGAAGTACAGGCACTGGGTGGCGCAATGGTGGGTGTTGCTGATCTCTCTCAAGAGGCGGTCAATGTGGTATTGGACGAATTTGTTGCTACCATCAAAAAGCAAACCAACCTTGGCTTAGGCACTACCGACTACGTTGAAAACGTATTGCGACGCGCCCTGGGTGAAGATAAGGCAGCTACAGTACTTGGTCGCATAATGCCCGGCTCCTCAAGTAAGGGTCTGGAAATCCTGCGTTGGATGGACGCGCGTTCAATCGGTGAGATGATTCGCGAAGAACATCCGCAGGTGATTGCCATTATTTTATCTGTACTGGAATATGATGTGGCAGCGGACGTATTAAATTTCCTACCTCGAGAAAATCGACCAGAAATTATCCAGCGTGTGGCTAGCTTGGAGACCGTTCAGCCTTCAGCCATGGATGAGCTTGAGGGCATTATGAAGCAGCAGTTCTCTAACAGTTCATCGGCTAAATCCTCTAGCTTTGGTGGTGTTAAAACTGCCGCTAAGATTATGAACTTCACTAAGGTAGATCTTGAAACCTCCATTATGGAAGGTGTGAATACGCTTGATGAAACTCTGGCCATGCGCATCCAAGACAGTATGTTTACCTTTGATAACCTCACAGGGGTTGATAATCGAAGTATTCAGGTACTTATGCGTAATGTTGAGCCTGATATGTTGATGACAGCATTAAAAGGTGCGGACGAAATCGTTAAAGACAAATTCCTCGACAACATGTCGCAGCGTGCCAAAGTTATGTTTATGGACGATATGGAAGCTAAGGGTCCAATTAGGATTACAGACGTTGAGGATGCACAAAAAGCGGTTATGCGAATTGCGCGTAAGCTGTCTGACTCCGGCGACTTAGTGTTGGCTGGACGAGGAGATGATTTTGTCTGATTCTCTGTCATCAGTAAGCTGGCGCCTAAATGAACTGCTTAAGGCAGGTAAAAAGGCTAGAGCGTTTGCGAAATCTCCATGGGGTGAGTCTGAATCATCCATGGAGTTTACGCCCTTTTCACCCATGCAACCAAAAACACTGGACACGTTACCCGATGGTGCCAGAGAGACAGAATCCATTGACCTGAATCAAGATCAGGACGGCGACGCCCAAGAGGAACTAATGCAACAGGAGGCGGTGGAACCTGAGGAGGCAGTGCAACCCGTTTTGCCGCAGTTTTCTGAGGAAGACCTAGAGCAAGCTAAACAGGAAGCTGACGCCCAGGGGTACCAGCGTGGATTAGACGAAGGTAATAATCAATGGCGCGAGGCTCGAGAAGCATTTTTAACCTTGGTTGATATGTTTAGATCAGCCCAATCCAATACAGAAGATTTTTATAAACCGCTGAAGCGCTTATCGGTTCGACTTGCCGAGGAGTTAGTTCGTGGTGAGCTAACCCTGTCATCTGCAGCCATAGAAAGATTGGTCAAAGATGCCTTAAAAGACATCGAGCAACAGGGTGAGGGACCCATTGTAATTTATCTTAACCCCCAAGATTTAGAGCACTTTAGCCTTAAGCTAGATGACCAGCACGGCAATATAGACCTGCGCGCAGATCAGCAGTTAAGTAAGGGCAGCCTTAGGGTAAATATGGACGACAGTGCCATAGAAGACTTTATTGAGAAACGCCTGCAAAGCCTTACTGAGTCGCTGCTGGGCCTAGATGCAGAGAGCGCTGGCGGCAACAGTGCAGACTATAAGTTTGCAAACCCTGTAGAGGAAAAAGTTATTGAGGATATCCAGATTACAGACTCGGATAATTTGAATACCGATACCGATACCGATACCGATACCGATACCGAAAAGCAAGATACTGCAGATGCCAATAGCGATAACGAAACTATGGCTAACAGTGTTGAAGATAAGGAACAGGCCGACCTAGATGCTGATTCTGAAACTCTTAAATCTGAGCTTTCTAAACCTGAGCCTACTGAACCTGAGCCTTCTGAACCCGAGCCTCCTGAACCTGAGCAATAGACCACAGTGATGCAACTATGATGCAGATAGCACCTTTTGATACGCAAGTAGAAAAGCTGATACCTAGCTTGCGCAGCGCCAAGCCGCGCAAGTGTGGGAAGCTGGTGCGTGTTGTAGGCTTGACCCTAGAAGCCAAGGGCATTATTGCGCCCCTTGGCGCTCACTGCCAGGTTGAAAACCTCGATCTAGGTACCCTGGTTGATGCTGAAGTGGTTGGGTTTCATAACGACCTTCTGTATTTAATGCCCTTTTCAGATCCTGGTGGCGTGGGGCCAGGCGCTCGAGTGTGGGTTAAATCAAATCACTCCAAGGCCCGCCTAGGTGAGGCACTTCTAGGCCGGGTAGTGGACGGCTTAGGCCAACCCTTAGACGGCCGAGGGCCTATAAACTATTCTCAACAATTGGGTATGGAAGGTCTGAGTATCAATCCTATGGAGCGCGGCCCAATCGATAAAATTTTGGATACAGGCATAAAAGCAATTAATACCTGTTTAACCATTGGTCAGGGTCAGCGCGTGGGTTTAATGGCAGGCTCTGGTGTGGGTAAATCAGTTTTACTGGGCATGCTAACGCGCAATACAGAAGCAGATGTAGTGGTTATTGGGCTGATTGGTGAGCGTGGTAGAGAAGTTCAAGAGTTTATTCACAATATACTGGGGGAAGAGGGTCTGGCTAAATCTGTTGTGGTGGCAGCGCCGGCCAATATTTCACCCGTATTGCGATTAAAAGCCACCAACCTAACCCATTTAATTGCTGAATACTTTAGAGACCAAGGCAAGAATGTGCTGCTTCTTTGCGATAGTCTAACCCGTGTAGCTCACGCCCAACGCGAGGTAGGTCTGGCTATTGGAGAGCCGCCAACTGCTAAGGGTTATCCGCCCTCCGTATTTGCCGTGTTGCCAAAGCTAATTGAGCGCGCTGGTGTTGGTCGCGGTGGCTATGGATCCATTACTGCTATGTACACCGTTTTAGCAGAGGGTGATGACCGTTCAGACCCTATAGTCGATATTGCCCGAGCCTCCCTTGATGGTCAGGTTATGTTGTCACGCCATCTTGCAGACGCCGCCCATTATCCGGCAATTGATTTGGCGGGCTCCATATCAAGAGTAATGGATAGTCTTGTAACCCCAGAACAGCTTAAAGCGGCCAACCGATTTAGACGTCTATGGAGTCTGTATCAACAAAACCAGGATCTAATACAGGTAGGCGCCTATGAGCCAGGCACTAATCCAGATCTTGATGAAGCCATAAAATTGCGTGCCGGTATGGAGGCCCTGCTGCAACAACCCAGTGATGTATCTGTTCAGTTCAGTGCCGCTCAGCAATTGTTAAAGCAGCTCGCTGGACAGTCGCGCTAGGGCTAGGCTAGGACTATGGAAAAGTTATCTACAAAGTCACCAAAAGCGGTCTGGGATTCACTGCTGGTAAAGGCTCAAGCTGCAGTCAGGCAGGCCCAACTTTCGTTGACCACTGCCCACCAACAGAAACAAGAGGCTGTAATTAGAAGTGAAAAAATAGACCGATTATTGCTCGAGTACAACCAGCGCTTAAATGATCTTCAGCAGCGATCCCATAATACCGCCGAGGCAAGAAATTACCGACAATTTATTGTTCAACTTCAATCTATATCAGGACAAGCAAAATCAGCTATAGATGGATTAGAAGTGGACTGCAAAGAAGCCCGATCAAAATTGCAGGCAGCTGATGTAGAGAGATTAAAGATAGAAAGTTTGGCGCAGCGCGCCCATGAGAAAATTCAAAAACAAGAGGCCTATTTAGAGCAAAAGGCCACCGAGAGTGAAAACTTAATTATGTATAACTCCGCTAAAAGAAATTAAACAAAGAGCCTATAAAAAAAGAGCGCGAATAGTTTAAATAAACGGGCTTATAGTGCGATTGGCATGCCAATTGCAATTCTCTGGTTAATTAAATTTATTTAATCGGGGAAAAAAGACAGTGGTTGATTTAACAAGTCTTCTCAACGCCATGAAAACTACCTCAAGTCCCAGTCAAACAGGGGGCTCGCAGGCAGCTGATGGCATTGCTAAAGATCCACAAAGCACATTTGCAGCTATTTTAAAGGCTAATGTTGCTGGCAAAACATCGGCACAAAGCGGCAATCCTATGCCGGCAAGTGGCAATTCTGTACCAGATAATATTGCTGCAGATTCTCAAGCAGCCCAGGATAATCAGGGGTCCAAGGAAAATAATCTTCTTGAAAATCGCACACTGAAATCAGGTCTAAAATTACTTGTTTCAGGTGATGAGCCTACTGAGCAAGCCATTTCTGAATTTGCAGCCCTCCAAGGCATTGACTCGGATGCTATTAAACTATTAATGGATAAAGACATATCACAGCATGCTGTGAATCCAAATGCTTTTAATCCAAGCAATGGCGATAAAAAGTCACAGGGTTTATCTTCGACAGTGGATCCAGTCAATCTTGAGACAGCTAAATCCCCATTGGGCGTTCAAGGTATTCATAATTTAGCGTCTATCACTAACGGTCAACAGCCCTCAACTCAGGGCGCACTGTCGGTGACAGCGTCATTAGATGCCAAAAGTGAACATAACCTTGCTAATCAAACTAAAGGCACCGCATCAATAGCGTCTACTGCCGTTAAGCAGGGCCTGGAGCAAAATTCGTCCAGTAATAAAAAGCTGGGCAAGACGGGTATTGACGCAAACCAGTTATTAAATGCAAGCAAAAGTGGACAGACAACAGGCACCTCAGATCCATTGACTGCCAGTCAAAAAGCGCTATTGGCCACTATTAATAAATCGATTCAGTCTGGGGATGCAAAACTTGCTGAAGCACCCATGCAACAAACATCTGCCCTAAAGTTAATGTTAAAGGTCTCTGAGGGTGAGTTGCGAAAAATGCCCCATAAAGAGCCGAATAGACAAGCACCAGCGGTAAAACTAGCGCCAATTAACCTACTAGCTGCGCAGCCAAATGCGCTCATAGCCGTTGCTGAGGCGGAACATACAGCATTGCAACTCAGTGCTGCCGATGCTACTGATAGAGGGCCCTCTCAAGAGCTTAAGGAAAGCCAGACTCAAGATGTTATGAGAAGGCGAGATCAGTACAGTGAATTGTCAAGAAGACTTTCAGAGGCCCTTGGTCAGCGTATAAGCGCTCAAGTAGCGCGCGGTGAATGGCGGGTTGAGATGGAATTGCATCCGAGAAGCCTAGGTCGAATTGAGATACAATTGGAAATGAAAAACGGCGATTTAGAAGCCAATTTCTACACCGCCAATAGCGCTACAAAAGACTTAATTAACGACAGTTTACCAAGATTACGGCTTGCTCTTGAACAATATGGCATGGAAAGTGCTTACAAAGGATTAGAACAGGGAAATAACGGTAAATCTGACGGAAATCCGACACAGCATCAAGATCGTGAAGATCAACTTGCTAAGGGTCAATCCCCAGAAGCCGAGCCGCCAAAGCAGGCTAAACTGAAGCCGGACGATGGGCTGGATATTTTAATATAAGGTTTATAAAGCTGTTAATTTGAAAAACAGAGGATTTAAAAATGAGTGAAGAAGATATTGAAGATGAAGGCAACAAAAAAAGCCCGATCCTTAAAATTATTCTAATTGTTCTAGGGCTAATACTGGTCGTAGGCATAACGGTTGCAGCAACCTTATTTGCATCAGGTTTTTTTGATGCTGATAAAGAAGAGGATGCTGAGGCAGCATTGGCTGAGCTAGAGGCACAAGCTGCTGAAGCTGCGGCGGCCCCGGAAAAAGTTCAGCTCGATAGTCCAGAGTTGTCAAAATTCCAACAATCCTATTATGAAATGGAGAAAGAACTCACTAGCAATGTTGCAAACTCGCGCAAGGTTATGCAGGCATCAGTGGCGATTATGACGCACTACGATAACCGAGTGGTTGCCAATGTAGAAAAGCATGTGTTCGCCCTACGCAATGTGATGTTAATGGTTATGTCTCAACAGACCGAGGCTGACTTAGCGGATCCCGAGTTTAGGATCAAACTAGCAGAAGAATTTAAGTTTGTAATGAATGCAGAGCTGGAAGCACTTGAAGATTTCGGTGGTATTGAACAAGTCTATTTGACTGAGTTTGTTGTCCAGTAACACTTAAATAGTAGAAATCAGAGGATTGAAATGTCTGATCAAGAAAGTTTGTTAACCCCCGAGGAGATAGGCGCGCTAACGGCTGGTATTGAAGATGGAAGCATCGAGACTGATACCGGGGTTAATACCCAAGCCGCAGCTGTCAAACACGACTTGACCAATGAAGATATCTCATTGGGCATCAATGTCAGTGCTGTTGATATGATCAATGAGCGCTTTGTTCGGCAGTTTAGATTAGGGTTGCTTGAGGTATTGCGAACCACTCCTAAGGTCAATATGGCCAATGTGGAAATCATGAAGTTTGGTGATTACCTCAAGGATTTGTCGCCTCCCTTAGCGGTTAACACCATCCGGCTTAATCCACTGCGGGGTTACTCAATGGTTGTTATTGAGCCCTCGATTATTTTTTCATCACTAGATAACTTTTTTGGCGGCTTTGGCAATGCCATGGACAGTCTGCCAGCAGGCAGATTATTTACTCCCACCGAGTCAAGCATTATCAAAATTATGATGGATGTTCTATTTGGCTCACTGCAAGAAGCCTGGGCACCAATCTTAAAAATTGATTGCGAGCATGTTGGGTCAGAGATCAATCCGCAATTTGCTCAAATTGCAGATGAGAATGATTTAGTAGTTGTTAGCAGATTTATGTCTGAACTTTCAGAGGGCTCATCAGGTAGCATTGATCTAATTTATCCCTATAGCGCCCTAAAACCATTGCGAGAATTATTGCGTGGACGTGTGCAAACTGGCGATGGCAATGATATGTCAGACAAAGTATGGAGTAGTGATCTACACGCTGCTGCCCTGGACTCAGAACTAGATATTAAAGTCAAACTGACCGATGTAGAAACCACCCTGCGGCAATTTGAGGCCCTGCGCACAGATGACATTATCTACATCAAGCAGGCTGATGATGCACGGGTATATGTTAATGATGTCCCCGTGTTTGATGCTGACGTGGGCAGTAATGGAACCAATATGGCGGTAAAGATCACCAAATTTTTATCCCCAAATAAATAAAACTTAGTTATTAAACAGATTAATAAAGTGAGAACTAGCTATGGCAGACACAGATACAGAGGCAGTACAAGATCAGACAGATGCCGAGGAAATGAAGGCGCCCTTAGACGCAGCTGGCGAGGGTAAGATCAACTCGGATGTGTTACAGAATATTCCTGTAACCATCTCCGTTGAAGTAGGCCGTACCAAGCTAAAAATTCGTGACCTAATGAGACTGACCCAAGGCAGTGTTGTTGAGCTGGATCGATTGGCGGGTGAGCCTCTCGATCTCTTAGTTAACAATACCCTGGTGGCTCAGGGCGAAGTGGTTCTGGTTAACGAGCGTTATGGCATTCGTCTAACCAGTGTGGTTCCCACCGCAGACCGCGTCAAAAACCTCTAGAGGTTATTATGGCTAGCGAGCTAAGTTGGACCCAGTGGCTGACAATGACAGGCTCCTTTCTGTTTGTCATTGTATTGTTGGTAGCGACCTTGTTACTAATAAAGCGCTTGGGAACAAACTACCCTGTTGGCTCTAAGAAGCGTATCAAAATTGTCGATGTGCAAAGCCTTGGCGCACGGCAAAAATTATTACTGGTCTCAGTACGAGATAAAGAGCTTTTGATCGGCCTTTCCCCCCATGGGATTACTTCATTGGGTGATTGGCAACTGGACGAAAACGAGCTCCATGAAGAGCTTTTATCAGACCCCCAGCCTGAGGGCAAACTAGGAAGTTTCAAGGACGCTTTGCTGGCGACAGTCAAGGGACGGAAAAAGTAAATGCTGCTCAGCAAAACCCCACAATTTTTATCTGCTTTTAAGTATTTAGTGGCTCTGCTATTGCCTTTGCTATCAGGCTTGGTATCTGCCCAAGAGGGGCTGCCTGTTGTCAATATGACCAGTGGCACTGATGGCGAGGTGCAATATAGCTTGACCTTGCAACTATTGGCGTTGATGACAGTACTTACGCTGTTGCCATCGCTACTACTTATGATGACTTCGTTTGTGCGTATTATTATTGTGATGTCCCTACTCAGACAGGCCTTGGGTACAGCACAAACACCCCCTAACCAGGTCCTATTGGGCCTGGCTCTTTTTCTTACTATTTTTATCATGTCGCCGGTGTTATCAGAGGTCTATGATGAGGCGATTACGCCTTACTCCCAAGATCAAATTAGTCTCGAGACAGCTATAGAGACAGCTCAGCAGCCTATACGCACCTTTATGCTTAACCAAACCCGTGAAACAGATATTGCGATGTTTGCTGAAATAGCTGGCAATGATGATATTGAAGATCCTGCTGATGTATCGTTTGCCACCTTGGTTCCGGCGTTTATTACCTCCGAATTAAAAAGCGCATTTGCCATTGGCTTTTTAATTTATATTCCCTTTGTTGTGATTGATCTGGTTGTTGCCAGTGTCTTGATGTCCATGGGTATGATGATGTTATCGCCAATGATGATTTCAATGCCATTTAAGTTAATGCTATTTGTCCTAGTGGACGGTTGGACATTAATAATGGGCTCACTAGCCTCCAGTTTTGCCGTATTGTAGGAGATAGATTATGGATGTTGCACAGGTTATAGATTTAGGTCGTGAAGCCCTTTGGATAGGGGTTAAAGTGGCCGCTCCTCTGTTAGGTATGGCACTGGTTGTAGGTTTATTAGTTGGTATCCTCCAAGCTGCCACCTCGATTCAGGAGATGACCCTCAGTTTTATTCCCAAGCTCGCCTTTATGGTTCTAGCACTTATTATCTTTGGTGGCTGGCAAATAGCCGTAATGGTTGATTACTTTGGGCGAATTTTTGAGCGTATTCCAGCGTTGTTTGGCTAATGGACCTTTTAGTCGCAGACATTGTTGAGCGCTTTTACAATCTACTATGGCCGATGGTCAGAATATCGGCTTTTCTACTTGCGGCACCCTTTTTCTCCCTTAGATCGGTCAGTGTGCGTATTCGCATACTTCTTGCGTTAGCGCTCACATGGATGATTTACCCTCTGACTGATTGGCCTACGGTCGATCCGATTTCGGCCGAGGGTCTTAGAGAGCTGTTTGTTCAGGTGTTTATTGGTGTGCTGATGGGGCTGATACTGCAAGTTATCAATGCAGCTCTGGTAGTTGGGGGTCAGGCTATCTCCGCATCTATGGGGCTAAGTATGGCTAATATGGTCGATCCTAATATGGGAAATGTACCCGTGATAGCTCAGTTCTTAGTGATCTGTTCAACCCTTATATTTCTCGGGTTGGGTGGCCATGTGATAGTAATTTCAATGTTACTTGAGAGTTTTAATATTGTGCCAATCGGAGCAACCATCGAGTTATCGATCTTGTTTGATCTTATGGTCAAATGGAGCGCTATGGTATTTTTAGGTGGTGTTCTTTTGGCGCTACCCATACTGGTAGCGCTGTTGTTTATTAACATAGGCTTGGGCGTGATTACCCGAGCTGCACCAGCCCTGAATATATTTGCAGTGGGTTTTCCAGCCATGATATTGGCCGGTATTCTTCTGCTCTCGATGTCAATGTCATCTATTGGATTTCGTATCCAGTGGTTGTGGCGACAGGGGTTTGAAACCCTCGGTCAAGCATTAGGGGTTAGCTAATGGCAGAACAGGATACCAGTCAAGAACGCACCGAAGAACCCACCGCCAAACGGCTTGAAAAAGCCCATGAAGATGGTCAGGTTGCACGTTCCCAGGAGCTCTCAGTTGCAGCTATGATGATTGGTGCAGCCAGTTTTATGTACCTGTTTGGTGACAACTTGCTGACCGGATTAAGCGATCTGTTTACCGCTGGGTTTGTATTTGACCGCAAAGCTATATTTTCTGACAACCTTTTGCCTGCAGCTTTTGGAAGTCATGCACTGCAAAGTATGCTCGTACTAACGCCACTGTTTTTATTCACGGTAGTGATTGCTTTGGGTTCAGCCGGCATTATCGGTGGTTACCTATTTTCATTTAAATCCCTGGCGCCTAAGTTAAGCAAAGTAAGTCCTCTGCAGGGTTTTAAACGGATGTTTGGCCTAAAGGCAGTTGTTGACTTAATTAAGGCACTGACAAAATTCTCCCTCGTTGGATTGGTTTTATACCTAGTGGTAAGTCAGAGTTTTTCTGCGATAACACAGTTGGGATTTATGTCCGTTGAGCCGGCAATGGCATCCGCCGGAGAGATGATTGCCAGGGGTACCATCTTAGTCACATTGACCCTGATCATTGCGGCTGCAATTGACATTCCCTATCAAATACATGAATTTAATAAAAAAATTCGAATGACCAAACAAGAAGTTAAAGACGAGCTCAAAGATACTGAGGGTCGACCTGAGGTCAAAGCACAGATCCGTCGTAAGCAGCGTGAAATGGCCTTGGGCTCTATGCTTGAAGCAGTTGCTGACGCCGATGTGGTGATTGTTAACCCAGAGCATTTCGCGGTGGCTTTAAGTTATGACCCATCCAGTGACAGCGCGCCAATTTTGGTAGCCAAAGGGGTTGATTTCATTGCTGAGAATATCAAACAGAAGGCTGGTGAATCTGGTGTGACTGTATTCTCGTCTCCCTCTCTGGCAAGGGCATTGTATTTCACCACAGATATAAACCAGTCTGTGCCAGAGGCCCTTTATCATGCAGTGGCCCAAGTCATCGCCTATGTATTTAGCTTAAATGGATTGAAACCAGGTGCAAAAGCATCGACAAAACCAGACCCCCAAGTGCCGCTAGGAATGCGCTATAATGCAGACGGTACTTTGATAGACAAATAACCAAGACTCTGGGGGCGACAATTTATGGTAGATGATCCAAAAGAGCCGACTATAGATTTCCAAGATTGGTTTGATGGCGGCAATGTCTTTTTTCGCAGCAAGGACAAGCAACGATTTCAGTATGCTGTTAATGCCATTATTGAAGACGATATGGGATTGGCCGTAATTGGCACCAATGAAACAGTCCTCGATCACTATTGTCGCATGCTACTTGCCAGGTTGCGCGAGCACGATAAATTTCAGTTAGAAGTCTTATTGCCCACCGACACCGAGAATCTGCTAAAGCGCTTCAATGAAATGGTTGAAGCTATGTCTATAGAGCAGGCGACAAAAGCCCCTGATAACGATGAATTATTGCCAGTCAAATTGTTGGTTATCAATGATGCTAAGTTGGTCAAGGACGAGCAATGGGCACTTATGGAGCGCCTGCTCGCTGACTTCCCAGGAGTCAATGTTAGGCTGGTTTTATTTATCGATAAAACTGGATGTCCAAACTACGAAAAGCCTTTGGGGATGTTTGGCAGAAAGCTCTACCGCTGGGTTGTAGAGACCCCATCTTACACCGAAGCTCAACAGCTGTTTGAGGCCGCTCAAGAGCATGGCTATGAAAACGCAGTAGGCGCACTGCTTAAAGACACAGGGTTAGGTGCGGCTATTGATTCCCTAGATACTGGTCTAGATATACCGCCCGATCAACAACCACATGAAACTGTAAATGAGGCTCTGGTTGAATTGGATGAGGACGAAGAGCCTAGATCCTCTGGCTGGGGTAAAACAGGGTTTTGGATAATTGCCACAGTGGTTTTAGGCTGTGCCGCGGTTGCCTGGCAAGTATCAATGGAGCTCAATGAAGAAACGGTTATTGAAGTAGCAGCCCAGCCACAAACAGAATTAGTGGTGATTCCCAAAGCTGACAATCTACTATCAAATGAACTTCAGGTAACAGCATTAAAGACAGAACAGACTAAAGCACCTACTGCTGAACAGACCCCAGCGCCGCCAAAAACAGCGGTGGAAAAGCAAGAGCAATCAGCGCCATTGGCTGAGTCTGCCCCTACTGAACAGGTGGTAACAGCGGTCATGCCTGCAAAGCCCCAAGTGCAACGTGCAGTTAGCACCAGAGTTCGATCACCAGCTATCGACTCGGTAAAAGCCAGTGCGTCCAGTGATTTCTTTGTTCAATTTATTGTTCTCTCAGACAGAGTTGAGGCAGCTAATTTTGTAAGCAGATACCCGGCGCTGGGTAATGCGCTTTTGCTACCTATTCAATCTCAGGGAAGCATTGTAACCGCAGTAATAACAGGCCCCTATGCATCACGCACAGAAGCTGAAGAATTTACTAAAGGTGCAGGCCTTCCTGTCGATTACTGGATAAGGGGAGCAGATCTACTTAAATCAGTGGTACAAGCCGACTAGTTGCTAAAATTAAAAACGCTGGGGCTTTGCTGCTTTTTGGAGAACAAACAGTGAGCGATAAAGGCAAAGACCAGCTATTTAAAGCCTCAGGGGCCAGTCAACCGATCAGCGTTGAGGGCGTGGACGCTAAAACAGTGCAAAAAATCTCACTGGCACCCTGTCCTAAACAACAGCTGGCCCTCGAGGCATCCAGTGTTCTTACACCTCTAACGCCCCAAACACCCTCTCTAGACGTCACCGAGCAGCAACAGGACGATAGACAGACCTGTATACTGCAGCAACGTATCGCTAAAGTTAAACGCCACAGTGCCGATATTTCTAAACAACTGGATAAACTACACAGTCTATCTGCTTCGTCCACCGACAATGGTTCTGAATAACTATGGATTCTGAAGATAACACCGAAAATAAAGACACACCTCAAGAGTCTGTTGATACGGATACTCAAGCTGAGGCTGCAGCAACTGAAGATGCTGAAAGTTCTGAAGTGAGTGAAGAGACTCCTGAGGAGGAAGTGTCTGAGAGCGCAGAGGACATTGCTAATGCTATGTTCAGTGATGCTAGAGAAATTGCCGATAGACTTGAAGTATTGATGCCAGCTGTGTTGGACTCTGCGGAAGCAACCAATAACACAGCGGAGGCAACGGTAAAAGCAACAGCTGCTCTTGAAACTGCATCCCAAGGATTTAAAAAACCAGTGCAAGATTTAGTTAGAGCCAGCGAGAAAAGCTCACAGGTGTCTGGACGTGTTCTTTTCGGGTCAGTTGCAGCTCTTTTAGTAGCCTTGGGTATTTTTACATTTATGTCATTTCAGTTAAGTGATCGCGTCACCAAAGTGGACGCAATGATCATTGCCGTTAGTAAGCGGGTTGTTGATATGAACAGCGCGCTCAGTAGTTTTGAGCAAATTAAAGCCAGTGTGTCTAATTTGGCTGGGCAACAGCAGCAGTTTGCCAATAACCAAGTAGAGTTGGCCAAGGTGATTGCAGATACTCAACGAATTACCAAAGAACTGCGTGATCAGGTGCCAAAGGCCACTGCTAAAACCGTGGGTGAAAAGACCGACAATGTGATGAAAAAATTGGCTGACCTTGAGAAATCTCTGCAAAGCCAAGGTCGAGAGTCGGTTAAGGTGACTGGTTCTGTATCCAACTTAAGCAAGCGTCTTAAAACCCTTGAGGACAAGTTAAAAAATGTCGATAAACTCAATGCAGACGTTGCAGCTTTAATAAAGCTGGAGCGGGATAACTACCTTGAGGTTTTGCGTCGTAAAGTTGACTTACAGGAATCTCAGCAACGCAATGAAGTGTCAGGAACTGCAGTATCAGATCCGACTATTGTGGTATACCCAATATATAACCAACGATCAGAATAAGATAGCGGCGGGGATCAATTATCTTCGCCGTCCGGCAGTTCTTCGCTCAGTTCTTCACTCAGTTCTTTAATGGCCTCAACATCTGTGGTCGCTGATTGCGTATCGGGCATAAGCCGAGAAGAAAACGATTCTTTTATTTGCAGATCGGTTCGGGTGAACAGGGTTTCCGCACTTTCATCTAGAGATGAGCGCAGGTGATCCAAATTTTCGGGTTCTGTATTAACAGAATCGTAGCCCACTTTATAAATGGTGGAGACATGTTGCGGGGGTAGCCAAGATTGAATTTCCCCGCGCAACATTTTAATGGGAGTTGTGGGTTTAGGATTTTTTGCAGGTGAGCCGTCCTTTGCGTCTTGAACACCTTTGTTGAAAACCTGATCAATATGCTTTTGTAGCACCTGCTCAAAACGCGGTTTAAGCGCGACTACATCGTCTTCGTTAAATCCCTCAGGTAGTTTGCCACTCATCACATCCCAAAGTCCCTTACCATCAAAGCCCAAAAAACCATTATCTGCTTTAGGCCCTTCCTGATTTCCTGATTCTTTACCGGTAAAGGCCTTGCTTTCAAGTATATTGATGCGATCGATTAGATAGATTATCAGCACAACGGTAGCGGCTGTGCCAAACAGAACTGCAAGTAATAAGGTTGTAATCATAGTTATGCACCTGCGTTAGGCTTTAGATGATTAGTCGTTTTCCGCATCTGATAAGCCATCGTCAGTTTCTTCATCAATTTCAACTTCATCACCCATAAGCTCATCCCGCAAAAACTGTAAGGCTGAGAAGGGTTCGTCTAATCCAAGATCAAAACTAATTTTATCTGCAACATTTTGAGTTAATTGGATAGCCTTTAGGGCATCAACTTTTGTGGTTTGATACATTGCCCCTATATTGAAAACCTCTTCGTTAAACTCTGGGGGTAAGTAGGTAAAAACTTTGCCGTTGAGGCTGTTGGCGCTATGGAAAAGTGATGGTTTTGGGAGTTCTGGTTTCTCTTTTCCCTGAGAGGCTAAAAGCATCGCACTCTCTTGAAACTGAGCTGTCTTTTTTGCGCCCTCAATAAATGCGCTATCAACATGGGCGCGACAGCGCAGAGCGATTCTCATCTTAAAGGCTCGCACTTCACGGGAGTCGCCCTTAAGTTCTGCCGCTTTAACATAATCCGCCTTGGCTTGTTTTTTTGCCTCAGAGGTTTTGTTTTTAAAAATATTTAAAGCCATTACATACTATCCAAATTCATTCATACGGGTGCGCAGTTTCTTTACACAGGATGACAGTATCTGACTCACTCTAGATTCACTGACATCCAGCACAGCACCAATTTCTTTAAGATTCATTTCTTCTACATAATAGAGAGCAACAACCATGCGTTCCCGTTCTGGCAGAGTTTCAATAGATTCCGCCAGTGCAGCTTTAAGCTGTTGTTCGGCGATATCTGATTCGGGCTCATTGATATCGCGAGAGGGTAGTTCATCAATTTCTGATTGTGCCTCAAGAGACATAGTCTCAAAGCGATGGGCATGGGTGCGCTCGCGTTGAAACTCATCGATGTCTTTGCCCATAAATTCAGCCAATTCAGATTGAGTTGGCTCTCGTCCAAGCTGTGAGCTAAGCTTTACTGTGGCTTCATTGTGATCGCGAATATTGACAATGGCTGATCTAGGCAAGTGAGACAGTTTGCGTACCTGATCTAGTATGGCTCCACGAATTCTATTTTTTGCAAATATTTCAAACTCTACTCCCTTACTTGCATCAAATGAATTGTTGGCTTCTATTAAACCAACCATACCCACCTGAATCAGCTCGTCCAGCTCCATAAAGTTGGGCAGACGGCCGCGTAGGTGAACAGCCACTTTTTTTACCAATGCAACATGATTGAGTAGACCCTGATTATTTTCATCTGGATTTTGATTATCCTGGTAAAGTTTGAGGTCAATCATGAGGCTTCACCGGCAACTTGAGCCCCAGCAACCATACGCTCAAAGAAGAACTGCATGCCACCACTGACAGCAGGATCAGTAGCTCTGGAGATAACTTGTTTGGCCAGATCCCTATAGTCTTTACTGGCTGAACAGCTCGGTGAATGGGTCAAAATGGGTTGAGCGGCCTTAATGGCCTGGAGCACCATATCATCCTCACGAATTGAGTGAAGGTAATCCACGCGATCTCCCAAGAAGTTGGCAATCACCGAATTTATGTTGCCAAATAGACGCTCGCCCTCTGCTTGTGACTTAACACAATTTGGAATTAAGCTTATATTATCCAGCTGATATTCTTTAATCATTACCTTGATTATGCCGTAGGCATCGGCAATTGAAGATGGCTCATTTTTCAGAACAATAAAGCGGTGCTGACAGGCTTGCAAAAAGGTCATCACCATATCAGAAATACCGGCTCCCAAGTCTAGTATAAGGTAGTCAATATGTTCGTCGATATCGGAGAAAGCGCCGATAATACCTGCAGTTTGAGTTTCGCTTAAGGCCGCCATATGCTGCATGCCACTGGCCGCAGGAACCAGTTTTACGCCGCTTGGGCCTTCAATAATAATATCCTTGAGTTGTTTCTCGCCAGACAGAACATGACTAAAGTTAAAAGGCGCTTGGCAACCAAGTAGAAGCTGTGCATTGGCCAAGCCGAGGTCCGCATCAAACAGCATTACCTGTTTGTTTAAAGAGGCAAGGGCAACGGCCAAGTTGACAGACGTGGTGGTTTTTCCGACACCACCTTTGCCACTAGCCACACCGATTACTTGAGTGGGAGCCTGTTTAGCCATTAATAACCTTTTATTGTTGATCTAACAGATTTAATAATCCGGCGGTGAGCTATAGTCAGCAGCAGTCTATTTTTAAGAGGCAGGCTGCAAAACTTGTGAATATAGAGTTTGCGCATCCGAATCAACCCATTGTTTTATTTTCGTCTATCAATCATGCCTAGTCAAACAAAACTAATGGGCAGATGGCGCAGTGCATGTTCCGCTAAGGTATTGCCAGTTATAGAAATTGCCGGATCTACAATGCTGGGTTCTGCCGCAGCTAGGGACACGGGAATTTCCTCATTTAATAAAATATTTATTGCTGCCCAAGGGTAAACTCCGGGCTCTAATCGGGATAGCATAACTGAGTCCCAGTCGAAGGATTGGGGCTTGCTGAATCTTTTAGCAGAGGCCTCTGATGCATCAGCAGCCATCACTAGATGCTTGTGTGCCTCTGGAATAAGATTATGCAAGTCTTCTACTTGCTGCACAGGGCTTTCCCCCGGTGTATCAATGATGATCAACTTGCGCGATTCGAGCTCTTGTAAAAGCTGCATCATCAACTCTGGTGATGTCGCCCTAAAGGTGTCTACTCCCGCTTGGCTGCCCACCAATTGAGCTCGGTTCCAAGCACCAAAACTAGAGTCGTTGTAGCTGACAATGGCTACGTCCTGTTCTCCATGAATGAGAGCGCCCTGTTTGGCCAGTCGACCTGCCATCAGTGTTTTTCCACACCCTGATCCACCCGCAACTATATGTATGCCATCTAGAGACGGCAATAGATCGGTGTGTTTAATCCCCGCTCCCAAGACTGCGCTGATATCCTGTAATGCCTTTGACATATCAGCATTTTTGTCTATGGCCTCCGTAATCAGTGTGCGCAGGGCGATAGGTATACCTGTCTCATTAAGCGCTTCAATCAGTGGTCGCATCTCTTCAGAGACTGCATGAGTCCCCGACCATACGTCTAGTTGCTGTGCCAACTTGAACTCTCGTTGCATAACCGCCAGTTCTTGTTTAACCAGATCAACGATCTCACGAGCTCTTAGGTGCTCGCGCTCGTCTGAGGCGGGTTGTTCTAGCTTTTCTAAAATTTGCGTATCTAAGTTGTTAGATGCTCGCGGCTTATCAGCCAACCCTTCTGCCTTAGATTTGACATCGGGGGCGAACACCTCAGACTCCATAACAGACTGGAAGTCGGTATTGCCGCTGTCTTGTAATTTGGGCATGTCTTTTGCCGGCACTTGTAGCTCATCAAGTGCATTTTGAGCATTCTTGTTTAGGTCAATGGCTACAATAACCTCTGTTCGATCTTTGGTCCTTTTGTTGGAAACCACCAATGCATTTTCACCATAGAGTTTGTGAACCTGATCTAAGGCCTGACGAGTGTTATGGGCCAAAACTCTTTGTAATTCCATATTTTTTCCTCTTACTGATTTGTAGTTTCTACATCGACGGTGGCCACAACTTTGACCGCTTGATCGTCAGGTATCTCGCTGTAAGATAAAACAGTGAGATCATTGAGACGATGTTTAATAATTTTTGCCAGCCAGGGGCGAATACCGGGAGAGACCACCAAAATTGCTGGTTGTCCCTGACTTTCTACCTGCTCAGTATTTTCCGCAAGCGCTTTAAATAGACTCTCTGCTAATTTTGGCTCTATCACTAAGCCATCATTATTGGCACTTTGCTGAAGAATATTGTGCAGTGTTTGCTCCAGAGCTGGATCCAGTGTAATTACAGGGAGACTGTCGTTTACATCAATAAGGCTTTGTACAATCATTCTGCCTAGTTTTGGGCGAACCGCCGCCGTCAACTCGTCAGCATCTTGGGTGCGACTACTCTCTGTCGCCAGCACTTCAAGGATAGTCCTCATATCCCTGACGGAAACAGATTCATCGAGAATATTCTGTAGCACTTTAGTAATGGTTGCCAAAGGAAGTTTTCCTGGCACTAGATCTTCTACCAATTTAGGTGATCGGCTTGCAACTTTATCCAATAATTGTTGTGACTCGTCATGACTGAGCAATTCAGCAGCATTATTTCTCAGCAGGGTATTGAGATGAGTGGCCATCGCTGTTGCTGCATCGACAACGGTGTAACCCAAAGTACGGGCATAGTCGCGCTGAGAGGGCTCGATCCACAATGCATCAAGACCAAAAGCGGGCTCCTTGGTCGGAATGCCTTCCAGCTTGCCATGCACATAACCGGGGTTAATAGCCATTTCACGGCCAATTTTTATTTCTCCCTTGCCACGGACTACACCGTTCATAACAATATGATACACATCGGGGGCTAAATCTAAGTTATCTCTGATGCGTATGGGTTGAATCAGAAAACCAAGTTCCGCAGACAGTTTTTTTCGCACACCTTTGACCCGGGGAAGTAGTTGACCCCCAGTCTCTTGATTCACTAAGGGTATCAGTCCGTAGCCAATATCAATACCCACTAGGTCTACTTGCTCAACATCGTCCCAATTAAGCTCTTCCTTGTCCTTACTTTTTGATGCCTGCATAGCAGACTCTTGCTCTAACAATGCTCTGGCGGAGGTATTCTTAGAAAGCATATAGCCCAAACCACCAACAGCCAGTGACAGGGTTAAGAAGGTCATATGTGGCATACCGGGCACTATGCCCAGAAGCATAAGTATGCCGGCAGCAACATAGAGGGCCATGGGGTTATTAAGTTGAGTTTTGGCCTGATCAGTCATTGAGTCAGAGGTTGTTACTCGGGTCACAATGATTGCGGTAGACAGTGAAAGGAGTAGGGAGGGTATCTGTGCTACCAACCCATCTCCAATAGTAAGCAATACATAGATGCGTCCTGCATCAGAGAAACTTAGGTCGTGTTGTGAGATACCAATAGTGAGGCCGCCAATAATATTGATAAGAAGTATCAGCAGGCCTGCAATGGCATCACCGCGAACGAATTTTGAGGCACCGTCCATGGAGCCAAAGAAGTCTGACTCTTGGCTAATTTCTTCTCGGCGTGCTTTTGCAGTTTCCTGATCAATTACGCCAGCGTTTAAATCAGCATCAATGGCCATCTGTTTGCCGGGCATGGCATCGAGGGTAAAGCGTGCGATAACCTCTGAAACTCGTCCGGCGCCCTTGGTGACCACGATAAAGTTTATAATCATCAAAATTGAGAAGATGATAAAGCCGACTAAGTAATTGCCGGCAATCACAAATTCACCAAAGGCCTCAATCACTTTACCCGCTGCGTCTGGGCCCTCGTGCCCCTTGACCAGAACCAGCCTAGTCGAGGCAACGTTTAATCCTAAGCGCAACATAGTGGCGATTAGCAGGATTGACGGGAAAGCGGAGAAATCTAGGGGCTTTGAGCTGTTGATGGCTATCATAATAATAACCAAGCCAACCACGATATTAAATGTGAACAAAAAATCCAATAGAAACGCAGGAAGAGGCAGAATCAACATGCATAAAATCAACAGAACCAGGAAGGGGATACCCAGTCCGGACAGTTCAAATTTTGACAGGTCCTGTCGTAGGTTCGACAGTGTTGCTTCAGCCATGATTTAAAAATCCTATAAAATTCAATAATTTAGCAATTTAGCATCAACCCCTAAGGGCTAATAAACTGCGTTTAATATAGGTAAAAGCAAAACCTATGCCATCTTTGAGCTTGCCAGATAGGAGACAGTCAACGAAGCCTTAACTGTAAAGACTGGGTTTTCTCTAAAGAGAATGCGCAATCTGCCGATATTTATAGAGTCAACATAATTTAATTAGTCTGAATAGGTACCACTTGTCAGGCTAAAATTTCTTGTATCAGAATGGTGGATAGTTTTATGGCAAATATATCTGGTAAACCAAATCCAGTCTTGATTAACCCTTTTGCATTTATTGTTACATTTTGCATGTGCGGCTTGCTCCTAGTTGGCTGTGCCACAACAGAGACTAAGTATGCGGATGCAATGACGCAAACGGTAATTAATCAGGATAAAAACATTGTTGCAACTGGCTATGCGGTGATTAGTATTCAGCAACACAGCAATCCTGCACAGCAACGATTATTATCAATTAGAGCCTCAAAACTTGACGCTTACAGATCTTTGATTGAGCAGGTGTATGGTCAGTATTTAGATGCCAATACCACTGTCGGGGAGATGGTCGTTGAGAGTGACGAATTTAGAGCGCGTGTCCACGGTGTTATCTATGGTGCGCGGCTGGTGAGTATCACGCCTATTGGTGAAGATACCTATGAGACTACGCTGTCCCTTGATAAAGCAACCGTTAATGATCTGCGCGCACTCTATCTTGAAAAACTAGATAGCGATATCGGTGCCTAAATAGGGCATGTTGATTGGTAAATTACTAATGACTAATCAATGGCTAACAACCGGTCAATGGCGAACAACTGGCCAGTGGCGAATAACCGGTGCTGTTTTATCAATGCTTGTGGCATTGGTTATCAGCTTGGTGCAGCCCTTAGCTCATGCTGAGACAGACTCTGCACAACACAGACTCGACCTGGTTAAACAGGCTCTGGTTGATTTGTCACTGGGGTCGGATATAAAACTTGCCACCAGTGCCTATATTGATAGCACTGGTGTGTTGCATGAATCATCGGTATTGAAGACCAATACTCAAGTGCGAGGTATTCGTGTCAAAGAATACCTAGAAGATGCGGGCGTTCCGCAAGCCAAGGTTGAAGCCAGCGTGCTTCCCGGCAGTGGCTGTGAGGATTCAAAACCAGCAGTAAAACACCATGCTTCTGTGCGTATGGTCATTAAAAGTGATGCCAGAACAAACAAGCGTATTGGTGATCACTACCTAGCTGAGTTGTCTTTGTCCCTAAGGCAGGCATTGGTAACTGAATTGTCAAACTCTGGCCATTGGCTGGTCGCTCCTGAAAAACACTACAGTTCATCATACTCACGCTTTGTGTCTGCAGGCAGTGGTGACAATCCACGCTATCGGTTCGATATCTTGCTGGGCAATAGAGACCCACTTCAGGGTGTGACTAACCATGGAGAAATTGCCCTGCATCATTCTTTAAAATCTGGGTATGACCTATTGGCGTGGTCGTTGGCAAAGGTTCCCGTACTGGGTTATAACAAACCTTGGCCACAGGAGGCTTTGAGCTACGAATTAGTGCTACATGACCTGTCGACTCATAAAGTAGTATGGCGTGGAGCCCTGCCCTTGGATTATCCGAAGGTGGCTAGGGGTTATACAAAATCTCCATTACCCACGCATTTTGTTAATGAAATTACCGATGTTACACAGCAATTTGTATCCAACATGATAGACAGCACCAGCTGCCAGATTGGACACTTTAAGTTTACACCAGTTGCCGAAAATCCTAGTTTTGGAGAGATTGAAGCTGGGTCAGTAGCCGGAGTGAGTGTGGGTGATCAATTTTTGATCGTGAAGGACCATGAGCTACTCAATCAAGCCTTGACGCCCAGCGGCTTAGATGCCCTTGCTTTGGCAGAGGTAATTTCTGTGACTTCTCACACAGCTATATTAAAAAGAGTAGCCGGCTCTGACTTATTTGGTCCAACCGGCAGCGACAATCGTGTTGCCATGTTATTTTAGGCCATTACAAATACACTTGATTGCTAGGTAAATAATAACTGACTAACAGATGGCCCAGATATAATTAAGGGATAGCCAAGAGACAACTGAGGAATAAAAATGTACCCTAAGATTCGGTTTAAAAACAATTCTAACAAGGCACAGCAATGGTTTTGCTCCCTGTGCTTAAAGCCTGTTATCAGTTCCCTATTGCTGGCAGTGATTGGCATTTCCCTGGCGCAGGCAGATGCCAAAGAGTCTGAGCTGGCCTTGGCCCAAATATTAAAGGATATTGAAAAAATAGATGCCGAACTAAGTACTCAGGCAGAGGGCACAGAGGCTCTAGCAGATGGCTATTATATGATTGTTCGAGGCGATACTTTAGATCGAATTATTGATCGGGTAGTGCCGAAAACATCGTTGCGCAAAACAATACTACGGCAAGCAATCGTGCGCGCTAACCCCCATGCATTTAAGCGTGCCAATCCCAACTGGATGTATGCTAATAAGCGTATTAAGCTGCCCGATACTGATGATATTAAGAGTGTTATTTTTGCTAGCACCCCAGGGGACAAAAAGCAGCAAAAAACAGCTGTCGATAAAAAAGATTGGGTACGTTACCCCTGATCAAGGGTTAACGGTTTTGGATTATCGTCCAAGAGTTTACGAGACATTTACAGGCACACATCATTATAGGCAATAACAGTGTTGGGCCCTGAGCAGGTTAATTTAAATGCACGCTCCTCGCCAATATTCTTGGAGGGTGTGGTTGCTATAAAGGTCTCTGAGCAGTTGGCTAAACAGCTGGGTCTGCGTGATAACCAAATAGTTCGAGGGGTGATTGAAAACCGCGGCGATCTACTAAAGTTGGTGATAAACAACAGAGAGATCGAGTGGATTGGAAGTCGTCGCTACCGAGCTGGAGATAGGATAGATTTTCGTGCTTCGGTTACAGACCAAAGCCGTGTGTTGCAACCCATCACGCTTCCCAGTCAACTTTCTACCTCAGAAGCAACATTATCAGACCGACTACTGAAATTACTCTATAGGCCACAACAGGCCTCTGTTCTTCTGCAGTTGTTTATGCCTAGAGTACTTAGGCCATTACTCTCTCATTTAAGCCCAAGTGGCAGCAATCAGCAGATTGGACAACTAATATCCAGTATGGGGGCTGTGTCCCCTAGTATGGTTAAAAATGCCTTAATAAATTCTGGATTATTTACGGAATCTCATCTCGCCAAGAAGCAATATATCAAGCAGGATATAAAGTTATTTTTGCGTAATTTACTTCGGGTTGCAGCGCTACAGCCACAAACGCAAGTGATTGCTGAAATAGAACAGGCCATTGATCAAATAGAGAGTCGTCAGCTAGAGACCTTACAGGCTCAACAAAACCGTGAAATCTCCTACAGTTTCACCCTGCCTTTTAGTGATGCCGAACCGGTTGATATCGAATTTAAAAGAGGCCGGGGTGCTGACGGTGAGCGTGCTGATGAATGGGTAATTAATCTTTATACAGACTCTGCGGCCTTGGGACAGATATGGTTAAAGGCGGTGTATGTCAGTGACTCTAAATTGGATATGACCCTATGGGCTGAGCGTGAGCAAAGCGCAGAGCTAGCCCGCAAGGCCAGTTCAGAGTTGCAATATGAGCTGCAAGCATTTGGACTGCAGTTAGGAAAATTCCAGATACTCAATACTACCCGCCCGCCAGCTGATAAAGAGTTAAAAGGGTCGGGCCAGGTTGTGGATGTGCGAACATGAAGTACAAACCAGATAAAACAGCCGTGGCCCTAGAATACGGCAAAAATACAGTGCCGGTGCTAACAGCCAAGGGTCAAGGTGCAGTGGCTGAGGCAATTATTGCAGAGGCAAAAAAACAAGGGGTGCATATCGCCGAGGATGCACGTTTGGTTGCTTTACTGAGTCAATTGCAATTGGATGATGAAATACCTGAAGATCTCTATGTTGCGGTTGCGGTGATCTTATCCTGGGTCTATTGGCTACAGGGCATGACCCCAGAGGATTTAGACTAATTAATTAAGCGATTTTCTTGAACTGTCTAGGCTTCAGATAGGGGTTTGCCACTGCGGCCAGGACGTATTTGACCTAAGCGGTCGTAGACTTCAACAGAACTCAGGGGATCTGGAGTTTGGATTGTCTTTAGAGCGGATCGTATAGATTCAAGCTTGCTGTTAATAAGAATTTCATTGCGCCTGTGCAGTTCCTTGCACTGTCCTATAAGGCCAATAATTTCATCCCACAGGGCTAATTGACTTGCTGTTGATTGCTTATCAGATGCGTAGGTTTTAATTTGTTCAATAAAGTCCTGCTGGGATAGAAATGCCAAGATCTCTAATTTTTGTGTTTGGAGTTTTTCAAACTTAGGCAGATCTTGATCTTTAAGCGCTGAAAACTCATTTTCCAAAACAGTTTTCAGGGCATTGGCCTTGTGCAGGGATTGAGAAACTAATTGTTTTTCTGTCGAGTCCATGACGTAACGATATGCTTTATTGCATCAAGAATAAAGTTTATTTGGGTTACGCAAAAGAAAAGTGGGCAAATATCCTTACTATTTACCGCCAATCATACGCTCAACAGCTAGGAAGCTCTCAGCGATACGATTTTTGTCTAGGGGATAGTTGCCATTCTCAAGGGCAGCTTTAATACGCTCAACTTTGGCGACATCAAAATCTGCGTCGGCCAGCGCACGTTCAACTTCTTTACTTAGCACAACCTCGTCGGCCATAGGCTTAGACGAAGTGTCCGAACTTTTTGGGGCAGCAGCCTTGTCGGAGCGATCATTTTTAGCGGCATCGACCAATGGGTCTGGTTTTACCGATGCTTTTCCGAGTTGTGAAATTGGGTCTGTCATAGCGTTTTCCCCACAAAAACTTACTTAGTAAAGATATCTCACTAATATTATCGACACAATAGTGAATTTCTAAAGTAAAAAAATCAACTTTTTTTCAGTAGCCAGTTATTTTACGCTTTTTGCCCATTAATAGCGATATTAAAGCCCCTGAGCCTTGCCTGGGCCTGTGACAATAGCCCGCACGGTTTCATTGGACTCTGGATTAAGCAAATTAACTTGCTGACCCATGCGCCCCTGCTCTTGTGCCAACATATCAACGGTCACGGTTAATAGGCCTTTGGAAATAGTCAACTCCACGCTGTCACCCCGATTAAACATAGCCGAGGCTCTAAGGTCAGATAATCGTATTAGTTGATCAGCTTTAAGTGTTCGAGTGGCTTCCATATGAGCCACATCAGCTAATTTTAATGCTGCATCATTGGGGAGGTCACCAAAGTAATGATTCGACCTAGCGTTAGCTGAAGTTATTTTTTGACCTCTGGCGATAGCTGCAGTGGTCATTAATACTTGATGTCGAACATTAAAATCACGCCGGGATAAGACGCTATTTTTAGACAGGTCGCGCGCCGCCTTTGCGTGGTCCAGCAGACTTATGGGAAAACGTTGGTTGGGATAGCTACTTGCTAGGGACACAGATAAGGCTGTCACATCTGAGGGCTTAACCGCCTCACCCCGTAGTATATCTCTGTTAAGGCTGAAGACTTTTACTGTTTGCAATAAGTGAGTTTTTCTTACTAAGTCACCCTTTTTAACAGCAGTTGTCAGACTGTATTGCTCAGCATTGTTTAAAACTGATTCAAGGTCAGTAAATAGACCTCTTTCTGAAGTAAGGATAGCCTTTAATTTAACATCAGCTGTTTTTAACAATTGGTTGGCACTGATATTCCTTGTGTAAACTAACACTGATTGTGGCTTATTAACCTTGATACTAACAAATACCTTCCAAGACAAATCAGGGCAAGTGACTTGCACAGTATTCTTGCTAGTGGCGTAGGGATATTGGATAACAAATTGGTTGGTGCAGTTAGGTACTTTAAGACGACGATCCATAGCTGCAACATCAACCTGGTGAGATTCCACACCCTCCTGATCTGCCACCCAACTTTGAATGTATTGGATAAGCTGCTGTCTGTCTGTCACTACCCCAGAGCTGTCTTCGGCAATAGCAGCGCTGCCCAGCAAAATTATCAATAACCAATAACCAATTTTTCTCATAGTGCAAAGTATGGTCCACCTCACTAAAGGACGCAATACACAGGGTTGCCCGATATCACTGCCTCCCAATTCGAATCCCTAGCTAAGCGGCTAATTGCGGCAAATCACACCGGCAAACCCATGCCACAAAAGTGGCAAGCGCGAAAAGTGCGTAATAGATGATATTTTTTAAGTGATTGAAATAAATAGTTTTTTATAGAAATTAATCGACAAAATCGAAAGATTGGCATCGTTTTTGCTGTGTATGGGTAAAAGGCAACAAGGGGAATAATTCCCTGCGTTAAATTAAATCGACACAACGTTAGAAAACTTTAATGGCAATACGATGAAAATATTTGATTCAGTATTTGGTGTTCACGAAAAGGCCCTCGACTTACGCAGTCAGCGCCTCGAGGTGCTTGCTAAAAATATCGCGAATGCCGATACGCCCCATTACAAAGCTCAGGACATCGACTTTAAACGTGCGCTGAGTGAGGCCCAGTCCTCCCAGAGTTTAAATACTACTCATAGTCGACATATTCCCGAGTCAGGACCTGGTGGTTCAAATTTCCAAGTCTACAGCGTGCCATTTAGTAATTCGATGGATGGAAATACTGTCGAGTTAAATGTTGAACAGGCCAAGTACGGTAAAGCAGCAGCCCAGTATCAAGCCACCTTGAGATTTCTTGAGGGCAATATAAGTGGAATTAGAAAAGCCCTTAGGGGTGATTAATAGTATTTGGAGAGCATTGAGTTATGTCATTTAACAATATTTTTGGAATTGCAGGCACAGCGCTTAACGCGCAGATGGTTCGGCTTAATGCAACAGCCTCAAATTTGGCTAATGCGTCAACTGAAGCGCCGACGGCTGAGCAAGCCTATAAAGGCAAGCGACCAGTTTTTGAGGCTCTTCTTACTAAGGAAATGACCCATCAGGGCGCTGAGTACGTGGGTGGTGTCAAAGTGGCACAGATTGTTGATGATCAAACGCCCAATGAAAGAATTCATAATCCAGGCAGCCCCATGGCAGATAAAGACGGTTATGTATATCTGTCAAATGTCAACGAAGTAACCGAAATGGTCGAGATGATGGGGGCAGCAAGAAGTTACAAAAATAATGTCGAGGTGATCAATACGGCACGCAGCCTAATGATGCGCACCTTGGACATAACCAAAGCTTAATGAGGAATTGAGATGGTAGCTAACATAGCAAATACGTCCTTCTTAACCACGGACCAGTACGAAGAGCAGCAAATGCAGGCGCTTACTCAGGAAGATGCGCTAGGGCGTGATGCATTTCTTAAACTACTGACCACCCAGTTAACCAACCAGAACCCTTTAGACCCAATGGATAATGAAGCATTTGTGGCTCAGCTAGCACAATTCTCTTCAGTCGAGGGCATCAAGGGTATGCAGACATCACTGGAGCAAATGGTATCAGGTATGCGTCAAGATCAAATGCTTACTGGTGCAAATCTAGTGGGCAAATCTGTAGCGATCGAGGGCGGTCGATTTGTGGGTGGCAATGGCATGACATCTTCAGCCTCTGTTGATCTGCCTAATGGTGCGCAATCGGTCATTTTAAGTGTTCATGATTTAGATAGCGGCGAGTTGGTTTATCGCGAGACCACCGGTGCACAAATGCCAGGACAGTTTGAGTTTAACTGGCGTGGCACTAATGCCGAGGGTGAGGCTGTGCCGTTGGGTAATTATGTTATGACTGCCACTGCTGTCCGCTCAGACAAATTAGAGCCTGCGGCGGTGACAACTATGAACAGAGTCAGGACTGTAAGTTGGGATCCTGAGTCTCAGGAAATTTCTTTAGAAGTAGATAGTGGCGAATTTATTACTCTCGCTGAAGTGAAACAAATTGGTGGCTAACAGCCCACACAAATTTAAACCATAAAACAATAGAGTGTTTTAGGAGATTACAAAATGTCATTTTATACCTCACTAACAGGACTTAACGCAGCCACAACAGAGCTGTCAGTTACCTCGAACAATATCGCTAACTCCGGTACCTCTGGATTCAAACGATCCGATGCTGACTTTGGTGATATTTTTGCAACCTCACCACTGCAGAAAGCGTCCAGTGTTATTGGTCGTGGTGTATCTCTGAAAGAGGTAAGTCAGGAATTCAGTCAGGGTAACATTGAATTCTCAGCAAACTCGCTGGATTTGGCGATTACCGGTGACGGTTTCTTCCCCCTCGAGTCACCTGATGGCACCAAGATCTATACACGTAACGGTGCCTTTATGCTGAATGAGCAAAACCAGATGGTGAACAGTGCCGGACAGGCTTTGCAGGCACTACCTGTTGACTCGACTAACAAAGCAGACTTTGGTGAGCCCTTAAGTGCATTGACAATACCCAGATCAACGGTTTCTGAATTCCGCCCAACTACTGAAGTGGAACTGGGATTAAACTTGCCCTCGGATGCAGTGCCAATCTCTGAGACATTTAATCCAGCTAAGCCAGAGACTTACCATAAGACAACATCTCTAACGGTATACGGTACTTCTGGTTCTAGTCATCTAGCAACTATTTATTATGTAAAAACTGCTGACGCAACAGCGGATGTGCCTTTTAACAAATGGCAAACCCACGTCTATATCGACGACCAATCTGTTGACTCGGCATTGATTCAAGCCTCGGACAGTGCAGGCGATAAATACTTCGTTAACAAATACGGTGAAGTTAAAACTGAATCAGAGCTACTGGAATTGCAAAAGACCAGTGCGGAGAGTGAAAAGTATCTGGTAACCCTGGGTACGCTGTATAAGAAATATTCTTACGATAACCTCTCTACGCCGACTGAATCTCGACCAGCGAGTGTATCTTTTTCGGTAGACTCTAACTCGGACTTTATCGATGATTTAAACCTCACCAATAACAGTGATGGTGTTGATTTCGCTGCTGCAGAAATGACGCGGACTGATCTAGCTAATCTATTTAGTCTAAGCATTGACGATTCACCTGAGATTTCAATTGGTCTGGAGCACCTTGCTGGACAGTCGACCAAACTATCGGGTTCGGAAATAGCCTTTGAGTTAACCAATGTTATTAACGAGCGCTTTGGCGATGGTAAAAACTTTGACTTTACCAACAACGCATCTCACCCTCTGCTGATTACAAGGGTAGATAGCAGTGGCAATGAGACGTCTCAAACATTGGATATACCGACACTGCTTGCAGCCCATAGCGGGAACTATTTTACCAATAATCAAGTGGCAGCTGAGCCTCTGGCTCATGCAATTAACGTAGGGCTATCAGAGCACGGAGATTTTGATGATATAACTGTTACCTATGACGCTGCGAGTCAGGGGTTCCGCTTTATGCAAACTAGCGGAACTACGGATTCACTTTTCCTAAGTTCAGGCGTTGCTGGCACAGCAACCAATGATGTATTTGGTGTGGGCCCACAAACAGCAACCTCCTTAGGGACGCTTCTACCCCCATTGGATACGGATTATTCTGATACTCTTTTAGGTAATGTATTAGCCAATGGTGATATCAATACTGCAGCCAATAACCAGCGCTATGGTATTTCTGTAACCTATACCGAGGGTAAATTTATTATTGCCTCGGGTACTACAGGTGATGAATCAAGCCTCTCTATTTCCAATGTTTCAACTATGGCTGAAGATCTGCTGGGTGTTGATGCAGACGGTTACACAGTGCAGGCTGAAACTTCACAGATTAACAACCTTCCAGCAGTACGTGGTCAGCGCTCTGAGCCTGCCACAGTGCGTGGTAACCAAATGGGTGTTGATCCTCGTAAATCTTTCCAGGTTAATTCAGATAACCAGAATGTGACAGTGATTGTCGATGGTATCTCTGCACAGATTAAG
>CAXRJI010000028.1:0-12168 GCA_964231105.1 Porticoccaceae bacterium
GTTGTGGTATTGCGAATACAGTTGCCGCTGGTTTGAATAGCATGCATCTCGACACTGGCAAGCTCTGCCAGGATATCGGGAACCTGTTCTAATACAGGCCAATTTAACTGGATATTTTGTCGAGTAGTAAAGTGTACATAACCCTTATCAAATTCCCTGGAGATATGGGCTAATTTGCGAATCTGAGTACTGGATAACAGTCCATAGGGAACCGCAATTCTCAACATTGGCGCTAAACGTTGAACATAGAGGCCATTTTGTAGTCGCAGGGGCAAAAATTGCTCATCAGAAATTTCCCCCGCCAAATAGCGTTGGGTTTGATCTCGAAATTGTGCAACACGCTCATCAACGACCTGTTGGTCGTATTGGTCATATTTGTACATGGTGAGAATTTTTACGTACTTTAGAAAAGAGCGCTATGATACAGATTGCTTCTATGCTTTTGAATAATTTTTTACCTATATATGACTAACAAAATGGCATAAAGCCTAGCTTTTACTAAAAACACCCGTAACTTTTTCTGGTGGCTCAGAGACAGTCTGTAAATTGCTTGTTAAAATGCCCTCGTCAAAAAATGTGGCCCTTTAAGCTACAAGGCCCATTTGCGATATATCAGATCCTAAACTTACAAAAGGTAAAATATTAATGAGTGATTCTAATAATCATGATGATGGTGACTCTAAAGCTGATGCGATAGCCTCCGTTGTTATTATCTGTGTTGTTGTAACAGCTGTTGTCTATTGGCTGTCCTCAATGTGAGACATATCAGTCAATGTCCGACAATCTACATAACAGTCTTGATCAGACTGCTGATCCAAGAAAGATAGTTCAGCAATATCTCGATAAAGTGCCGGCGAGTGCGCAGATTTCTCACGCTGATCAAGAAAAAATAAAACAGCGGGTAAAACAGCTTTTGCAGGAAAAAAATGCTGTTATTGTCGCTCATTACTACACCGACCCATTGATACAGGCCTTAGCAGAGGAGACAGGGGGAAAGGTAGCGGATTCGCTGGAGATGGCTCGTTTTGGTCATGACCATAGCGCGCAAACTCTTGTTGTAGCTGGTGTAAAGTTTATGGGTGAAACAGCGAAAATCCTGACGCCAGACAAACAAGTTTTAATGCCAACCCTTGAGGCAACTTGTTCACTGGATGTGGGTTGTCCTGCAGATGCCTTTTCTGCATTTTGTGACCAGCACCCTGATCGCACAGTGGTGGTTTATGCCAACACCTCAGCCGATGTCAAGGCGCGCGCTGATTGGGTAGTAACCTCTAGTATTGCCCTTGATGTGGTGGAGCATCTGGACGCTAAAGGTGAGAAAATTCTTTGGGCGCCGGATAAATACTTGGGTAGCTATGTGCAAAAGCAGACCGGTGCGGATATGGTTATGTGGGACGGTAGCTGTATTGTTCATGAAGAGTTTAAGGCGCAGGGCATAAGTTCCATTAAGCAAGTTTATGCTGATGCGGCTGTTCTTGTGCATCCCGAATCTCCCGAGTCAGTCATTGAGTTGGCCGATGTGGTTGGTTCAACCTCGCAATTAATTGCTGCTGCTAAAAGTCTGCCACAACAGAAACTTATCGTCGCCACTGATCAGGGTATTTTTTACAAAATGCAGCAAATGGTTCCCCACAAGGAGCTTATAATTGCTCCCACTGCAGGCAGTGGAGCTACCTGCCGTAGCTGTGCCAATTGTCCATGGATGGGAATGAATAGTTTGCAGAATCTTTTAGATTGTTTAGAGCAGAGTTTAAATGAGGTAGAGATAAATGCCGCTACAGCGACTCAAGCTTTGACCTCTTTGCAACGAATGATGGATTTCAGAAAACCCAGTTAGAGCCTCTCTAAACGCTCTTGCATTTTTACGATATCGCGTAATCGCTGTTTGATAATTGAATGGCGTTTAAAGTCAGCTTCTACCAACTTGGCTGCTAAGCCCAATTGTCTTCGCGCTCGATCAAGAGCACCGACCAATATAAAATACTCAGCTCGCGCCTCATGAACGCCTGAAATATTTCCAGCTAGACCACGCACCTCCGCCAATTTATACCAAATATGTGGGTCTTCTGGCCGCTGTTTGCTGAGTTTGTTAAGTGTAATTGCTGCCTCGTCATAGCGATGAGCACCCCAAAGTGCCTCAGCTTTTAGCGCCATAAGTGGGTAATTATTCTGGTTTAAAGCTAGCTGCTTATTTACCCTAGTAAGTGCGCGCTGATACTTCTGGTCCGCAATATCTACTTCAATTCTAGAGTAAATAAAGGGCATGCTATTGGGTTTCTCAGTTATCAGACTGTCTAATAGATCTGCGGCAGCTTGATAGTTTTTCTGAGCCAAGTAGGCCAGCGCCAGTCCGTACTTTGCTGCTGCTTGTTGTTGCGTATTTGAGGCCAACAATTGCTTAAAGTGAGCCACAGAGTTTGCCGCATCTGACTGCATCGTTACCTTAGCTCTTGCTTGCAGAAGATAATATTCTGGATTATCGGGATAATGCCGTTCCTGCATATTGAAAGTACGTGCTTTACTGTCGGCAATGCGCCTTTCAGTGACGGGATGTGTTAGTAGAAATTCCGGCATTCTATTGCTGTTGTATCTGGTAGCTTTTAATAAACTTTCAAATATCTCAGCTGCTGCGTTGGGATCTCTACCGGCGCGGATCATGGTTTTAAGCCCCAATCGGTCAGCCTCTTGTTCATTGCCGCGGCTATAGCGTAGTTGTTCTTCCAATGCATAGGCTTGGGTGGCTGTCATAGCTGCCAATCCGGCATCACCACCTGCAGTTGCTGTTAATACCAATGTTGCTAATAGTCCTGCAAGGCTAATAGCTGACGTACTGCGTCTTGATTCAATCCCTCGAGCAAAATGCCGTTGGCTCAGATGAGCAAGCTCATGGGCAAGTATAGAAACCATTTGGTCTTCATTTTTAGCAAATGAAAATATTCCTGTGTGGAAGCCAATGATGCCACCGGGCACAGCAAATGCATTCATGGTGGGATTATTGACAATGACCAGTGTCAAACGTGTATCGTCCAAATCACTATGGGTGGCTAGGTCATACAGAAGATGCTCCATATACTGCTGCAGAAGAGGGTCGTCAAACTGCGATACACGGCTTCTAAAGGCTTGGAGCCATGTTTTTCCCAAGATATATTCTTGATTTTTGGAGATAATTCCAGAGCTACTGTCACCTAGAAGTGGCAATTCTATCTCTGCTGCGGAGCTATTAATGGCTGTTAGGGTGACAAGTGTGGGCAAAAAGATAGCTATCTGGGCTTTTTTTACAAATTTTACTAAGCACAGGCGTATAATCTGGTATGCACGTTTGGGTAAGTCTATTATGCATTTAAGTGAATCAATCAAAATGAGTGCAATCTCTAATGTGCGGTTTGCGAATTTATAATCAGATGCTTTAATTATTCGACAATAAATTAATGCGTTGGTTTCATGTCGGTTAAGATAAGCGATCTTTCTGATAGTAGTCGTAAAAGGTAGAGTTTACAACACAGGGGAATGTTGTATGAAGCAAGTCCTTAAGAAGTGGTTCGAGCAGTATTTTAGTAATGAGGAAGCCGTATTACTTAGTATTATACTAATCGTCTCATTCCTAGTATTGGCAACGCTAGGAAGTATCTTGGGCCCATTTATAGCAGCCATAATTATTGCTTTTTTACTTCAGGGCTTGGTTAATAACCTGCAAAAATATGGCTTGCCCAGGCTTTCATCCGTTCTAACTACCTATTTGTTCTTTTTGCTGGCATTTGTCTCCACGCTAGTCATCATTATCCCTATTATCTTTAGGCAAACTTCGCTCCTATTGCGTGAATTGCCTGCAATGGTGGCACAACTCAAAGAGCTGCTGACGTCATTTCCGGAAATGCTTTCTGAATATATTGGCCCAGAACAACTACAGTTAATTTTGGTGCGCGGTTCTGAGGAGTTAGCAAATCTTGCGGAGCAACTTCTATCATTTTCTATAAATACATTCCCAAATTTGCTCGGGGTCATGATTTATATTGTTTTAGTGCCGCTTCTGGTCTTTTTTATGCTCAAGGACAAAGATGAGTTGCTAACCATAGTTTCCGATATGCTGCCCAGGGAAAGGAAGGTAATGACTACTATATGGAATGAAATGAATATGCAATTTGCCAATTATGTTCGCGGCAAAGCCATTGAAATTGTAATTGTAGGTATGGTTTCCTTTGTTGCATTCCTTATTTTAGGACTTCAGTATGCGGCACTATTGGCCATGCTTATTGGGCTATCTGTTTTAATTCCTTATATTGGCGCCACTGTTGTCACTGTCCCCGTATTATTAGTGGGCTATTTCCAGTGGGGTTACTCTACTGAGTTTATCTGGCTGGTAGTGATCTATGGTGTGATTCAGGTACTGGATGGCAATGTATTGGTCCCTTTGCTGTTTTCCGAAGTAGTTAATTTGCACCCTGTAGCAATTATTATTGCGGTGCTTCTTTTTGGCGGTATCTGGGGCTTTTGGGGGCTATTTTTTGCCATACCCTTAGCGACCTTGGTAAAAGCTGTTTACAACGCATGGCCGCGGGAACCTGCCAAATAGTCTATATCTTTAGGTTTTTCAAAGAGATTAAATGCTGTGAACATTAGAGCTTTTAGAGAGACAGCAATATCAAAATTTAACGGCTTTATCGCACCCTTTGTTCGGCTTTTGGCTGGGCCTGTGGTCTTGTTGCTGACCATGCTGTCGATGCAGTCTTGCAGTTTTCTTGCGCCATCTCAAGACGTGGTTTCAGCTTCCACTACTATTAGCAAAAGCTATAATGATCAGCGCCAATACCGACATATTAAGCTTAAAAATAATCTTGATGTTGTTTTAATTTCTGATCCCAGTGCAGATAAAGCTGCCGCATCGCTGGATGTTTATATTGGCAGTTATCAAAACCCCGAGGACAGAGCAGGGTTGGCGCACTTTTTAGAGCATATGCTGTTCTTGGGAACAGCTCAATACCCAGATCCAGGGGAATACCAAGCGTTTATTAGCGAGCACGGTGGATCACACAACGCCTATACCAGCACTGAAAACACCAATTACTTTTTTGATGTGGATGTGCAGTATCTCGAGCAAACCCTAGATCGATTTGCACCTTTTTTTACAGACCCAACCTTTGACTCTGCCTATGTGGATCGCGAACGCAATGCGGTGGAATCTGAGTATCGTTTAAAAATTAAAAATGATTTGCGGCGTAAATGGGATGTTGTCCGGGAGGTAATAAATCCCAAGCATCCACAATCAAAATTTACTGTGGGCAACCTTGATACCTTATCAAACTCGCCACAAAGCCCAGTGCGTGATGATTTAATCACTATGTACGAGACCTACTATTCCGCTAATCTGATGAAGTTGGTAGTTTTGGGCACTGAAAGCCTTGACCAGCTTCAGGCCATGGTCTCCTCGCGCTTTTCTGGCATCAAAGATCAGCAGGTGCAAATACAGCCTCATGGTTCACCCCTGATAGCATCATCAAAATTGCCTATGGAAATCACTGTTAAGCCAGTAAAGGAATTGCGCGAACTCAGTTTAATGTTTGAAATCCCAAGCGTGAAGGAGCACTGGCGAACTAAGCCTGTACAGTATTTGTCTTCATTAATAGGCCACGAGGAAACCGGAAGTTTGCTCGATGTATTAAAAGAAAAGGGCTGGGCTGAGGCATTGGGTGCGGGTTTAAGTTTGGAAGATAGAAATGCGGCAGTGTTTACCATCAACATCAGTTTAACGCCCCAGGGTTTGGCTAATCGCGATGCTTTGGTCGGTCTAGTCTTCGCTTGGCTTGATTTGATCAAGCAGCAGGGTATTGACCAATGGCGCCAAACGGAGTTAGCTAGGGTAGGGGAGATAGATTTTAGGTACCTAGAACAGCAGGATCCCATGGGTTATGTCTCTATGCTGGCCTCTCGCATGCAGAGATATCCAATACGGGAAGTATTGCGTGAACCCTACTTAACTAACGAGTTTGATACGCAAATAATTGATGCAGTGTTGCAGAAACTCAATCCTAATAATCTTATTCTGATGGTGACAGATCCCGATGCTAAACTAAAAAAGCGCTCTATCTATTATCAAGCCCCCTACGCAGTCAGAGCTATAGATCAGGCATTAATTAAGACATGGCAAGCTCCAAATGCATCTAGCGCATTTAAATTACCTGCAGAAAATAAATTTATACCTAGAGACCTTAGTTTAATAGCGCCTATTCATGATGAGGGATCTCCGCCGCAACTGGTAATAGATAATGACGCTCTACAGGTTTGGCATCTAGAAAACACTCAGTTCGGTGTGCCAAGGGCAAATATAATTATCAAACTAGCTACTGATAAAACCTCCTCTCTGTTGCATCTGACTGCAGCAGAGTTGTATATCAATCTAGTGCAAGACCAACTTAACTCTGGGCTTTATGCGGCTTCTGTTGCGGGTTTAAATTATTCCCTAGGCGTTGACCAGCGTGGCCTATCGCTTGTTCTTGGTGGGTATTCAGAGAACCAGCCATTGCTATTAGAGTCTATCTTGCAAGTATTGCTGAGTCCTGATTGGTCACCTGAGCGCTTTAAAAGAGTTAGCCAGCAGCTTTACCGATCAAAGTTAAATGCCTCTCAGGACTATCCCTTTCGGCAGATTATTTCCCAATTGCAGGCTTCAATTAAAAGTACCTATACAGCTACCGAGCAGGCGTCAATTCTCAAGACGCTCTCTATGGACAAAATGCAGGATTACTCGCAGCAATTGCTCAAGGCTTTTGATGCACAGGTAATTATCAGCGGCAACCATAATTTGACAGCGGCGGAGGCTATTATTGAGCCCTTATCTATGCTCAATTTGCAATCCATTGATAGCCCGCTAAAAGTGATTAAACTCGCTGAGTCAGACGCTGTTAAATCTGTAGCTGTAGACCATCAAGACTCAGTGGTAATGCGTTATATACAAGGGGATACAGATACTATTGCCGAAAGAGCTAGGCTTAGCCTAATTGCGCAAATGGTTAAAGCCCCATTTTTTAACAGTTTGCGTACTGAAAAGCAGCTCGGTTATGTGGTCTCGGCCTTTCCTTATCATGCCAACCGCGTTCCAGGCTTAGGTATGTTAGTGCAATCGCCAGTGGCCTCTGAGCGTATATTGCGTGATGAATTTAATCTCTTTACTAAAGATTTTTTGAATTACGTTCAAGGGCTAACTTCTGAGGAATTTGTGCGCCATAAAGAGGCGGTGTTAACTAATCTTGAAGAGGCCCCTAAAAGCCTTAGCGAGATGAATGGACGCTTTGCAGAATCTTTGAGACTAGGACACACCGATTTCCAATTTAGGGCGTTACTGGCCGCCGAGGTTTCAGCACTTACAATTGCTGATATTCAGCAGGCATACCAAAGGATTGTAATTGATAAGCCACGACAGCTCTGGGTACAGACACAAGATAAGGCAACAGAACAACCCATTGAGACCGACCTGCAGGCTGAAAATAAAGTTTATAAATATTCTTTTTGATTAATTATTAATTCTATATGTAGTTAAACTAACTTATTAATAAAATTTAATTTATCCATACAAAACAGTAATTTATGCTGATTTTATAGAAAAAATAAATATTATATTTCATCAGTTTTAAACTAAAAATACATTGATTTTGTAGCTTTACTACATTAGTATATGGCGCGTATTTGATAGGGCTATCACTTGGCTTCCTTATCGCAAGCTTGCCTTATTACTCATTTGAAATAACTAAAATTATTCGGTGCCCTATGTCCAACGATATTGATCCAGTCGAGACTCAGGAATGGCTAGACGCTTTTGATTCTATTTGTCGCACCCATGGTAGTGAGCGCGCTTCATTTATCCTCGACCAACTCCAAGAGCATGCAACTGATGAAGGAATAATGCTTCCGCAATCTGTTGTGACCGCCTATCGCAATACTATCCCCGCAAATCGTGAAAAGAAAATGCCCGGTGATCTATTTATGGAGCGCCGTGTTCGTTCTTTAGTTCGTTGGAATGCCCTAGCAATGGTTATGCGAGCAAATAAGCGTAGCGAGGGAATAGGTGGCCATATTGCGAGTTTCTCCTCTGCTGCGACACTTTATGATGTGGGCTTTAACTATTTTTTCCGTGGCTATGAGAATGGCAATTTGGGAGATCTTGTGTTTTTCCAAGGCCACAGTGCCCCAGGAATGTATGCGCGCTCGTTTCTTGAGGGTCGATTGTCTGAAGATCAGTTAGATGGTTTTCGCCGCGAGGTAGACGGCAAGGGCTTGTCCTCTTATCCGCATCCATGGCTAATGCCTGATTATTGGCAGTTCCCTACTGTATCCATGGGTTTGGGACCTATACAGGCTATCTATCAAGCTCATATTATGCGCTACCTCTCTGCGCGAGGTCTGGTTGCTCGTGGCGATCGCAAGGTTTGGGCGTTCCTTGGTGATGGTGAATGTGATGAGCCAGAAAGCTTAGGTGCTATTTCTCTTGCGGGTCGTGAGGAGCTGGAAAACTTAGTATTTGTGGTTAACTGTAATCTGCAGCGTCTCGATGGCCCGGTTCGTGGTAACGGCAAAATTATTCAAGAGCTAGAGGGTGTCTTTAGAGGTGCTGGCTGGAATGTGATTAAAGTTGTCTGGGGCCGTCATTGGGACTCGCTGCTTGAAAAAGATAAGTCAGGCCTGCTTGTTAAGCGAATGAATGAAGTCTGTGATGGTGAGTTACAGAATTATAAATATAACGGCGGTGCCTACACCCGTGAACACTTCTTTGGCAAATACCCAGAGCTTCTCGAATTAGTTAAAGATATGACTGATGATCAGATAATGGCGTTAAATCGCGGTGGTCATGATCCCTATAAAGTCTACGCAGCTTATTCCGAGGCTATGGAGTCCTCTGGTAAGCCCACAGTTATTCTTGCGCAGACGGTAAAAGGCTATGGCTTAGGTGGATCTGGTGAAGCCTCAAATGATACCCATTCTGTGAAGAAGTTAGATCTAGATAGCCTTAAAAAATTCCGTGATCGTTTCGGTATTCCTGTATCAGATGATGAGTTGGAAACAGTTCCCTACTATCGTCCAGCGGAGGATAGTCCTGAGTTGACCTATATGAAAAGCCGTCGCGATGAACTCGGCGGACCACTGCCTTTCCGTCAGGCAGACTTTGAGGCTATGAAAGCACCACCTCTAAGTGCCTTTGCCAAGCAGCTTGAAAGCAGTGGTGATAGAGAAATATCAACAACCATGGCGTTTGTTCGTGTTCTATCCAGTTTGGTTAAGGATAAAAATATTGGCGATCGTGTGGTGCCCATTGTGCCTGATGAAGCGCGTACCTTTGGTATGGAGGGTATGTTCCGCCAGTTGGGCATCTACTCCTCAGCGGGACAACAGTATGTTCCCCATGACCATCAGCAAATAATGTATTACAAAGAAGATAAAAAGGGCGTTATTTTAGAAGAGGGCATTAATGAAGCCGGTGCAATGTCTGCATGGCTGGCACTTGCGACTGCCTACAGTACTAGCGGCTGTCCAATGATTCCGTTTTATATTTTCTACTCCATGTTTGGTTTTCAGCGTATAGGTGACCTTGCTTGGGCTTCTGGCGATAGTCAGGCTAGAGGGTTCCTAATTGGCGCTACAGCAGGTAGAACAACGCTAAATGGTGAAGGCTTGCAACACCAAGATGGACATAGCCACTTGTTGGCCAATACCATTCCCAACTGTAAAAGTTATGATGCAACTTACAGCTATGAGTTAGCTGTTATCATACAAAATGGTATTAAGCGTATGTTTGAAGACAAAGAAAACTGCTTCTACTACCTTACTACTATGAACGAGAACTATGCCCAGCCAGCTATGCCAGAGGGTGCTGAAGAGGGCATTATTAAGGGGATGTATAAATTCTCCTCAGCGTCTGATAAGAGTAATGATCTTAAAGTCACTCTGATGGGTGCTGGTACCATCTTTAATGAAGTCCTAGCTGCGGCTGAAATTCTTAAGGATAAGTACCAGGTTGATGCTGATATTTGGAGTCTTACTAGCGTCAATGAGCTGGTAAGAGAAGGACAAGATGTTGATAGATGGAATATGCTTCACCCCACCAAAAAGGCCAAGACCTCTTATATCTCACAACAGTTGGGAGAGGGTGTTGAGCCGATTATAGTGGCTACAGACTATATGAAATCCTATGCGGAACAGATGAGAAAATATGTCAGTCAGCCTTTCTATGTATTGGGCACTGATGGTTTTGGCCGCAGTGACAGTCGAGAAGCGCTAAGGCATTTCTTTGAAGTGGATCGCTATTTCTTAACCGTTTCAGCTTTAAAAGCCTTGGCAGATCAGGGCAAAATTAAGGCTACGGTTGTCGAAAAAGCCATTAAAGACTTTGGTATAGATGCAGACAAACCCAACCCGCTCTATCAGTAATAGTATTGAGCCAATTTATTTAAGAGGGTAATTGTAAGTGGCAAAAGAGGTTATAAAAGTACCTGATTTAGGTGGCATAGAGGCCGTAACCGTTATTGAGCTCTGTTCTCAGGTCGGGGACAGCATTGATGTTGAGGAATCTATTGTCGTATTGGAGTCTGACAAGGCCACTATGGATGTGCCCAGTCCGGTTCAGGGCACTATTGTTAGCTACCTAGTGGCAGACGGGGATACAGTTAATGTAGGTGATGCATTGGCCGAGGTTGAGGTATCTGCTGACGCAGCGACTGAAACTGAATCAGAAATTGAATCACAGCCTGTATCAGAACCCGAATCTACACCCACTGAAACTGAGCCACCGCAAGCCTCGCCAGAGTCTGCTAGAGACCCTGCTAAAGAGCCCGCTACAGAATCTAAAGCCGAGCAAACGATTCTTGTGCCTGATATAGGCAGTGAAGACAAAGTTGATGTGATAGAAATAGCTGTTGCTGTCGGCGACCAAGTTGAAGAGGGTGATACGCTCTTAACCCTAGAGTCCGACAAAGCAGCGATGGAAATTCCCTCGTCCCATGCTGGCAAGATTCTTGAAATACTTGTAAGCGAGGGCGACAAATTAGGCACTGGAGATAAGGTTGCTGTTATAGAAGCCGCGGCGGAAGTAGCTGAGGCTCCTGAACAAGCGCCTGCTGCAGCCGAGACTCAAAAGACCACGCAAGCTGAGGCTAAAAAGCCTGCTCAAGAGAGCTCTCAGCCTGCGCCTGCTAAACCATCGAGTGCATCAGTAGCAACCCCAGCAAATTCCTCAGATACTATTTATGCAGGCCCAGCGGTTCGCCTTTTGGCCAGAGAGCTGGGTGTTGATTTGACCAACGTAAATGGTACAGGCCCCAAGGGTCGTATCCAAAAAGATGACGTTAACGAATACGTAAAAGCCGCTCTTCAAAATCCTGCTGGTTCGGCCTCTGGTGCAGGCATTCCTGCAGTACCTGCTGTTGATTTCAGTCAGTTTGGTTCTACTGAAACAGTTAAACTCAGCAAAATCCAGAAGCTCACAGCTGATAATATGCAGCGCAACTGGCTTAACGTTCCCCATGTGACTCACTTTGATGATGCGGATATCACTGATCTAGAAAGTTTCCGTAAGCAACTTAAAGCAGAGGGTGAACAGCGCGGTATTAAGGTAACGCCCGTGGCCTTCTTGATTAAAGCCATAGCCAGTTCACTACAAGCACATCCAGAATTTAATCGCTCTCTATCAGCGGATGGCGAAAGCTATATTCAGAAGCATTATGTCAATGTGGGTATGGCGGTGGATACGCCTCGCGGTTTACTAGTCCCTGTAATTAAAGATGCTGATAAAAAAGGCATCTGGGAAATCTCAGCCGATGTTATGAATTTTGCCGCTAGCGCACGTGATGGCAAGCTCAAGCCCGCGGATATGCAGGGCGGATGCTTTACTATTTCAAGCCTCGGTGCCATAGGTGGTAATGGGTTTACTCCTATAGTTAACAGCCCAGAGGCGGGAATATTAGGGGTATCAAAATCGCAGATGAAGCCGGTATGGGATGGCACTGAATTTGTGCCTCGACTGATGCTACCACTTGCTCTGTCCTATGATCATAGATTAATCAATGGTGGTGATGCAGGTCTATTTATGACCCATTTAGTCAAGGTGCTATCAAACATAGCCTATCTGTCACTCTAGTCTAAATGACTGATTACTGCCCTGTAGCAACTTGTCTATAGGGCAGTATC
>CAXRJI010000029.1:0-32169 GCA_964231105.1 Porticoccaceae bacterium
GCGGAATTGACACTTTGCACTATTTGATGGTAATTTTTAAGTCGCTGAGCCAGAAGTTTGCCCTCTATGACGGCTTCTATCAGCGCACAGCCTGTTTCTTGATTATGCTGACAGTCACGAAATTTACATTTTCCCAGATAGGGTCTAAAGTCCCTAAAGCTATACATAATGGTTTCTTGGTCCAAATGACTAAGTGAGAACTCTCTAATCCCAGGAGAGTCGATCAGTATGCCGCCACCATCAAGATGGACTAGTTTTGAGGCTGTTGTGGTGTGAGTGCCCTCATTGCTAGCTTCTGACAGTGCGCCAATGGCGCTATTGTTCTCTGGTTGTAGCACATTGATTATGGAGGATTTTCCAACACCAGACTGCCCGACAAAAATTGACCTATGATCTGAGAGATAGTGTCCCAACTGATCTATTCCAGAGCCCGTGTATGCAGAAACACAAATAACCTCATAGCCAATAAATTGATAATCATCAATTAGTTGTTGCATGTCTGGATAGTTATTATCAGTGAGTAAATCACTTTTATTGACCACCACAAAGGGCTCTATATTGTGCGCTTCAGCTGCGGCTAAATAACGATCAATTAAATTGCTTTGGGGGTTTGGCAGGGCTGCAAATACGACTCCGATACGATCAATATTGGCTGCCACTGGGCGCAATTTACCGTAGTTATCAGGTCTTATAAGTTCTGATTCTCTGGGTTGTAGGGCCACAACCACACCATGTGTCTCGCTGTTATTATTTTCAACGGGTTGCCATACCACGTTGTCTCCAGTCACTAAGCTATCTATATTTGCTCGCTTAAAGCAACGCACAATATTGCCGGCGAAAGGTGCTTGGTCACCCTCTATATCGACCTGAGTGCCATAGTTTGAGATTACAATACCTGTTGTCTCAGATCCCAGAGAAGTATATTCATCTAGGTCTTGACTGATATTTTGTTGCGCAGCTCGCTGTCGCTGGCGATCCTGTATTGACTGGACTCGCTTTGCTTGACGTTTGCTGAGTTTTCTATTCGCCATCTGCTCGCTCAAACAATAGTTTTTGTGGTGTTCTATGTGTTAAGCATATAGCATTATCGCAGTGAGTAACATTTTGCGCCCTAAAAAGGAATGTTGAACCCATGAGCAACTTAAACCCGCTAAATTTAATTTGGATTGATTTGGAAATGACAGGATTAGACCCCAATCATGATCGAATTATTGAAATAGCCACGGTTGTGACTGACTCGGACTTAAATATTTTAGCTGAAGGTCCCTCGATGGCTATTCATCAAGCTGAAACTTTGCTTGAGGGAATGGATGAGTGGAATACTACCCATCACGGCAATTCAGGACTTACTGAACGGGTTCGAAAAAGTACTGTTAGCGAGAGCCAAGCAGAAAAGGCTACACTGGATTTTTTAAGTAAATGGGTTCCTCAAGGTGCATCGCCAATGTGTGGAAACAGTATCGGCCAGGATCGGCGTTTTTTAGTGCGCTATATGCCCGAATTAGCGGCTTTTTTTCATTACAGAAATCTCGATGTAAGTACGCTAAAAGAGTTAGCTAAACGTTGGAGTCCAAAATTGCTTGAGGGCGTTTCAAAGCAGTCCAAGCACCTTGCTTTGGACGATGTATACGACTCTATTTCTGAGCTGCGTTTTTACAGGAAACACTTTATTAGAGAAGAATAGCTTGCAGTTATGCAGACTGACTGGCACTTAGTAATCAAGTTTTTCCTTTTGCTCCTTAATGGCCCAAATAATGTGTTCCCGAACTAGATCTGAACAATCCTCAGCCCTATCTTCAAGAGCTTTAATAATATCTTCACAGGGGTCGGCATTTCCAAGTCCAACCGCTAAATTTCGTAGCCAGCGCTGATAGCCAATTCTGCGAATGGGTGAGCCCTCAGTATTGGTCAGAAACTCCTGCTCATTCCATTGAAAAAGCGTCAGCAATTCGGAGTTATCAAGATTGTGACGGGGTGAAAAATCTGCTTCCTTAGTTTTATTGGCATAGCGATTCCAGGGGCAGATAATTTGACAGTCATCACAACCAAATACGCGATTACCCATCTTAGGTCTGAGATCCTCGGGAATCGAACCTTTATTTTCAATTGTGAGGTAGGAGATACATTTGCGCGCATCGAGTACATAGGGTTCGGGAAAGGCATCGGTAGGGCAGATCTTTAGGCAGGCGCGACAGTTTCCACACTGGTCTGACTGCTGTAAGTTGTCTTCGGGTAGGGCAAGTGACGTGTAAATTTCCCCAAGAAAAAACCAGGATCCAGCATCGCGGTTAATTAACAGTGTATTCTTACCAATCCAGCCTAATCCAGCTTGCTCAGCCAAAGGTTTTTCCATTACTGGTGCGCTGTCGACAAAGGGCCGTTGCGAGAGTGCCAAATTCGGCACTTCATTTTTAATTTTACTCACCAGTTCAGCAAGGCGCTTACGTATTAGTTTGTGATAGTCACGTCCTAAAGCATAGCGCGATATATAGGCTTTATTACTATCCTTAAGCACAGCAATCATATTGTCATCTGCAAGATAATCCATGCGAACTGAGATAACGCGCACTGTATTCGCTAGCAATTTGTCCACGCGATAGCGTTTATCCCCATGCTCAGCCATCCATTGCATTGACCCCTGATAACCTTTTTTAAGCCAATCCTTTAAGTGCTTAGAGGCTTGATCAAGATTGGGTTTAGCAATAGCTACCTGTTGGAAGCCAAGAGACTGTCCCCAAGATTTAACTTTGTTGGCTAAATCATCGAGCTTTTCGACCTGTAAATGGTCGTTTTGGTCAGTATCGGGCATGAGTTTATGAGTAATCTAATTTATAATTGTGCCAATTTTACGCAGATAAAGACGCTATGTCGCATTTTCCCATTTCCAATTCAATAACAGACAATTTGTACAGCATCAAAGATGCACGCAATATTGATCAGAGTGCCTTACAGCAAATGAATGACTCAGGTATTTTGCTAATGAAGCGCGCAGGCGCTGCTGCTTTATCAGAGTTGTTAGAAGCTTTTGGACACCCATCCCTGATAACAGTGTTTTGTGGTTCAGGAAATAATGCGGGAGATGGTTACATCTTAGCTGCCTTGGCTTCGCAGAAAAATATTCCCGTTGAGCTTATTGAGCTTGGCAACCCTAAAAAGTTCTCACAGGAAACCCTACAGGCGCGCACTTTTGCCGAGCAATCTAAAGTTACCTTTTTTGCTTATGATAATGATATCCAGCCAAATGAGGGAGTTATTGTAGATAGTCTTTTGGGTATTGGCTGCTCGGGCACACTCAAAGAGCCCTATGCGCAAGCGGTCAAGATAATCAATGATGCTGGATTGCCCGTGTTGTCCATTGACGTTCCCTCAGGACTTGATGCAGATACAGGGGCAGTAGTATCAGAGGCAGTTAAAGCAGATATCACAGTTACCTTTGTCTGCGCCAAGAAAGGCCTTTTCACTGCTCGAGGCCCGGCTCTCTGTGGTGATATTATTTATCACTCACTGGATATACCACCTGCCATATTTCAGCAATTTGATCCCGCTGCGCAACTTTTGGATTCATTTTCATTGATAGATTTACTGCCGCAAATGGAGGCTGATATCCATAAATATCAGCGTGGGCATTGTATGGTTATCGGCGGTGATCTTGGCTTTGGAGGCGCTGCAGTTCTTGCAGCTGAGGCGAGTTTGAAGACCGGTTGTGGCCTTACTTCTGTTGCTACTCAGCCTCAACATATAGGTGCAATATTGGCACGATGCCCCGAAGTGATGGCCCATGGGGTGTCATCTGGTCAGCAGTTAGAGCCCCTATTGGAGCGTCCCAGTGTTTTGGTGGTTGGACCCGGATTAGGCCGCTCACCATGGTCTGAGCAAATGCTACAAAAAGCGCTAAATAGCGGATTGCCCCTGATTTTGGATGCTGATGCGCTAAATATTTTGGCAGAGGGCCGACTGGCGAATCAATCTAAAGAAAGACAGTGGATAATGACACCTCATTCTGGGGAGGCAGCTCGACTGCTCAATACCTCTGTGACAGAGGTTCAGGCAGATCGTTTTGCAGCTGCAAGAAAAATTCAAGAAAAGTATAAGGCACTAGTTGTACTTAAAGGTGCTGGCACCGTTATTGCTGCTGAAAATGCAGTTATTAAGGTCTGTCCCTACGGTAATCCTGCTATGGCTACCGCTGGTATGGGTGACGTACTCAGTGGTATTATCGGTGCACTGCTCGCGCAGGGTCTAAGCATGCAAGAATCAGCTGAGCTAGGCTGTTGTTTGCACTCTTGTGCTGCGGATATAGCCGTAAGTGAACGCGGTAGCAGGGGTCTTGTAGCATCGGATTTATTTCTCTATTTGCATCAACTACTGAATAGAGAGTATTTGTGAATAATAGCTTTGATGGCAGTAGCCTTGATCTTGAGCTCAATGGGGAGCAGGCCATGGTTGAGTTTGGTCAAAGGTTGTCCAGTGTTATTGATAGGCAAAAAGAGTCCATTCTTATTATGTTGAGTGGTGACTTGGGTGCCGGCAAAACGACTTTGTGCCGAGGTCTGCTTATGGGTTTGGGTCACAAAGGGGCTGTTAAGAGTCCTACCTATACTCTGATAGAGGCCTATGAGTTACCCTTAGGTAAAGTTTTGCATGTTGATTTATACAGATTAGTCGATCCACAGGAACTTGAGCATATGGGGTTTGCTGATTATTTAGAAGATTCCCAACTTTGCCTTGTTGAGTGGCCTGAAAATGGCTCAGGGTATCTTCCCATTCCGGAATTAATGATTAAAATAAGACTGTCTGAAGCGGGGCGTTATGTTACTCTTGCGTCCAATAGCTTTTATGGTAAATCCATTTTAGAAAATCTGGGTGCGTGAAAGAGCATTTTGTAGAGATTTAAGTTATAAAGATTTAAGCCTATATGGATTTGAAGTAAATGATAATAAGTAAAATGAAATCAATATTTAACCTAGTTTTCGGTTGTATATTGTTGCTTGGGCTGTTTACGTCTGAAGCCTACGCCGCAACTGTTGAGTCTGTCAGATTATGGCGCGGTCCAGACCACACAAGATTGGTTCTTGATCTAAGCGCCCCTGTCGATTACGAAATATTTACACTACAAAATCCTGAAAGATTGGTGATTGATATTGCCAACTCGTCCCGAAAAGCATCTCTGGCTAAATTAAATTTAGCTAAAACGCCAATCATTAAGATTCGATCCGGGATAAGAAATAAAAAGAATCTGCGAATAGTATTAGATTTAACCCAGCCAACCCAATATAAACACTTTGTGCTCGGGCCAAATAAAAAGTACGGACATCGTCTGGTGATCGACCTCTATGATAGGGCGCCAGAGGTGGTTAAAGAAGTGCCTAAAGAAGCACCAAAAGTAGTCGACAAAGTACCTGAAGTTGTCGACAAAATACCTGAAGTTGTTGATAAAGTGCCTGAAGTTGTTGAAAAGGTTCCTGAGAAAATCGAGAAGCTGCCCGAAGTAGTAGAAAAGGCACCTGAAGTGGCTGACAAAATACAGGAAATTGTCGATAAGGTAGCTGAGGAAGATAAAGAGGCTGTAGTTGAGGAAAAGCCACCAGTAAGTCGCTCCATTGATGATGTTGTTGTCGAGCCAGGGAGAAAGATAGTAATTGCAGTCGATGCGGGTCATGGTGGAATGGATCCAGGTGCTCTAGGTCCAAAGAGTATTCAAGAGAAGCATGTGGTGTTGCAGATTTCGCGGCGCATTAGCAGTCTTTTGGAAAAAGATCCCTACTTTGACGGAATTCTGATTCGTGAAAATGATTACTACTTAGCTCATCGCAAGCGTACTCAAATAGCACGAGAGAATCGTGCTGATTTCTTTATTTCCATTCATGCTGATGCCTTTACGGATTCTCGAGTAAAAGGTGCTTCCGTCTACGCATTATCCAACAAGGGTGCCACTAGTGAGACAGCCAGATACTTAGCTAAAAAGGAAAATGAGGCTGATTTAATAGGTGGTGCTAGCTCACTAAAACTGGGTGGCAAAGATGATATGTTGGCAGGTGTATTAGTTGATTTGTCGATGAACTCCACCCTGAGGAGTAGTTTGGATGCAGGTGATTATGTTTTAAGAAATATGGGCACCGTAGCGCGTCTACACAAAAAGAAAGTTGAGCAAGCCAGTTTTTTGGTGCTCAAATCCCTTGATATTCCCTCGCTTCTTATTGAGACGGGTTTTATCTCAAATCCCAGCGAAGCACGTCTGCTAAGTAACAGCGCTTATCAAAAGAAAATAGCCAAAGCGATTTACATTGGACTAGTTCAGTACTATCAAGATAATCCACCAGATGGCACGCTATTGGCTACCGCAGTGAGTGGTAAAACCCGCACCTATCTTGTGGCTAAGGGTGACACCCTGTCCGAGATAGCTATTAGATACAACACGTCAGTGAGTCGGATTTTGAGCTACAATAAATTATCATCCAGCGCTATACATGTGGGGCAGGAGTTACTTATACCAGCGCTATAGAGGATTGCATTAGATAGGTTTTTACATGCCTTTTTTTACATGCTCATTTTTACATGTCTAGTATTCATAAGCTAAGCCCTCAGTTAGCAAATCAAATTGCGGCTGGCGAGGTGGTTGAGCGACCAGCTTCTGTGTTAAAGGAGTTGGTTGAAAACAGTCTAGATGCAGGTGCTAAGCGAGTCGAGATAGAGGTTGAACAGGGAGGTGTAAAACTTCTTCGCGTGCGCGATGATGGTCATGGTATAGCCCAATCTGATATGGCCCTAGCGCTTAGCCGCCATGCCACCAGTAAAATTTCAAACTTAGATGATCTTGAAGCTGTGGGCACCCTTGGTTTTCGTGGTGAAGCCCTGGCAAGCATTGCCTCTGTTTCCCGATTAAGTTTAACGTCCAATCACGCTGCAACTCAGGGTTGGAAGGCATTATCTGAAGGTAGAGATGGTGATGTCAGCGTTGAGCCGGCTGCACATCCCCCGGGAACTAGCGTTGAGGTACGTGACTTATTTTTCAACACACCTGCGCGGCGCAAATTTTTAAGGACAGAGGCCACTGAATATAACCGCATTGATGACTGCGCAAAGAAATTAGCGCTTAGTCATATGGATGTTGCGTTTACCCTTCGACATAACCATCGTACAAATCTTAATTTGATGCCCGCCTTATCAGTGGCAGAGCAAGAGAAGCGTGTTGCAGATATTTGCGGTAGTTCCTTTATGGAGCAGGCTCTTTATATTGATAATGATCGCACAGGTATTCGGCTCTGGGGATGGATTGCACAGCCCACTTTTTCTAGAAGTCAGGCTGACCTACAGTATTTTTTTGTCAATGGTCGAAATATTCGAGACAAAGTAGTTTCTCATGCCGTAAGACAGGCCTACCATGACGTTCTATATCATGCGCGTCATCCGGCTTATGTCCTTTTTTTAGAGATTGATCCGCTCGAGGTTGATGTCAATGTGCATCCCACTAAACATGAGGTGCGCTTTCGAAACAGTAGAACTATTCACGGTTTTGTGACCAGTACTCTGCAAAAAGCACTGGCACAGGATCGGCCGCAGAATCACTTTAATCCCAGTCAACATTTAAATGATTTAAACAATGCTGTTAATGAGCCTCAGCAGGCCTCTATGGGTCTGTCGGTGGGAATGTCATCAACGGCTACACTAACTGACCAACAGCCGACTCAGGGTGCCTCTTTTGCCTCTGTGACGCCCCATGCTTTTCAAGCACTGTATGGTAATGAAGTTAAGCAAAATGATGAGCCAATACCGCCTTTGGGATTTGCTCTAGCTCAGCTAAAGGGGATTTATATTTTGGCTGAAAATGCTCAGGGGCTTATTATTGTCGATATGCACGCAGCCCATGAGCGAATTACCTATGAGCGTCTCAAAGCAAATTTTGAAGCTGAGCAACTAACATCACAGCCTCTGTTAGTGCCTGAGAGTTTGACAGTCAGCCAGCGAGAGGCGGATTGTGTAGAGCAGTATCCAGACGTGTTTACGCGTTTGGGTTTTGTCGTTGAACGTGCTGCAGCAGAAAGTATTATTGTACGTGAGATACCCGCAATACTGCGTGGGTCACAGGTTGAGGCACTACTGCGTGATGTACTATCCGATATCTTGCAACAGGGGTCCTCTGAGCGCATTCGTCATCATATCAATGAGATTCTCTCGACCATGGCATGTCATGGGTCAGTACGCGCTAATCGTAGGCTAACAGTACCCGAAATGAATGCATTATTGCGGGATATGGAAGTGACAGAACACAGTGGTCAGTGTAATCATGGGAGACCTACCTACACGCTATTGACGATTGATGAGTTAGACAAGTTATTTTTGCGTGGCAGGTAAATCTAATTTGACTAATCAGCCGCCCAAAAAGCCGCGTGCCATCTTTATTATGGGGCCAACTGCAAGTGGCAAGACAGACCTTGCTATTGCTTTGCATAAACATTTACCCGTTGAAATTATAAATGTAGATTCGGCGCAGATATATCGAGGTATGGATATAGGCACCGCCAAACCTGATAGGGACACACTAAATATAGCGCCCCATCGACTAATAAGTTTTTGTGACCCCTCAATGGCCTACAGCGCTGCTCAATTTGCCAGTGATGCAAAGCGTGAAATGGCTGAAATTACAGGCAGCAATAAAGTGCCATTGCTTGTAGGTGGTACCATGCTTTACTTCAAAGTACTTTTGGAAGGTTTGGTGCAACTGCCAGAGGCAAACCCAGAGATACGTGATGAGATTCAAAAGCAGGCAGACTCGGAAGGTTGGTCTAGTCTTCACCGTGAATTAGAGAAAATTGATCCACAAACTGCCAGTCGCTTACACCCCAATCACTCTCAACGTATTCAGCGCGCCATTGAGGTTTATAGAATAACCGGCATCCCTCTATCTGAGTTACAGAAACAGCCTCAGGCCGGTGTAGAAGTTGACTATGATATTAAGCAATTTGCATTAATCCCCCAGGATCGCAAGTTATTACATCAGCGTATCGAGAAAAGATTGCAAGCTATGATGGCGCAGGGCTTTGAAGCTGAGGTTAAAGCACTTTATCAGCGCGATGATCTCGATGTAAACAAACCCGCTATTCGCTCAGTTGGCTATCGTCAATTGTGGGACTACTTTGAGGGTCATTATAGTTTAAATGAAGCTGTTGAGCGGGCCGTTATCGCCACTCGCCAGTTGGCAAAAAGACAGCAAACATGGTTGAGGAGCTGGCCCAAGGCACAGCAAATTTGTATTGATGATGGTTTTGATTATCATCCTACAGACAATTTGTGCAAAAGTTTATTGAAAACTTTGTGATCCATCCCCATGTACTATACTGTAAAGCATAGGTAGAATATTTATTAATACCGCAATCCCGTTTCAAGCTTTTGGTTGCGCATATTGCAACACTTTTTGAACTTATATAAAGGAAACAAATAAATGTCTAAAGGGCAAAATATACAAGACCCCTTCCTAAATACGCTAAGAAAGGAGCGAGTTCCGGTTTCGGTTTTTTTAGTTAATGGTATTAAACTTCAGGGACAAATTGATTCCTTTGACCAGTTTGTGGTTATGTTAAAAAATACGGTCACGCAGATGGTTTATAAACATGCCATATCAACAATCGTTCCCTCCAGAGTTGTAAATTTTAGCACTGGCAATGCCTCGTCAGGTCAGGGATCTGGTCAGAGCAGCGATAATAACGGAAATTTTGACGAAGAAAGTTACTGAGTTCAGTGTCGTTATTTTTTGAGCGACCAGATTTTGGTGAGCGCGCTATACTCGTTCATCTCAATCTAAACAGCGAGACCGAGCCTGAGGATGTAGGTGAGTTTAAGGAACTGGTGAGGTCTGCTGGCGGGCTATCAGTTGCACTGATTACAGGTACTAGACATGCGCCTAATGCAAAATTCTTTGTGGGTACCGGTAAACTCGATGAAATCTCACAAGCTGTCAGGCAGCACAACGCTGATCTAGTTATCTTTAATCACAATTTATCACCCAGCCAAGAGCGTAATATTGAGGCTGGCCTGGGTTGTCGGGTATTGGACAGAACAGGCCTAATCCTTGATATCTTTGCTATGCGCGCCCGCACGCATGAGGGTAAATTACAGGTAGAGTTAGCTCAATTGCACCATCTATCCACGCGTCTGGTGAGAGGTTGGACTCACCTAGAGCGGCAGAAAGGTGGTATCGGTTTAAGGGGGCCCGGTGAGACTCAGCTAGAATCTGACCGTCGAATGGTTAGAGAGCGCATACGATCAATACAAAAGCGTCTAGAGAAAGTTCGAAAGCAGCGTGACCAAGGGCGTCGATCTCGGCACAAGTTAGATGTGCCCACCATTTCCTTGGTGGGCTATACAAATGCTGGCAAATCTACACTATTTAATAGGCTAACAGAGTCAGATGTGTTTGCTGCCGACCAGTTGTTTGCTACTTTAGATCCCACCATGCGGCGCCTTGATATTCCTGAGCAAGGGCCAGTTATATTTGCCGATACGGTGGGTTTTATTAGTCATCTTCCCCACCGGCTTATCGATGCCTTTCGGGCAACGTTGGAAGAGGCCTCCGCTGCAAGTTTACTGCTTCATGTGGTAGATGGCGCAGCTCAGGAAAGGGCTTATAGCATGGACCGAGTAAATGATGTATTGCAAGAAATAGGTGCCAATAACATACCCACTTTGCTTGTTTACAATAAGATCGACCTCATGGAAAATACACAGTCTAAGATTGAGCGCGATAGAGAAGGCAAACCAATTGCAGTCTGGCTCTCCGCATTAACTGGAGAGGGAATTGATTTATTGCTGCAGGCGGTGGTTGAGCGATTGCCACGCACAGTAGTTCATAAGAAGTTGCAATTATGTCCCAGCCAAGGTGCCCTTAGAGCGGCACTCTATGAGCATAAAGCCGTGATTAATGAGTCCTGTGACGAAGCTGGTGCTATAAATATTGAAATACAGTTGCCAGAATCGGACTTTTATCGTTTGCTTAAAGATTCAGGTTTAAGTCCTCAAGATCTAATTTTAACGTAATAATATCTTGAATGACTCAACAGTGATTGAAATTAAAGAAACTGAAGAATATATGGAGTATAACTATGGCTTGGAATGAACCCGGTGGTGGGAGAGATCCTTGGGGTGGTAATCGCGGTGGCGATGGCCCACCCGATATTGACGAAGTGGTTAAAAAGCTTAAGGAGAAATTTGGCTTCTTCGGTGGTGGCAAGGACGGTAATGAAGGCGGTCCCAGTAGTAAAAGTTTGCTGTCTGTCGGCCTTCTTGTGTTGCTTATAATTTGGGGATTAATGGGTTTTTATCAAGTCGATGAAAAAGAAGAGGCAGTGGTTCTAAGACTGGGTAAATACCATGACACACGCGGGTCTGGCTTGAAGTGGAATCCTCCAATTGTTGATTCTGTAACAGTGGTTGGTGTAACTGAAGAGCGCCAGTACCCAGCGCGTGGTTTAATGCTGACACAAGACGAAAACATCGTTGAGATTTCACTGACTGTTCAGTACAACATATCTAACGCTAAGGACTTTGTGCTTAATATCAAGGATCCAGAGGTCAGTCTTAAACAGGCTACTGACAGTGCCCTTAGGCATGTGGTTGGAAGCACTGGCTTGGATAACGTAATCTCAACTGGCCGTGAGCAGGTCGCGCTGGGAACAGCGGAGAAGTTGCAAGCACTTTTAGATATCTATGGGAGCGGTATCAATGTTGTGAAAATTAACATTGAGGAGTCGCGACCACCGACTGAAGTGAAAGCGGCCTACGATGATGTGATTAAAGCTAGGGAGGATTTGGAGCGTTTAGTCAATGAGGCCCAAGCCTACTCAAACGGTATTATTCCTGAAGCACGAGGTCAGGCTCAAAGAATGCGTGAAGAGGCTGAGGGATACAGGTCACAAGTTGTCTCTAAATCTCAAGGTGAGGCAGAGCGCTTCTCCAAATTACTCGCTGAATACCGTAAAGCGCCTGAAGTAACCCGTGAGAGACTTTACTTAGATGCCGTTGAGGAAGTGATGACGCAAAGTACTAAGATCCTGTTGGATGCGGAAGGCGGAAATAATATGCTTTATCTGCCACTAGATAAGATTGTTCAGCAAAGTGGTTCAGTTCAGCGCAACGCAATGCCTTCCAATAGCGATGATCAAATGGTTGATCGCATTGCTAATGAAGTTATTGAGAAGTTACAGAGAAACAGCGATCGAATTCAAGCGGAGAGACGACGATGACAAATTTAGTTAAAACACTGATTGTTTTGATCGCGGTTTTAATAGGCATCAATAGCACCCTGTTCGTGGTCAGTGAATTTGAGCGCGGTGTAAAACTGCGATTTGGTAAGTTAATTGAGGCGGACATTCAGCCTGGTTTACACGTCAAGCTACCTTTTGTTGACAATGTGCGCATATTTGATGCGCGTATTCTCAGCGTTGATGCACAGCCTGCCAGCTTTTTCACCATTGAAAAGAAGCGTTTGATTGTTGATTCCTACGCCAAATGGCGAATCTCTAACGTAGAGGCCTACTACAAAGCCACGGGTGGGGTCGAATCTGTAGCTCGCAACCGCTTGGCTAATCGTGTTAACACAGGGCTGCGAAACCAGTTCGGTACGCGGACTCTGCACGAAGTGGTATCAGGTGAAAGAGATCTATTAATGGAAAATATCACAAATAACCTCAACGAGTCAGTGCTTGAAGAGTTGGGTATTGAAGTGATAGATGTTCGAGTTAAACGTATTGACCTTCCTCAAGAGGTAAGTGGTCCTGTATACAGACGAATGACAGCTGAGCGGGAAAAAGAGGCGCGCGAACTTCGCTCTACTGGCAAGGAGCGCGCGGAAAAAATACGTGCGTCTGCTGATCGTGAGCGCACTATTGAACTCGCCAATGCCTACCGTGATGCTGAGCAATTGCGCGGTGATGGTGATGCCGAGGCAGCTAAAATCTACGCACAGGCTTACCAAAAAGATCCAGAATTCTATGCATTTGTCCGAAGTTTGAATGCTTACAAGCAATCCTTTGCCAACAAAGGAGATATTATGCTTGTGGAGCCTGATGGAGACTTTTTCAAATACCTTAAACAACAGACTGTAAAGTAATACAGTAAAGTATTATTGGGGTTATTTGATATGGGAAATTATCTAAGCGCTGTAATTCACCCCCGTAATTTACCGGCTTAGATAAAAACTCCTGCCACAGAGGCTGCTATTTTTGATAGAATCGCAGCCTTAAGGCTATTTAGCCTTCTTTACTTTTTAATAGAGGTTTAGGCATTGTTGCAGGATATTGCCACCGCAATTGGTCTTATGATGGTTTTTGAAGGAATCATGCCCTTTTGTTTGCCGGATCGGTGGCGAAATATGATTGGACGTATTGCTCTTTTAGATAATCGTTCAATGCGAAGTATTGGTCTTTTAAGTATGCTTATTGGTCTGAGTATACTGGTTTTTTTGCGATAAAATACGCATTTGGTCTGAGGGGTCATTGTGACAAATATTGACAGTTGGTTATTGCCTGACGGTATCGACGATGTGTTGCCGGAACAGGCGCAACTGGTCGAATCGGCGCGCCGAAAGTTGCTTGATCTCTACGCAAATTGGGGCTACGACCTAGTTATTCCTCCTATGGTTGAATTTACAGAATCTCTTCTAAGTGGTTCTGGCTCTGATTTGGATTTAATGACATTCAGAGTGACTGACCAAATTAGCGGACGCATGATGGGTATCCGCGCTGATATAACACCTCAAACTGCTCGTATGGATGCTCACAGTCTCTCTCGCCAGGGACCCAACAGACTGTGTTACGCAGGCACTGTGTTGCAAACGCGTCCCAGAGGCCCCCTAGAATCACGAACACCTATATCACTTGGCGTAGAGTTATTTGGTGAGCCTAGTCTAAAAGCTGATATAGAAGTCATCGAACTTTTTTTAAAGACCTTGGAAGTCGCTAATGTGGACTCAGTTCACTTGGACCTAGGTCATGTAGATATCTTCCGCGGTTTGCTTGCTGATGCAAACTTAAATCCAGATCAGGAATCTCGACTGTTTGAGCTATTACAGCGCAAAGCTGTGGCTGAGATTAAAGATTGGGTTGAAGAAAATATCACTGATCCTACATTAAAAGAGTGGTTAAATTTACTGCCTACTTTATCCGGTGATTCCAGCATTTTGCAAAAAGCAAAAATAGGTTTACAAGGAGCGCCTAAAACAGTGATTGATGCACTTGATCAACTTGAGCAAGTCAGCTCCGCGCTATCTGATAAAAATATAACTATCTACTTAGATTTGGGTGAACTGCCGGGCTTCCACTATCACACGGGAATAGTGTTTGCGGCCTATGTTCCAGGGCATGGTAAAGCACTGGGAAATGGCGGTCGCTATGATCATGTGGGTGAGTCATTTGGCCGCTCGCGTCCGGCCACTGGATTTGCTTTTGATCTTAAGTCACTGGTAGAGAAGGGACGCTTTGAGTCCCAGGCTAAAGCGGGTATTTATGTCTCTGCAGACCTTTATCCGGACTGTCAGGAAATTGTTGCCGAGTATCGAGAGCAGGGACAGCGAGTTGTTCAAGGGTTTGTTGGTCAGGAAGTTAATGCTCAAGAGATTAACTGTGATCGACAACTGGTCAAGCAGGGCAAAGAGTATTTGATTGTAAAGCTGGCGTAATGTAGCGCTTTCACAAGCTGTAAGAGTAAAAATCTATGGGTACAAATGTTGTAATTCTGGGTTCTCAATGGGGTGACGAGGGCAAGGGTAAGATTGTTGATTTGCTGACTGACAAGGCTTCATTAGTGGCGCGCTTTCAGGGTGGACATAACGCCGGTCATACCTTGGTTATTGAGGGGCAAAAAACAGCACTTCATTTGATACCCTCTGGTATCTTGCGAGAGCATGTGACCTGTGTAATTGGCAATGGGGTAGTTCTTGCACCTGATGCATTGCTCAAAGAAATACTGATGCTTGAAGAGCGCGGTGTTGAGGTTAGGCAGCGACTTAAAGTTTCGGGTTCTTGCCCACTTATTTTACCCTACCACATCGCATTGGATCAGGCACGAGAATCTGCTCGAGGCAACGCTAAGATTGGTACTACAGGTCGAGGTATTGGACCTGCCTATGAAGATAAAGTTGCGCGCCGCGGGTTGCGTCTGAGTGATATGCTCAATATGACCCGCTTCGCTGAAAAGCTCGAATCAATACTTGATTACCATAACTTTTCCCTAAAGCATTATTTCCAAGTGGAAACAGTAGATTACCAATCTACGTTAGATCAAGCGCAGGTATGGGCAGAAGAATTATTACCTATGATGGCGGATGTGACCAAAATACTACACAACGCGCGCGAGGCAGGTGAAAATATTCTCTTTGAAGGTGCTCAGGGCTCGTTACTTGATATAGATCATGGAACCTATCCCTTTGTTACGTCCTCTAATACCACGGCCGGAGGCACGGCAACTGGCACTGGTTTTGGTCCAATGTATTTGGACTATGTCCTTGGCATTACCAAGGCTTATACAACGCGCGTTGGTTCTGGTCCTTTTCCTACAGAATTAACCTGCGAGATAGGTAAACACCTCGGAGAGAAAGGCCATGAATTTGGCACAACCACAGGGCGCGAGCGGCGCTGTGGTTGGTTTGATGCCGTTGCTTTAAGTCGCGCAGTTCAGATCAACAGTATATCGGGTATCTGTTTAACCAAACTTGATGTCTTAGATGGTCTTGATGAGCTAAATATTTGTGTTGGCTATCAATACGCTGATGGCTCTGATGCTGGCAGTCCCATGCACGCAGATGATTTTGAAGGTCTTATTCCTGTGTATGAAACAGTACCGGGTTGGCAAGAGTCCACAGTTGGCGCTCAGTCAATGGACGAACTTCCCGAAACAGCTAAAGCTTATATCGGCCGAATAGAGGCGCTGATTGGAGCGCCTGTTGATGTGGTGTCGACAGGACCAGATCGCGTGGAAACCATTATTCTGCGTCATGCCTTTGAGTAATCCTTTACTGCAATTGCTCTCAAGCCTCAATGACCCAAATGCAGCTAATTGTGATTATTAGCCTTTGTGATTGTTAGCCTCTGAAGATGGCCGAGAGTAACGTTTAATTGCGCGTTTGTCGTCCAGTTCAAACAAATGATCCGCTCGGTGGGGCAATTGTTTGAGAATATCCTCGGTAACTCTCTGAAAATACTCAATAAATCTTAGAACTTGTGCATCACTCATAGCCTGTGGAGGCCTTTGCTGGCCTCGCTTTATCGCTTGCTCAATCATCTTATGCTCCTGCTGCAAACGCCATTTGTAGACTGTTTCAAAAGATGGCGCCTTCAGCATAATTAGTTCATCAACGCGGCTAAATAATGATTGATAGCTATGCCCATTAATAAGCGCTTGATTGACATAGCTTCGCCAGATTCCGTCACTGTCTTCATGCTGTTCAAGACTGTTTATTGGTTCTACAAGTTGCGATTGGTTTTGCGCTTGAGCACCAAGGCACCATCCTTCAAGAATTATCAAACCAACAGGTTCTTTAATAATCTGTAAGTGATCAGATGGGACCCGATCATCAATTTTCTTATCAAATCGGGTGATCACAGTTTCCCTACCCGCGATCAAATTATCCATGCAGTCAATGGCCAGTTGAATATCATGAGTGCCGGGCACGCCACGGGTAGCTAACAGGGGGTGTACTTGACTTGCGAGCTTATTTCTTTGGGATTTTGTTAAATAAAAATCATCCAGGGACAATGAAACCACCCCTATATCCAAACGTGTAGGAATTAAGCTACAAAGATAATCTCCTAGTGTTGACTTCCCAGATCCTTGGCATCCATTAATACCAATAACTCTTGGCGGCGCATGGGGGTCATATTGGTCGGCTATGGCATCGATAAGGGGGTCAAACCAACGACTGGCAGTTTTAAGGTAACTGTCAGGTAAGTGATGTTTTGCTAGAAATGCGTTGGCTACAGACGTCATAGTGAGTGAAACTGTGTCATAGCCTTTTACATTAGCATGAACAGTTAAAAATCAATATAGGTTTTAACTGCTCAAAGCACATTTTTTAACAATAACACCCTAATTAAATGCCAAACAATTCTCTAATATCTACCAAAGAGACTAACGTTTAAAACAGCCCAACGATATCGCCTTGTTTATCAATGCCAATATGGTTGGCGGCGGGTACCTTTGGTAATCCTGGCATAGTCATAATATCGCCACAAATAACAACAATAAAACCAGCCCCGGCGGATAATCGAACTTCTCTTAGGGCTAGTGTGTGATTACTGGGAGCGCCCTTAAGATTGGGATCTGTGGAGAAACTGTACTGGGTCTTTGCTATACAAACGGGCAAGTTTCCATAGCCGCTTTCTTGAAGGTTGCGAATCTGCGTGCGAAGCTTTTGGTCAGCAATGATAGCATCAGCCCGATACAGTCGAGTTGCCACAGTTTTGATTTTATCCCAAATGGGCATTTCATCGGGATATAGAGGGGCAAAGCTGGCCTGACCTTTGTCAGCCAGTGCGGCTACTTCATGGGCTAAAGTCTCAGTTCCAGCACCTCCGTCAGCCCAGTGGGTGCAACAAATAGCTTTGACACCATTTTTAGCCGCAATTTTTTTGATGACTTCAATTTCAGCCTCGGTGTCACCCGTGAATCTATTAATTGCCACAACAACAGGTACACCATAAGCCTTAACATTTTCTATATGGCGCACTAAATTGCAGCAACCTGCCTCTAGCGCTTGCAGATCTTCAGCACTTAAATTCTCCTTGCTGACACCGCCATGCATTTTTAAGGCGCGTGTTGTCGCAACTATAACGGCAGCATCAGGCGATAAATTGGCGGAGCGGCATTTAATATCAAAGAATTTTTCCGCACCGAGGTCAGCGCCAAAGCCTGCTTCAGTTACCACATAGTCTGCCAAGTTTAGTGCAGCTTTGGTTGCTATCACCGAGTTGCACCCATGGGCTATATTTGCAAAGGGTCCGCCGTGAACAATAGCCGGATTGTTTTCTAGGGTTTGAACTAAATTTGGCGCAAGGGCGTCTTTTAATAACACAGCCATTGCGCCTGTACCTGATAGCGCCTTTGCTTTTATGGGCTCATGATTTGACGTGTAGGCAACCACTATATTTTCAAGACGACTGGTTAAATCATCTAGATCGTTGGCTAGGCAAAATATAGCCATAATTTCAGATGCTACTGTAATATCGTAACCATCTTGACGCGGGTAGCCATTACCGGGTCCGCCTAGGGCGCAAGTAATTGTTCTTAATGCGCGATCATTCATGTCTGCCACACGCTTCCAAACAATGCGTCTTGAATCTATTTTTAGCTTGTTGCCCCAGTGAATATGGTTATCTATAAGCGCAGAGAGTAGGTTGTGAGCAGCACCAATAGCATGAAAGTCGCCTGTGAAGTGTAGATTGATATCTTCCATTGGTACTACTTGAGCATAACCGCCACCTGCAGCTCCTCCCTTCATACCAAAGCAGGGCCCCAGACTGGGTTCGCGCAGGCATACAAGAGCATTTTTACCAATTCTATTTAAGCCATCAGTTAATCCTACTGAGGTTGTTGTTTTTCCCTCGCCCGCTGGCGTTGGAGTGATTGCAGTGACTAAGATTAACTTGCTATCCCGTTTAGTTTTTAGAGAGTCAATAAAGTCTAGGTCTATTTTAGCCTTGGTTTGCCCATAGGGAATGACAGCGCTTTCAGGTATACCAATTTTTGAAGCGATTTCACTGATGGGGTGTAATTTAGCTCGGCGGGCAATTTCAATATCAGTCATTTTTTAACTCCGAAATAACCATTATTATTTTATGCTCAAAGTAATAGAGCTTATCAGTAAGCGAGTGAAGCCTTTTCCCTAATAAAAAGCAACCTGTATCAGCGGCATTGCTAGAGCCAATGTATAAGCACTGGGTATGTGGGATTAAAAAGAATAAGCTTAGTTAAGACATTTTACCCCTTGCTCCTCACAGCTAACACAGCCAGCATTTCTTAGACTGCAATTTTTAAAACAGCGATGAAAATGAGTCATACAAAGACGTATATCAGTTTGCTTTATGTCTATCGTATTTATTTTTTTTCTGGCTGAGGTTAAATTGTTTGTAATTTCTAAACATTGTTCAGGTTTACTGGAAGTTGCAATATAGCCTCGCTCTATAAGATCACAATAACTATTTATCAATAATGCGTAGCGAGCAGAATCTGTTTCTGTAGTGGAAGATAGGTGCAGCCCCAATAACGCCTGCTGAGTATAAATTGCACTGCGCACTAAGTGCTCAAAATCCACTTTATACATTGATTGGTCATTGAGATTATTGCAGCCCGTGAGAACTAGTATTAATAAAATTGCTCTTGTAATTACTTTTGCAATTGCTTTTGTAATTGCTTGGTTTGTGTATTGCATATTTATGCTCCCTGCTTGAATTAATGCGCCAGCCTTGGCGTGTTATTGATGGCGCCAATATGTCAAGCTTGGCGTGTTTTGTCAAGAGGGATTTTTATTGTCATGCAGCGCCCAAACCCAGACTCAGTCTATTATGAAGAGTTTATGCTTCTGCAAAAAAAGCTCCGAGAAAAAATACTACGCCTGCGAAAAGATAGAAATTTGGTGCAGGAAGATATGTCAAGCTATGAACTATCAGTTCGACAATACCAGCGCATGGAACAGGACCCAACTGCAATTTCCTCTCTGTGGCAATTATTTAAAATAGCCAAAGCTCACAACTTAAAAATTAATGAGTTGCTCGATTTGGATTAATTAAAGGCAAATTGGCAGTTGGAAAAGACGAGTTTTTTTAAATAGTCTTTGTAAAGCAAGTTTTGTAAATTAAAAGTTTAGTCACATATATTTCACAACGAAGCTCTAAACTGGTCAAACCTGTTGTGTTGGTCAATTGGTGTTAGATGTCTATGTAATCTGGTGCAGGTAAGCGATGGAAACAGGTAACCAAAATAATCAACGGAAATAATTAATGTTAAGCCCCTTTAGACTATTAAAAACCTTAGCTACTCGCAGCCTTATAGCAAGCCTTAAAGTAAGCCTTATGGTTAGCCTTATGGGCTGTAACGCCATGTATTTGGGTTACTCTGCGCCTGCAGAGCAACTATCTGTCTCTTCATTTTTAATAGCTGACAATTTAACAAATAAGGGCCTAACCCATAACAATAACCCTTGGTATTTAACAGCAGACCAGCAGATTAAAGAAAAGAACAGACTATTAAATAACATCAACATACAGATAGGGGCCGCGCAAAACATTATTCTATTTGTCGGTGATGGAATGAGCCTGACTACTATCACTGCTGCACGTATTTTGGAGGGACAGAAGAAAGGTCTTTTGGGCGAGGAAAATAGTCTTAGCTTTGAACGCTTACCATTTTCAGGCTTGTCCAAAACCTATGCGGTTGACGCTCAGGTGCCAGACTCCGCAAGCACCTCAACCGCTATGTTGACCGGTGTTAAAACAAATAACCGTGTACTCGCTTTGTCTGAACAGGCTACTCTTGGAGACTGCGCTTCTATGCACGGCAATGAGCTAGTGACAGTATTTGATTTAGCTGAGATTGCAGGGCTATCTACCGGTTTTGTTACCACCACGCGGGTAACCCATGCGACACCGGCAGCGCTCTATGCAAAGTCAGCGCACCGTGATTGGGAAGATCCCTCGCAAATGCCAAAATCGGCAATACAGGGGGGCTGTAAAGACATAGCCTCACAGCTAGTGAATTATAAAACCAACCTTAAAAACCGATTTGCAAATGCAACTATTGATGGCATTGAAGTGATGATGGGAGGCGGACTGCGCCATTTCTTGCCCACTAAAGACGATAAAAGTGAGCTCTCAGCAGACAGCTTTAAAGGAGGACAGCGCACAGATAATCGTAACCTTGTGACTGAGTGGCAAAAGACATACCCCAGAGGTCAGTATGTAGATAACTTAAGTGATTTTGAGCGTAAAGTTGACAAGCGCACTGAGCGTGTTTTGGGGTTGTTTAACCTTTCCCATCTTCGCTACGAAACCGATCGGGAGCAAAAGCAGGCATCAGAGCCCTCGCTAAGCGAAATGACCGCAAAAGCTATTTCCATATTAGAGAATAACCCCAAAGGCTATTTTTTGATGGTTGAAGCAGGGCGCATTGATCACGCTCATCATGTGGGTAATGCCTATAATGCTCTGCAAGATACCATTGAATTGTCTGAAGCGGTCAAGGTGGCTATAGAAAGCACAGATGCAGATAAGACATTAATTATTGTCACAGCCGATCATGGTCATGTATTTACCATGGGTGGATATCCCAAGCGAGGCAATCCCATTCTTGGCAAAGTAGTGCCTGTTGGCCAAAGTAAGCCCTCGCTGGCAGCAGACAATTTGCCCTTTACAACGCTTGGCTATGCATTAGGCAGAGGCCACCGTCATTTAGCTTGGGAAACCGATGCTGATCTGGGTTATGGTCTTGATATTGCAGCGGGACGAAAAGATATAAGTGGCCTCGATACCACTATGCCGGGTTTTTTTCAGGAGGCGCTAGTCCCCAGAGAATCTGAGACTCACTCAGGTGAGGACGTGCCTATTTATGCAGCTGGCCCCGGTTCACTTCTGATAACAGGCAGTAATGAGCAGACCATTATTTTTCATGCGATAAATCATGCTGCAGATTTGGTTAACAAGGCGGCTTCTGCGCTGCAGTAAACGACCATCAATACAAACTGCTTTGGCAGTGCTAGGTTAGCCTATCCAAGATCAGGTTAACGGATATTAGGTGCGACCATTTGTCGCATGTTGGATTTTGCAGACTCAAATTATAATTGGATCTTCATCTAACAGAGGATCTATCCAGTGCCATTGCCCCATACCAGCTCCATTCGTGCAGTACTTCATTTCAAGCGTATTGCTTTGTCTTTGATAATGCTATCAACAACAGTTGCTGCTGAGGACTTAGAGGAAGTCGTCATCCTAGCTGACCAATTATTTAAAGACACAACCGTAGTTAGCCCATCTAGTGTAATAACGGCTGAGCAACTAGAAAGTATCAATTTGATCAATGTAGAGGACTCACTTGCTTATGAGCCCGGTCTGATAGTTCGAAAGCGCTTTATCGGTGATGCCAATGGTGTGATAGGTTTGCGTGGTTCGAATATGTTTCAAACCACTCGTTCTATGGTGTTCGCTGATGGCATGCCCTTGCACTATCATCTGCAGACCCGCTACCGTGGTGCACCCAGATGGTCACTTGTATCGCCCAGTGAGATTGATCAGGTAGAAGTTGTTTATGGCCCTTACTCCTCCGAATATAGTGGTAATGCTATGGGGGGCGTGGTTAATCTAGTGACCCGTCAGCCTGGCACTGAGCGTGTTGAGCTAGAAAGTGGCTTTTTTTCTCAGCAGTACGATGTGCTAAATACAGATGAAACCCTCACGGGACACCGTTTATTTGCATCTTATGAGAATACTTATGGAGACTTAGGCCTATTTGCTTCCTATATGAGACTGCAGAACGAGGGTCAGCCGCAAAGCCAACTTTTTGCTAAACCCGGCTCTGGTAATGCCACCGCGACTGTGGCCAGCGGCGCCATTAGTGGGGTCAATGAGTTTGGTGATACAGGTATTTATTTTGCTGATTCTGGACCCGAAAAGGCTACTACTGATCTTTATAAACTCAAGCTTTTTTACCATCTAGATAATATCCAGTTACGCGGATCAGTTGCTTATGAGCAGCGTAATCGAATGCAGAATCAAAATAACAATTTCCTGCGTGATGACAATGGCAATGCAATTTTTGATCGTCGTGTTGAATTTGATGGTAACGTTTATGATACCTACCAGTATGGTCGCAGTAGACTACAGGACCGCATACAAGACCGAGACAGTATCGTGGCTGGGGTTGGCGCCAGTATTGAGTTAACGCCAAACTGGGTTGCTGATAGTTTTTACAGTGTCTTTAAAATTTTAGAAGACATAGAAACGCGCTCAGGAAACAACCCCGAGTCATCAGATTATGAGTCAGATAATGAGCGCTTTAAAGCACGCATTACCGAATATGACGATACGGGTTGGGAAATCTTTGATATTAAATTTGCTACCGAAAGCCTTGCTGGGAATGACCTACAACGGCTCTCTCTGGGCGCTCACTATGATGAGTACAAGCTGATCTATATTGTTGACGACTATAACTCTATTACAGGTCTTCGCGATGATGACGAGATTGATGGTAATGTAGAAACTGGTCGGGCAGACAGTGGTGGTGCGGCTAGTACTTGGGCGCTATTTGCTCAGTATGGTTACCAATTAACCGATAACTTGGATCTCTCACTGGGTTTGAGGTATGAAGATTGGCAGACTGAGAAAGGTTTCCTTGGTGGAACCGAATCAGAAGCACGCAGTAAAGGTGGTTGGTCTCCAAAGTTTTCTCTCGCATGGATGCCTAATGATGAACTAGAAGTGCGTTACTCAGCAGCTAAGGCCTTGCGCTTTCCTGTTATTGAAGAGCTCTATGTCAATGTGGTGGACGGCAGTGGCACCTCAATGATATCTGATCCTACCCTAGAGCCTGAAGATGGCGTTTTTCATAATCTCTCTTTTGCAAGCAATACTGAAAATTCAAGTAAACGCCTGAATATATTCCATGAGGTGATTGAAGACGTTATTTTTAACCAGCGTGCCAGTAATGGCGTGAGCACTTTCTTGCCTGTAGGTGAGGTAACTACCACGGGTGTTGAGCTTATTTGGGAACAGCGTCAGTTTATGAATACCCGACTGGATATAAGACATAACCTCACTTATACCGACGCTGAGATCACTGATAATGTATTTAATCCCAGTTACGTAGGCAATGATTTTCCGCGCACCGCAAAATGGCGAAGTAATTTGATCTTGAGCTATCAATGGCGTGATGATTTCAATGCTGCTATAAATATGCGCTATGCCAGTGACAGTTTTGGCTCACTTAATAATACTGATACCGTGGACAATGTATTTGGTGCTCAAGATGGATTTTTAATGGTGGGTTTAAAGGCCAACTGGCAACTTTCAAAATCCCTTAAGCTGAGTGCTGCTGTGGATAATTTATTTGATGAACAGGCCTACGTTTACCATCCTTGGCCTGGGAGAACATTCCACCTTAAAGCCAGCTATGAACTCAGTAGGTAAAGGGAGCTGAGTAGGTAAATGGAGCTCAGCAGCTAAATGGGAGCAAGTTTTGGTTTACGCCAGCGCCTTTGGCGCTGGCATTTCTTTGCCGGACTAATGGTCTGTCCATTTGCGATTCTATTGTCTATCACTGGCTCTATCTACTTATTTAAACCGCAAATAGATAGCTATGTGGAGGAGACAATTAATGCTAATGCGCCAGTTTTGCGTGTTGCTAAAGAGCCAATCTCACCTGATCAGCTGGTCAATGATCTGCTTGCTAAATACCCTAGCGCGAAACTTAAAGCGTTTACCCTAGCCAAGGATAATGACCGCAGCGTAGAAATTGAGCTACGTCATATTAACGGTCAGGTGGAGATTTTTTGGTTAGATCATTTAACTGGTAAAACCCTTGATAGCGCAATAAGTGACAAGCGCTTTCTGACCGTTGTCAAAAACCTACATGGCGAGCTATTGTTAGGAAATAGGGGCTCCTATGTAGTGGAATTGATGGCGAGTTGGATGATTGTTCTAATTATTACTGGCCTTTATCTTTGGCTTACCAGTTCCGATTTAACAGCCAATGCCCAAAGTAAGTGGCGTCGTTGGTTTGTTCCTCAATTTCACATGAAAAGAGCTAGGTCAGGCTATAAAAGTCTGCACGGTGTTATAGGCATCTGGTTTACCTTACCCATTTTGGTGTTACTGCTTTCAGGCTTGCCTTGGACTCAACTCTGGGGTTCTGGGTTTAAGCAGCTTCAAGCGTATATGGGCTGGCAGGATCAACCCCAGTTTAAATTGGCAGTAGCCACTGTTAATCAAAATACTGCTCTTGAAAACGAGCCCTCACTTTGGGAAATTAGTTCTGACCCCCATAAGCATCATAATCATTCTGCTGATAAGACAGATACTAAACAGATAAATCTCAGCCCATTAGCCATTATTGTTGAGTCTGTAAAACAAGAAGATCTAGCGCCACCTGTTCTTATTTCTCCACCTAGTGGAAACAGCCAAATCTGGTCAGCGCGAAGTATGTCGCAACAGCGATCTGAGCGAGTGACCATTAATTTTCACCCCATCACTGCCGACGAATTGTCCCGTATAGAGTTTGCTGACCGCCATCCTGTTAGAAGGGTGGTATCTCATGGTATTTCCTTACATGAGGGAGTGCTGTTTGGATGGTTTAATCAATTGCTGGGTCTTTTAACCGCAGTCGCAATTATTGTGCTCTCCACCTTCGGATTAATGATTTGGTGGCTTAGAAGGCCAAAAGGGCAGGTGTCTGCGCCGCCTAAAGTCACAGGGACAGTTCCATTACCCTTAATATTATTAATTTTAGTGATGGGGCTTCTTCTACCGGCAGCGGGCATCAGTTTTATTGTCGTTGCTGTGCTCGATAAATGCTATTTACTGTTAAACAAAGGGCAGAAAAAAGCAGTCTAAGCCGTTCTTTTAAGGCCAGGCATTGTATTTCTTGCGCTATGTAATCACTGTTTAACTCTTACTATTTTATAAAAATACTAGCAATATTTATTGATGCTAGAGGGCATATATCGTTTTTTTTCTTTCAATTTTTTTGCATTGCTAAAACTTGTATTAGTTGTTTTATGTGATTTTTTGGGGTGGCGCACAGTCTGTGCAAAAAAAAATCGCTTGCTTAATCTTGGTGCAAGAACAGTCATTGTAAAAACTTATTATTAATTTTTAAGAAAAATTCTGCTCAAAAATTTTATCTATATATTCAATAAGTTAAACGGAATTTAGCCAAAATTAATTTTTTGGCATGAATCTAGCTTATTTATAGGTGCTTATCATGTCATGTTAGTACAAGCTTGGCTTTAACATATATTGCATCCCCCCTCACTTATCTACACCTCTGAGGTCAAGCTGCTACATGGCTAAACACACTTAACTTGGAGAGTATATTCATGTATAGCAGTTTTAAGCCTATTGCCATGCTCGCGATCGTTGCAGGTAGCACACAAGCCTTTGCTGCAGACAGCGTTGAAGACGCATTAAAAGCGAGTAAGGTAAGTGGTAACTTCCGCAGTTACTACAATACACGTAGTTATGATACTAAAACTGATGAAGCCGCTTTGGCACTTGGTGGAGCGTTACGCGTTCAAACAGGTGATATTGGTGGTTTTAAATTGGGGTTGGGCTATTACACAGCTCAGGACTTTGGAACCAATAGCGAAGACCTAGCAAAAGTAAACAAGCGTCTGGGTAGCGATCTAGAAGTTTTAGCCGAAGGTTTCTTAACTTATTCAGCAGGTGATACAACCGTCACTGTTGGGCGTCAGAAAATCAACACGCCTTTCGCAAACGCCGGTGATGCATTTATGGTTCCATTCACCTTTGAGGGAACCAGTATTGTCTATAAGGGTTTCTCAAACCTCACCCTTGAAGCAGACTATATCAATTCCATCAAAAATCGTAACAGTGATGAATTTACTGAAGTTGGTGACTGGTCTGCTAATCGTTATGGCGTTGATACTTCAGCATCCGAAAGCACAGTTATCCTTGGGGGTACCTATGCCAAAGATGGCCTAAAGGTGCAAGCTTGGTACTATGATTTCGATGACATGTTCACCACTACTTACCTGCAAGCAAATTATGGTTTTGCTGGCAATGGCAGTACTAAGCCATTTGTTGCCTTTCAATATGGATCACAATCTGCTACAGGTGATGAACTTCTCGGTGATGTGGATTCATCTATCGTAGGTGTTCAATTCGGTGCTGGGTTTGGCAAGTCTAAAGTTACTTTTGCCTACAATACTGTCGCTGAGGAAGAGGCTTATAAAAACGGTGCGTTTTTAGCCCCTTACAACTTCTCAACTAGTCCTCTGTTCACTAACAGCATGCTGCAAAATTTGGAAAATGGTGACTCAGGTGATGCTATGAAGGTCACTTTTAATCACAGTTTCCCAAAAACAAAGCTAAAGCTTAGTTATGCAGAAATTGACTTTGATACTTCAACTGATAGAGAAGCCTTCGATTTTGATGTGACCTATAACCTCAGTGATTATGCACCAGGTTTGACGTTCCGCTATCGTTTGGAAATTGTAACTTCAACAGTTGCAAGTGTTGAACAAACTAACCAGCGCTTCCAATTGCAGTACAAATTTTAACTTAACCTGTTTTCAGGATTTTAAACTTTCACTTTTATGAGGAATTATTATGAATTTTGCTAAAAAAGTATTTGCAAGCGCTCTTGTAGTCGCTTCAGCCTTTACTTCACTAGCTCATGCAGAAAAGATCAAAATTGCTATTGGTCACCAGAGCATGTGCACTGATACCTACACTGCGGGTATTGTTGTAAAGGAACTTAAGTTGCTTGAAAAATACTTACCAACCGATGGTAAGTATGCCGATGCTGAGTATGAAGTAAGTTGGAGTGACTACTCTTCAGGTGGTCCTATCACCAACCAAATGATGGCTAATAAGCTTAACTTTGGTGTAATGGGTGACTACCCGTTGATTGTAAATGGCGCTAAATTCCAAGCCACTGACTCACTTCGCACGCTCTATGTTGCAGGAACAGGTTATAACCTCAAGGGTAGTGGTAATGCTATCGTAGTGCCAGTTGATTCTGACTTGTACAGCATCAACGACCTTAAAGGTAAAGATGTATCAGTTCCTGTTGGAAGTGCTGCCTGGGGTATGTTGCTTAAAGCCATGCAGGACACTGGCTATAGCAAAAGCGATTATACCTTGAAAAACCAGAGCCCCGCTGTAGGTGCCGCAAACATTGCTGCCGGTAAGATTGATGCTCACTCAGATTTCTGCCCCTGGTCTGAAATTATGGAGTTCCGTGAAACTGGTCGCAAAATCTATGATGGTAGTGAAACTGGTGTTCCCTATCTACACGGTGTTGTAGTTCGTGAAGACTTTGCTTCTGAGTATCCCGAAGTAGTGACTGCATTTATTAAGGCTGTCTATGAAGCGGGTGACTGGATTCGTGAAGATCCAATCAGAGCGGTTGACCTTATTGAAAAGTGGACTGGTGTAGAGAAAGAAGTTCTATATATCTACTTCTCTGAAGGCGGTCACTTAACGCTAGATCCATCCATCAAACAAGAGTGGGTTGACGCATTAGCATTTAACCACGGTGTACTTGTGAAAGAAAAAGCCATTCCGCCACTAGATTTGGATGAGTGGATTTCTGAGGACTACATCAAAGCTGCCTACAAAGATTTGGGTAAAAGCTACAAAGCAGAGAAGAAATCTATGGTTGATCCTGCGATCAGCAATGCCAAGCGTCCAATGGAAATCTGGCATGCTCGTGAAGGTATCTCTTCTTACAAATCTGTTAAAGATTTCTTAGTAGCAGTTGATGCATTCCGTAAAACAGGTGCCAAGCTCAACTCCACCTATGTTTACGATAAAGAAACTGGTCTTAAGCTATTTGGTAAAACAGCTTTCTACGTTAAGACCAAAGACGATTTCGTGACTTTCTTACGTAAGCCTGACGCGGCAGATTATGCCAGCAAAGTTAAAGGTGAAGTAATGGATATGGAATCAGCGCTACTGACCCTAGGTGGTTAATAGTCAAAAAAGTGAGGTCGCCCTTGAACAAGGGCGGCCAACCTTGGTTTAAGCATTAATTTAAGTGAATACTATGAATGTTAAAAATGCAGAAATTAAGTTGGATGTTGTTGATACAAAAGCCTCATCTTTGGATCTTGGTGAAAAAACAACGCCTTGGGTAACAAGTGCGAAACTTTACGCTACAAAGATTTTTGATTTTTTCCGATCTGATAGAGCAGTTTTTGTATCCATAGCTCTATTTTCAATTATGTGTGGCATTTTCCTATGGCATCTTGCTACCAAATATAATTTAGACTTTTACATTAATTTTGAGAATGTGCCTTCGCCTTTCACTGTGGCCGCTTCTTTTTTTCATCATCTTGGCGATAAAGAATTCTATATACATATTGGAGTAAGCATACGCCGAATCCTGATTGCTTATAGCATCGCGGTTGTGCTTGGCATTGGTATAGGTGTGCTAGTGGGTAGATCCAAAACTGCACGCGCGGCAGTTCTTCCATACGTTGAGATCATTAGGCCAATTCCTGCAGTAGCCTGGATTCCTCTGGCTATTCTTATGTGGCCTACCGAAGAAGCCTCTATTGTTTACATCACCTTTTTAGGGGCCTTGTTTCCAATTATCCTCAATACCTTGCATGGTGTTGAGCAAACACCGGATGTTCTAGTGCGTGCAGCACGTTCATTGGGTGCTAATAAATATGATGTGTTTAGACATGTTGTTCTGCCCGCAGCATTGCCGAGTATTGCAGCAGGTCTTGCTATTGGTATGGGTATCAGTTGGTTCTCGTTACTTGCAGGTGAAATTATCTCTGGTCAGTATGGTATTGGTTATTTTACTTGGGACGCCTACTCGCTAATTAACTATCCCGATATTGTTGTGGGCATGTTGGTGATTGGTGGCTTGGGAACTCTCTCTACCTACCTAATTCGACTGATGATGAAGCCGGCCCTGCGTTGGCAGAGCAAGCAGCGGTAATTGTCATGAGTAACCCATCAACATTCAAACGTTTATCGCTGCTCAGTTATATACTGCGCACTAAGTATAAATCCATATTGTTTATCGCTTTAGGATTTACCCTTTGTTACTACTTGTTGTTGATGGTTGCTCTTATGATTCGCTTTGAGAGCCTGCCCAACTATATAAATAGTTATGAGTGGTGGTTCCATGTAAAGCGAATCTGGCAATCCACTCCTTCAATGATTGATGCCTTTCTTATCACCAAGGATGAATGGTTTTATGAAATAGGTCATATGAACTATGACTTTGGTATTGGTATTTCTGAGTGGAGCCTGTTTATCAACCCATTTAAGGTATTTGGCGTGTTTGTTCTTGGCACTGTAATTGCCATCAACTATTTTCTTCTGCGCCTAGATAATCCCAACTGCTCCTTTGCCTCTACCAGGGCATCTAAGGTTGCTACAGGATTTGGTGGCACATTAGTAGCGGTTGGTTCAATCACTATGTCATGGGTGGTTTGCTGCTCAACGCCGACTTGGGTGGTGGGATTAGCCATGATGGGGCTAAGTGTTTCTGCCTCTTTATGGTTAGAGCCGATTGGAATATGGGTCAATATTTTGGGTTTCTCTATCCTGTTTCTGGCCATGTATTTTTCCCTTAGTCGAGCCATAGGCGCGACTGTTGTTAATGATGGAGCTGTGTCTCCTAAAGAATCAAATTAAGTTTAACTAGCTATTGAGAAGAACTATGAACGCAGATGTATTATCAATGTATAGAAATAAGGTTAATGGCAGTAAGAATACCAAGACTAAACGAGGCCAAATAGATATTAACCAAGTCAGCATTGTGTTTGGCAAAGGCGCTGAGGCCAACGTAGCAGTGAAGGAGACTAGCCTTAAAATTACACCCGGAGAATTCGTTTGTATTCTGGGACCCTCTGGCTGTGGCAAATCAACTTTGCTAAATTCAGTTGCAGGCTATGTCACTCCGACTAGCGGCGAAGTTTTCGTTGATGATGAAAAAATTACTGGCCCTGGCCCAGATCGCGGCATGGTTTTTCAGCAGTACTCGCTGTTTCCTTGGAAAACAGTGCTGCAGAATATTGCGTTTGGCCCCAAGCTTGCGGGTGTTAGTGCTGATGAGTGCAGTTCAATAGCCAATACTTTCTTGTCTATGATTGGTTTGTCAAAGATTGCAAATAGCTTCCCAGGAGAGCTATCTGGGGGTATGCAACAACGAGTGGGTATCGCTAGAGCATTGGCCAACTACCCAAGCGTGTTGTTGATGGATGAGCCATTTGGTGCCCTAGATGCCCAGACCAGAATTATGATGCAAGAGAGCTTGCTTGAAATTTGGTCTGAATTTAACACCACGGTGTTATTTGTGACTCATGATGTTGATGAAGCTATTTTCCTCGCTGACCGAATACTGGTTATGAGTGCTAGTCCGGGTTCAATTATTGCTGACTTACAGGTTGATCTTGAGCGTCCACGTCTACCCGAGATTGCTACATCCTCTGGTTTCGTTGATATTAAGAGAGAGTGTTTGTCCTTAATCCGTTCTGAAAGTCTTAAGTCATTTAAGCGCGCGGGCTAACCCATGAAACCATTGTTATACTTGTCAAAAATACTGGTGATGTTGTGCATGCTAGTGCATCTAGCAGCGCAGTCTAGTATTGATGGGCATACTACCCTTAAAAAGCCTGCACCGCTTGCCGAGTTTCTGCTGCAGGACCATGATGGCAATGATTTTGATCAAACTCATTTTAAGGGCAGTTGGTCGATGATATTTGTCGGTTTTACAACCTGTCCAGATGTATGCCCAACGACTCTTTCAAACCTTGAAGCAGTGCGTGCGGATATGGGTTTACGCATGCGTCCAGATAATATACCCCGAATAATCTTTTTGGCTGTTGATCCGGATAGAGATAAACCCTTTCTGAAAGATTATCTGAGCTATTTTCATCCTCAGTATCTGGGTATTACAGGATCCCATAAAGAACTCGATAAGTTGATTAAAAGTATAGGTGGCTTCTATCGCTTAGATAAGAAGTATCCAACGCAAATTGATTATGATGTTCTGCATACTGCTTTTGTTGCCATCATCAACCCCAAGGGTGAGATGGTTGCCAAAATAAATCCTCCATTTCAAGCCCATAAAACGGCTGAGTATCTAAATAATTTGATTCGAGGCGTTGTTTTTGATGACTAATTTAGTTGTTTGTATAAAAACTATTCTCCCTATAACTTTGCTGTTTTTTGCATCCCAAGGTTTGTCCAAAACTATGATTGTTGTTGAGGATGCTTGGATTCCGATGGCTCCACCCACCATGACAATGAATGCGGGATACTTTACGTTGGTAAATCATGGCCATCACCAGCAAACATTAGTATCTGCATCTAGTCCCAACTACAAACATATTGAATTTCATACCAGTGACGTGATTGATGGCATGGTTTCAATGCAAAAAATCGAACAGGTCGCGATTGGCTCACACAAAGCTGTGCACTTTAAGCCAGGTGG
>CAXRJI010000030.1:0-3483 GCA_964231105.1 Porticoccaceae bacterium
GCAGGTCATTTGGCCACTGCAGTGCATCTGCCCTTAAATAATATCGCTCAGGATATCGATGGTTTGGTAGATAATAAACAACAGAAAATTTATCTGTATTGCAGAAGCGGAAATCGCTCTGGCAAAGCCGTGAAAATACTACAAAGCCTAGGCTACAGTCATGTTATCAATGCAGGCGGTATTGCTGAAGCCAGTAATTTCTTTGATCTCCAGATTATCTCAGACTGATTCAGTTGAAATAAGAAATGGCATGCCAGATGCCATTTCAACCCATTATTAAGTCCTATTAACGATTCTCAATTGCTAGTGATGAATGGTTTTGTCATTTTCGCCGTCATAGTGTTATGCACATTTAAATTACGTTAAAAAACTTACTGAGTACAGATATTATGGGGATTCAAAGCATGCGTTTTTTGTTCGCACTTGTATTATTAATATTGGGAGGCACAGTGCAATCACAAACTGAGGAACAGCGTTTAATGAAACATATTGATCAGCTTGTGGCGAAAATGACACTGGAGGAAAAAGTCTCTTTAACCGCTGGCAGAGACGCTTGGAGCACTCAACCTATAGAGCGTTTGGATATCCCCTATATCTGGGTGGCCGATGGTCCCCATGGTTTAAGACGTGCACCCTCCACAGACAAAATGGGTTATGGCGATCAGGCGCCGGCCACCTGCTTCCCAACTGCCTCTGCGCTCTCCGCAACCTGGGATGTAGATCTACTCAATGAAGTGGGCCAAGCCTTAGGTCAAGAATCCAATGCTTTGGGTGTAGATATCCTACTTGGGCCTGGTATTAATATTAAGCGCTCGCCATTAGGTGGAAGAAATTTTGAATACTTCTCTGAAGATCCTCTCCTCTCTGGAAAATTGGGTGCCGCCTATATCAATGGTGTTCAGAGTAAAGGTGTGGGTACATCTCTCAAGCATTACGTTGCTAATAATGTTGAAACCAGACGTATGTGGGCCAACTCTGATGTCGATGAGCGCACTCTTAATGAAATCTATATGACACCGTTTGAAATTGCGGTCAAAGAGTCTCAGCCTTGGTCCGTTATGGCGTGCTACAACCGTGTACAAAGTATTTATGGTACCGAGTCGCAGCGACTTTTGACCGACAAACTAAAAAATGAATGGGGCTTTAAAGGCATCGTAATCTCCGACTGGGATGCAGTCATTGATCGCGTTGAGGGTATCCGCACCGGTATGCACTTAGAGATGCCGGGCAAAACGGGTCACATTACTAATAAGATCGTCTTAGATGCGATTAAGAGGGGTGAACTTGACGAAAAACAACTGGATGTTGTGGTCAAGGATATATTGCGTATCGTCTTTATGGGACAAAATAATCCCACCGGCGAAGCGGCTGATCAAAAGCTGGATCAACACCATGCGCTTGCGCGCAAGGTAGCCGGAGAGGCCATTACGCTACTAAAAAACTCAGCAGGGCTACTGCCACTGTCTGAAACTAAGCATAAGAAAATAGCCGTAATCGGTGAGTTTGCTGTTGAACCCCGTTACCAAGGTAATGGCAGTTCTCAGGTTAAACCCGCGCGTGTTGATAAGTTTCTCGATATTTTCCGAGAGGAATATGGTGATAAAGTTGAAATTACTTATGCCCAAGGCTACCAAATCAATGATGACAATGATTTCTCTCTAATTGATAAAGCAGCCAAACTAGCCGCCAAATCTGATGTGGCATTGGTGCTAGCTGGATTGCCATTACATTATGAATCTGAGGGCATTGACCGCACACATATCGATTTGCCACCTGCCCATAATAAACTTATTAGTGCAGTTGCAAAAGCACAGCCAAATACCGCTGTTCTTCTGACTAATGGTAGTGCGATTGCCATGCCTTGGGTCGATGAAGTATCAACAATTGTTGAAACATGGTTGGGTGGACAGGCAGGCCCTGGTTCTGTTGCCGACATGCTATTTGGCTTAATAAATCCATCAGGTAAATTAGCAGAAACCTTCCCAGTGCGACTAGAAGATACGCCCGCCTATTTAAATTTCCCCGATGAAGATGGTGAAGTGATTTACGGTGAGCGTATGTTTGTCGGTTATCGCTACTATGACAAGCGCAATATTGAGCCATTGTTCCCCTTTGGCCATGGTCTCTCATATACCCAGTTTAGCTACAGTAACTTGAAGCTATCAAAAACTAATATCACGGATAAAGATGACCTCAAGGTTACCTTAACCCTGACCAATAGCGGTAAACGCACGGGTAAAGAAGTGGTTCAGCTCTATGTATCGGATAAAGAAAGCAGCTATGCACGCCCCTTACAAGAGCTCAAAGGTTTTACCAAGGTTGAACTAGCGCCGGGTGAAAGCAAAAAAGTTACCTTTACCTTAACCAACAGAGACTTTTCCTACTACAGCAAAGTTTATGACCGCTGGCTGGCCGAAAGCGGCGAGTTTGAAATACGTGTTGGTGCGTCCTCTCGAGACATTCGCCTCACTAGCAGCTTAGATTTCCAAAACACCGAGAAACTAAACTATGTGTTTGACGAGTACAGTTTCTTTGCTGAGTTTTGGAACAACCCAGAGCTTAAGCCACTGCTGATTGATTTTATTCCTAAATGGATTAAGTCACTGACGCCGGAGGGTAAGCCGATTGAGGAAGCTTGGATCGAAGATTTCTTACAGCAACAACCACTGATAAAGTTACCCTACTTTACTGGTGGTGAAGTCAACCATGAACAGATAAGAGCCTTTATTGAGCGCGCTAATAAGCTGACATACTCGCCCTAAGCAACAATTGGCCTTCAGAACCAGTGATAAGCCCTTAGAGCTCTAGGGGCTTTTTTGTTGATATTTTTTTCTTCAACATATCCTAAATATTTAAACTATATTATATGTGGGGCGGTAGTAACTCCAACAATGCTTGATTGTTAAATGCCAGACCATTTGAAGGTAGGCTAGTCATCTAACCGCTCCACAAGCTAAACAACACAAGGAGCGTGTCGTGTTTGTAAAATATTTATTACTTTTTTCATTGACAGCATTTGTCATACTATTTGTTACCCTCACACAAAACCCCAACTCTTCAGAAAGCTCAACTGCACACTTAAGTGACAATCCGAATAAAAATACAAAAAGCGCCCTAGAAGCGCCGGCTTTAGTATCGGATATTTCGCAATTAGTAGAAAACAAAAGTTATTTTGAGACACTTCTAAACAAGGGGCTGACAAAGGCAGAAGCTCAGCTTTTGGTATTTTATAAAATAAAACAAAGATACTTAGCTAAACCCTCAGTAACAGCCTACTGGGAAGTTTCTTCAATAGCTCAACCTATTATTGATACTCTGTCGCAGGCGCGTGAGATACGCGCAGCACTCTTGGCAGAGTTTGGTGATACAGCCCGTGAAAATCCTCTTTTTAAAGAAGTTTTTTATCCATTTGGCTCTGAAGCAGACTATATGTCTTCCGCCGATCAAATTGCACTTTTTGAAGCGATGGCGGAACAGCAAGCA
>CAXRJI010000031.1:0-16541 GCA_964231105.1 Porticoccaceae bacterium
TGATGAATGATTGATGGCAGCTGAGACTGTGATCAATATGGCAATTGAGGTCAGAAGCTGCATTACCCTAATATCCTCATATTGATGGGTTAAAAAAGGTATAGCATCGGTATCAACATTGGTAATTACAAGTCCCATTGAAAGCGCAAATACAATAGCCAAACATATAAAACTTTGACGCTGTCCTAGTATGCTAACTAGTGTTGGCAGTGTAGCCATGCACCACAGAAGGGATGGTTTATCTGAAGTGCTAATCAAAGCAAAGAAGATGCCTGTCAGCAGAGTAATTACAAGCCACCACCGAGCAAGGTCATGTTTTTGGAAAACGTACAGTATTCCCAGAGCCAGTGACAGCATAATTGTCACAGCCATATAAAACATGACCTGTTGTGCATCACCCTGACTTAATGAATATAGGGCAAATGTAATAGCAATAAATTCTTGTAATCCCAGGGAAAAGGATAGGTAGCAAGGACTAATTTTAATGTTTGTAATCATTAAGACCCTCCTTGGCCTTAGTGCAATGAGACTGAAAACAATCTCAGATTAGCAAATTTTAGCCAGTGTTGGCTCTATTATCATTCAGCCCTTTGATTGTTTTAAGATTACTTAGCGCGTTTGCGTTGATTTTCTGTGAGCAATTTTTTACGCAATCTTATACTCTCAGGTGTGACCTCAACCAGCTCATCATCCTCAATAAACTCCAGTGCCTGCTCAAGGGTATGCTCTATGGGTGGTACCAGGGTTAGGGCTTCGTCAGTCCCAGAGGCGCGCACATTAGTCAGTTGCTTACCTTTAATTGGATTGACAACTAAGTCGTTGGAGCGAGAGTGTACGCCTACTATTTGTCCTTCGTAAACATCCACCCCATGCCCCAAGAATAAGCGTCCGCGGTTTTGAATATTAAAAAGTGCGTAGGCTGCTGTTTTACCTTTGATCATACTGATCAAGGCGCCATTTTGTCTCGAATGGGCCTCATTTTCCTTAATAGGCCCATAATGATCAAAGATACTGGTCATTATGCCCGACCCAGATGTCATGGTCAGAAAAGCACCTCGGAAGCCAATAAGACCTCGGGAGGGCACAATAAATTCGAGACGCACCCGACCTTTGCTATCGGGCTCCATATTAATCAGCTCACCTTTACGAAGACCCATGGCTTCCATTATGGCACCCTGATGCTGTTCTTCTATATCGATCACCACCTGCTCAAAGGGTTCCAGCTCTTCTCCATCCACAATTTTTTTCACAACTTGCGGACGCGAGATACCCATCTCAAAGCCTTCTCTGCGCATGCTTTCTATCAACACTGAAAGATGAAGTTCGCCACGACCAGAAACCACAAACTGATCCGGGGTATCACCTTGCGATACTCTCAACGCCACATTGTGAATAAGTTCCTGTTGTAACCGATCCTTGATATTCCGCGTAGTAACAAACTTACCTTCCAGCCCCGCAAAAGGGGAGTCATTGACGCAAAAATTCATACTCACTGTTGGCTCATCAACGCTCAGAGGGGGCAGTGCTTCAATATGATCTGGATCACAGAGGGTATCGGAGATGCTTAAGCCCTCAATACCGTTAATACAAACAATATCTCCTGCGCTGGCAAGATCCGTTTCAATCTTTTCTAAGCCCAGATAGCCCTTAAGGTTGAGAACTTTGCCTTTGCGCTCTTTTGACTCAGCATCTTTAACTACAACTTGCTGGCCAGTTCTCAGCTGTCCTCTGGTGATGCGTCCAACACCAATAACTCCCACATAGCTGTCATAGTCGAGAGCAGAAATTTGCATTTGAAAGGGGCCTTCAGTATCCACATTGGGTGCGGGGACCTGTTGTGCAATCATTTCAAATAATGGCGTCATATCCTCTGCCATAGCGTCCATATCATGGCCAGCAATACCATTGATAGCTGAGGTATAGATTACGGGAAAATCCAGTTGCTCATCGGTGGCTCCTAGATTGTCAAACAGATCGAATACTTGATCCATCACCCAGTCAGGTCTGGCGCTGGGGCGATCAACTTTATTGATTACTACAATGGGTCTTAGACCTCGCTCGAATGCTTTTGTGGTGACAAAACGTGTCTGCGGCATTGGGCCATCAACGGCATCTACTAAAAGGAGCACTGAGTCCACCATAGATAGAACACGCTCTACCTCACCACCGAAGTCAGCATGCCCCGGGGTGTCCACAATATTAATCCGATACTGTCCCCAATTAATTGCAGTATTTTTGGCAAGAATAGTGATTCCACGCTCTTTTTCCTGATCATTGGAATCCATCAACCTTTCGTTACTAACCTCTTTCCTATCCAGCGTGCCAGATTGGCTTAGGAGTTTGTCCACAAGGGTAGTTTTACCGTGATCAACGTGGGCAATTATTGCGATATTACGCAAGTTTTCTATGGACATTGAGATACCTGGATTTAGTCGGTTAGAAGTTTGAGGGTGGCGATTATACGAGAATTTCAAAAAACTGCGATAAAAGTTTTTCTCAGTAACCCTGGACACCAAAAACATGGAATAGAAATGGGTTTTCTTGTTTTTGGCGGTAACTCTTTGTGTTAACTCCTTAGTTTCTTTTAGTGCTGTAAAAGAAAATCGGCAAGCGTATGCGGGTGATTGGGTGAGGTAGTTGTCTCATCGAAAGTGTAGTTGCAGCGACCACGCTGTTTGGTTGAGTAGAGTGCATAATCCGCGCGGTCTAACAAATCTTTGCTTCCCAGTTGTGCATCATTGAACAATCTAATGCCAATGCTACAGCCAATTTGTGAAACCTTTGTGCCAATGACAAACTCTGTTCTGGTTGTTGCAATAATTTTGCGAGCTACCTGAGCAACATAGCTTTTAGCTTTTTCTCTGCACGTACCCAACCCCTCTACCACAGCAACAAACTCATCACCGCCCAGCCGTGCGACTGTCTCTTGGGTGCGAATTACCTTTCTTAACCGGTGTGCAAATGCTTTCAGTACGGCATCACCATGATTATGGCCCCATTGATCATTGACCTCTTTAAAGCGGTCAAGATCTATAAATAAAAGAGCGCAGTAGAAATTAGTTCTTTGAACAGTGGATAGCACTCTGGTAATTTCTTCAGCAAGTCTGTAGCGGTTTGGCAGCCCTGTTAACACATCAAAGTAGGCATGGTGTTTTATTTTAAGAGTCATTTTGATTTGCTCAGTTACGTCCTCAAAGCACGCCATACCTCCGCATACTTTTCCCCGCCGGTCGTATCGCTCTAATTCAGCCCACTTATAAATTACTTTTGCGCTACGCAAGATATTTTGGTGCTCAAAATTGTTGGGTATTGTCTGATAAAGAAGTTGATCAAACTCGGTATGTGGAATCAGAACGATTTGCTGTTCAGCGATAAATTTATCAATATAAATATTGTGCAGAGCGCTGCTTGATTGCATGGGAAGCTTAAGAATATTCGCCGCTGCACAATTAAAATTCACCAATTGGCGTTTGCTATTCCATTGGATAACGCCCATTGGCATTGTAGATATAAATTTTTCAATCTCATTGAGCTCTCTTTCATTAAGCTTGTTCTGAGCAGGACGTACCAAGGTTCTTAGCTGAGAACCTACGCGGTTATGTTTTGGAGGCCGGCTGAGGTTTGCGGGATGATCGGCAAGCTTATTTGCAAGTATAGCCAGAGTCAAAGAGACGAGAGTGATTAAGAAAACACTGGTTTGAAGACTGAAAAATTGACTGATATAAAAACTTACAGCAAACCAATACAGAATGAGTGAGCTTAGAAAATTGTCTTTAGCACTGTCAGACATAGACATTTGTGATTTAAAGCTGTGTAGTCCAGATTTACTATGGGCAGATTTTAGACACATTAGCCAAAGCACTATGCAGGTTCCAAAAGCACTTATTGATAGTGCTAAATCTGCTATAGCCAAATCTGCTATAAATGATGAGCCATCCAAGACAGGAAGTAGCCACAGCATAAGGCATACAAAATAAACGACCACAAGTACTATCCAGCACCTAGTAGATATCAGCGCCTCAAAGTCACTTTTTTTATAAAAGTCATTTCCTTTGTTGTTGCATGTATTGTTACATGTTACCCGGTTCGATTTGTTGCGAAATTTGTCAGATCTGTCCGTGATCAGGTATTTTTCCATTTTTAACTCAGCATTACTCTTTAATTAGTATTACCTTTTATCAAGCATTCCTTTGCTCTAGTCACTTTGCCTCTGGTCATAGCACAGGGGTGTATTCATTCTAGATATCGATAATAGAAGCTTTTATTGATTAATGTCGTGAAGTAGTTCACACAGTGAGTTATTTTTGATTATCTAGCTTTAAAATAGCTACTTTTTTGAAACCATAGCGGCGCATATTATGAGCCTGCAATCTACTCATTACATTTTGTGCACAGTAGAGCAGGTAAGTCTGTTCAGTATCCAGCGTATCTAGATGTGACTCTAAGCTGTAAAAGGGGATTTTAAGGATATTATTTGCCATTGGTCTGAGAGGCATTGCATCTCTTTCCGAGGGGTGCCGAATATCAATTATGACATCGCGCCCATTAGCTTGTGAAACCACATTAATTTTTTTTACTTCAGATAGTGGGATAGCAAAACCCTCAATTTAAGTTCCATATTTGGTTGAATATTGTTATGAGCATTATAGCAATGTAGCGTCTTATCAGATATAAGCTAGTTAATAGTGCACCATAATAGTGCTAAATGAGAATTTATGCCCAAATAAAGTGCAATTATAAAATGCATAACTTTTCCCTCCATCCAGCTAAGATTAGCCAAGTGACCGATATCACTAGCAACAATATGATTTGCACCAATGACTGATGCGTTGGCATGACAATTGCAATCTCTTAGAAGCTTGTGGTGTTAACCGAATAACGGGTTATATAGATTATGGCCCAGTATCTGGTTGTCAAAAACCAGTTTTAAAAAATAAGTTTACTAGATATATATCTACATTGGAGGAAATGATGTCCGAGAAGACCCTAAATCTAATTAAAGAAAGTGAAGCCCGTTGGGTTGATCTTCGTTTTACTGATACCAAAGGTAAAGAGCAACATGTATCTATCCCCAGCAGCGAAGTGGATAAGGAATTTTTTGTCGACGGCAAAATGTTCGATGGATCCTCGATTGCAGGTTGGAAAGGTATCAATGAGTCGGACATGATTCTAATGCCTGACGACAGCACATCTGTACTTGATCCATTTACAGATGAGCCGACTGTTATTTTGCGATGTGGCATCGTTGAGCCTTCTACTATGCAAGGTTACGAGCGTGATCCACGCTCCATCGCCCAACGCGCTGAGAAATACCTAGAATCTACGGGTTTAGGTGATACAGCTTACTTTGGTCCTGAGCCTGAGTTTTTTGTATTTGATGACATCAAGTGGGGTGCCGATATGAGTGGCGCTTTCTACAAAATTTCTTCTGATGAAGCTGATTGGACGTCTTCAATGGACCTGCCTGATGGCAATATGGGTCACCGCCCTGGTGTGAAAGGCGGTTACTTTCCCGTGCCACCAGTCGATAGCTTGCATGATATCCGTGCTGCTATGTGTGGTGCTATGGAACAAATGGGTCTAGACGTTGAAGTACATCACCATGAGGTGGGTACTGGTGGTCAATGTGAGATCGGCATTCGCTTTAATACCTTGGTTAAGAAAGCTGACGAAGTACAAATTCTTAAGTACTGTGTTCACAATGTAGCCCACGCTTACGGCAAGACTGCAACCTTTATGCCTAAGCCTCTTGTAGGTGACAATGGTTCTGGTATGCACTGTCACCAGTCGTTCTGGAAAGATGGTGAGAACCAATTCGCTGGTGACGAGTACTCAGGTCTAAGTGAAACAGCCCTTTACTACATCGGTGGTATTATCAAGCATGCTAAAGCTATCAATGCTTTTGCCAATGCGTCCACCAACTCCTACAAGCGTCTGATCCCAGGCTTTGAAGCGCCTGTAATGTTGGCCTACTCAGCGCGTAACCGCTCTGCATCTATTCGTATCCCCTTTGTGCCTAGCCCCAAAGGTAAGCGTATCGAGGTACGCTTTGGTGATCCTACCGCCAACCCATACCTTATGTTTGCTGCCATGCTTATGGCTGGTATTGATGGCGTTAAGAACAAGATACATCCTGGCGATGCCGCTGATAAAGATCTCTACGATCTACCTGCTGAGGAAGCTGCTGCGATACCTCAGGTCTGTGGAAGCCTTCGAGAAGCTCTTGAGTCGCTCGATGCAGATCGCGAGTTCCTCACAGCGGGTGATGTATTTACCGACGATATGATCGATGCCTATATCGAACTCAAAATGGAAGAAGTCTATCGCGTTGAGCACACTACGCATCCCGTTGAGTTTGACATGTATTACAGCGTCTAATTTCATTACATTCACTAAGAATGAAATACCCGCCATTCCCCTCAATGGCGGGTTTTTTTTGCCCGCTAGTTAAGTGAGTTTTTTTCTTTCATGAGCTTATCATCCTGTTAATCCCTTTCTACGTAAACTTATACTTGCACCAAATCGGTGCATAATGTATTTTTCAAGATCTCGGTAAGATACTTGATACTCTGTAAATACCAGTTTTTTAAGGGTTTCGTAGAGGTTCTCTAGGACAAAATAACGGAAAAGTTGGCTTGTTAATTGCAAGTTACAAATGTAGGAGTATTTTTTGGAGCAAGCTTATTCCCATGACGGCTAACCAGTTACATCGTTTTCTTCTGGATAATCTCAATGCGGCAGTCTTATTGCTGGATGGCCACCTGCTTGTGGAATACCTCAATCCAGCCTGTGAAGATTTATTTAAAGTAAGTAGTACACGTTTAAAAGGTGCCAGTGCGAAAGAGATTTTTCCAGGCAAAGATAACGCTATAAAAACACTGCAACAGTCGCTGGATTTAGGGCGCGCTCATATGCGTCGTCATGAGTTTATTGCTATCTATGGCGCTGAGTCAGTTCAGGTCGATTATTCAGTGACTCCCATTGAGTTGGATTCGCGTAAATTATTGCTTATGGAAATTCAGCCGGTAGATAGATTTTTGAGAATTAACAGAGAGGAAGCGATTCTCTCTGCTCATGACACTTCGAAAAATCTTATTCGTGGTTTAGCCCATGAAATCAAAAATCCTCTAGGTGGTATTCGTGGTGCCGCTCAGTTGTTAGATGAGGAAATTGCAGAACAGGGTTTGCACGGTGAGACAAGAGAACTCTGTCAAATAATCACTACAGAAACCGATAGATTAAGAAACTTGGTGGATCGACTTCTGGGACCAAACCAGCTGCCAAAAGTAGAAAAGATTAGTATTCATGAAGTGACTGAGCGCGTATTTGCTCTGCTTCAGGCAGAGCTTCAAGGCCAAATTTCGATACATCGTGATTATGACCCAAGCATTCCAGCCATTGAAGGCGATATTGAGCAACTGATTCAGGCGGTATTAAATATTGGACGCAATGCTATGCAATCTTTGCTTGATGCTGATCAAGACTCGCCACGCATTACCTTTAGAACACGCGTGCATCGCAGCTTCACCATTGCTGCCACTAAACACAAAATGATTTGTAAGTTGGACATTATAGATAATGGTCCTGGCATTACAGAGGCATTAAAAGAACAAATTTTCTTCCCTATGGTAAGTGGTACGGCCGAGGGTTCGGGTCTTGGACTGACGATTGCTCAGACAGCTATCAATGGTCATCAAGGCATTATTGAATGTGAATCTCAGCCGGGTAATACCTGCTTCACCATTTATTTACCAATAAAGGCATAGTAAAAAGGGTTTATTGACAAATGACTTCAGAAATTTGGATTGCAGAAGATGACCGATCGTTGCGATGGGTTATGGAAAAGGCAATTAGTCGTGACGGTATTGATGTAAAGAGCTTTGAATCAGGTGAGCAACTGCTTTCAGCGCTTAAGCGTAACAAGCCGGAGATTATTATTTCCGATATACGCATGCCTGGTATCGATGGTCTCGAGCTTTTGCGGCGTATACATGCCGACCAGCCGGACATACCCATCATCATTACCACAGCACACTCTGATTTAGACAGTGCGGTTGCCGCCTACCAGGGCGGTGCCTTTGAATACTTACCTAAACCCTTTGATTTAAATGAGTTGGTTGATGTTGCACGTCGAGGTATTAGTTTTTCAAAAGAGCAAAAATCATCTGCACTTGTGGATCAGACACCCCAGGTTGCGCGTGAAATTATTGGTGAAGCCCCTGCCATGCAGGAAGTTTTCAGGGCCATTGGCAGACTTTCAAACTCTAATATCACGGTATTAATTAATGGAGAGTCAGGAACTGGTAAAGAGTTAGTGGCGCAGGCGTTGCACAGGCATAGCCCAAGACGCAGTCATAAATTTATTGCTCTGAATATGGCGGCCATTCCCCATGACTTAATCGAGTCTGAGTTATTTGGGCATGAAAAGGGTGCATTTACTGGCGCCTCGCAAAGACGTGAAGGCCGTTTTGAGCAGGCTAATGGGGGTACCTTATTCTTGGACGAAATTGGTGATATGCCCGCCGAGGCACAAACCCGTCTGTTAAGAGTTCTTGCCGACGGCGAGTTCTATCCTGTTGGAGGCCACAGATCGGTTAAGGTGGATGTCAGAATCATAGCCGCCACCCATCAAAATCTTGAGCAGTTAGTTGCTGAAAACCGGTTCCGCGAAGACCTTTATCATCGACTTAATGTGATCAGAGTTCATTTGCCTAGACTAGCTGATCGGCGTGAGGATATTCCTGAATTAATGCATCACTTCTTTCATAAAGCTGCAAAAGAATTAGAGATGGAGCCGAAAGTATTGTCTGAAGAGGCAAAAGATTTATTTAACAATTTTTCCTGGCCGGGCAATGTGCGACAGTTAGAAAATATTTGCCGCTGGTTAACTGTGATGGCTGCTGGCCGAGAGGTATTATTATCTGACATACCACCAGAGATGCAGGGTGAAGATGCACAAACTAGTCCATCTATTGATGGTGATTGGCAGCAACTGTTGCGGCGTTGGGCCCAAAGCCAGTTGCAACTTGGTCACAGCGATATATTGTCACAAGCAACGCCTGAGTTTGAGCGCACTATGATCGAAGTTGCTCTGGAACAAACGGCTGGACGCAAAAAGGAAGCAGCGCAACTACTTGGCTGGGGACGGAACACGCTGACACGCAAGCTACAGGAATACCAGCTGGAGTCCTAATTAAAAAGGGTTTGAGGCGATAATATGAATTACCCCAGCGCAGTGCGAATCGTTGAAGTGGGTCCTCGTGATGGCTTGCAAAATGAAAACGTGGCACTTCAGACCTCAACCAAAGTCGAGTTTATCAATCAGCTTTCAGCAGTTGGCCTTAACTATATAGAAGCCGGAAGTTTTGTTAGCCCTAAATGGGTGCCACAGATGGCCGGTAGCGATGATGTATTTGCGCAAATAACACCGGTTGCAGGCGTCACCTATGCTGCTCTCACACCTAATATGCAGGGCTTAGACAGGGCAATTGAATGTGGTGTTAAAGAGGTAGCTGTGTTTGCTGCAGCCTCAGAGACATTTAGCCAAAAAAATATTAACTGTACTATTGCGCAGAGTTTGCAACGCTTTAAACCGGTGGCAGAAAAAGCCATCGATCTAGGGGTGACTGTACGCGGTTATATCTCCTGTGCCTTTGGCTGCCCGTATGAGGGAGCTGTAGACAAGCAACTAGTTGCGGACGTAGCCCAGCAATTACTTGCAATGGGCTGTTACGAGGTGTCCTTAGGAGACACTATCGGAGTGGCTACCGCCGCCACCACGGAGACGCAACTGCTAGCCCTTTTGGATAATATCCCCCCTCATCAATTGGCTGTTCATATGCATGATACCTATGGTCAGGCACTGGCCAATATCCTATTGGCGTTGCAGATGGGAATATCAGTGGTCGATAGTTCAGTGGCTGGGTTGGGAGGATGCCCCTATGCTAAGGGGGCATCCGGCAATGTCGCCACTGAAGATGTTGTGTATCTTCTCAATGGTTTGGGCATTGAACACGGCGTGGATATTAGCAAGCTAATAAACACAGGAAACTATATTTGTAATGCCCTAAACAGACCCAATGGCTCTAGGGTTGCTAGAGCCCTGAGTTAATTACAGGTAGTTAATACTAAGCCGTTAATACCAAGCGCTTAATGCTTGGTATTGTCCTCTTCTTTCTTCGCTTCTTCTGCAGCAGCCTGTTGAACAGCACTGGCGAACAGTGCATCAAAATTGATGGGCGGCAACATCAAAGCAGGAAAACCACCCTTGGTGACAATATTGTCGATGGTTTCACGAAGATACGGAAAGAGAATACTCGGACAGGTGGTGTTGATAACCTGAGGCATTTGTTGCTCAGTAAAGCCTTTAATAGTGAATAGACCCGCCTGCTCAACCTCGGCAAGGTAAATGGTGTCCTCGCCATCGGCCATGGTGATGGTAACGCGAAGCACGACCTCGTAGAGATCCTCATCAATTTTATTGGTTCTGCTGTTCATGTCCTGACTAACTTTGGGCTTCCATTGCTTTTGGAAAGCTGCGGCCCCTTGAGGGCTCTCAAAGGAAACGTCTTTGACATAAATGCGCTGTATTGAGAACTGAGCCTGTTCTTGTTCTGTCTCTGCGGCAGATGTGGTTGTTTCTTCACTCATGATAAAACCCTTTCAATATTACTTATCAATTGTTTTCAGATGCATCCTTCGATGCACCCGTTGTATCCAAGTCGAGTAGTCGATCTAACTCTCCAGTTAAAGCCATTGTCTGAAGCTCAGTGAAGCCACCAATAGCTCGATTGTTAACCCAAATCTGAGGGACAGTGGTTCGCCCGCTTTTCTGACTTATTTCTGCTCTGAGTTCTCTGTTGTTGTCCACTGCAATATCTTCAAAGGCAATCCTCTTAGATTTGAGGAGCATTCGAGCTGCAACACAATAGGGGCAAAACCTTGTACCGTATAGTACCACTGATGCAGTTGGATTCATGAGCTTATTCCAGACCTAACTTTTAGCTAGCTTTTCGAAGCCTTACCTGTAACCAAGGGTAAGCTGTCTTGACGCCATCCGCTAATACCACCATTTAGGCGGCGCACTTGAAAACCTTGTTTGCTTAAAAGCTTACCAACAGCACCGGCATGCTGACCCATTTGATCAGCAACAATAAGAAGCTTTTCGCGCTTATTCTCCAGTTCACTGATACGTCCAGCAAATTGGCTATGGGATATATTGATTGATCCGTGAATGTGGCCATTATTAAAATCGCTGGGCGATCGCACGTCCACCACAACCGCCTCATCGCTGTTCATAAGCCTGACTACTTCAGCTGAGGGAATTGGCAGTCCGCTAGCCTTTCGCCCGGTTAAAATAAGCAGCCAAATAAGTGCAAAAAGCACTGTTATAAGTAACCACTCTTGACCTATAAAGGTGTATACATTCACGTCATATTTACCCTAAATCTATTGCTTATTTAACCACTGAAAGGTTACAAGACAGAGTCCATATTTATAACTATCAATGGCAGACATTAAAAGTGGGCGCAAGTATACACAGTAATGGCTCTATGGGGAATTGAAGGCGCTCAATCCTAACCTGTCACTCTTCTGGCTATCACTGCTCTGACCATCACTGCCATCGAGTCCACACTGGATGACAGTTTGAAGGTAACTGCGCCACATGCCCAAGAGAGGCCCAAGGTTGCTCTAAAGCATGGAAATCAGAGCCACAAGATGCCAGCAAGTTGTACTTGTGACACAGGTCAGCCATTGATGCGGTAATAGACGGGCCCTGAGAGCCAGAAATAACTTCCATAGCTTCGCCGCCTGCATCTATAAAGTCCTCAAGCAATAAGCAGAGCTTTGTCCTAGTCATCTTATATTTAGTGGGATGAGCTAAAACGGCCACGCCGCCGGCGTTGCGAATCCATGCAACTACTTCTTCCAGACTGGCCCAGTGTTCTTTAATATCACCGGCCTTACCGTTACCCAGATATTTATTAAATGCCTGCTGCACACTAGTAACTGCATTGATCTGAACAAGATACTGGGCAAAGTGCGGTCGTCCTATCTGGCCGCCATCACTAATTTTTCTTGCACCCTGTAATGTGTTTGCAAAGCCCAAAGCCTGCAACCGCTCAGAAATTTTTACTGCTCGCTGATCCCTGGCCAATGATTGTTGATTGACCCCTTCAAGTAAGGCTCGATTAGTTAAATCGATATTAAGTCCAACAATATGCACGCTTCTTCCTTGCCATGTGGTGGAAAGCTCAATACCAGTTATTAGCTTAATCGGAGATTTAGAGGTGTCGATTTGTCGATAGCTATCAATACTGTCATGGTCAGTAATTGCCAGCATATCTATCTCGCGTTCAATAGCCAGATCCAGCAGCTGCGCTGGGCTAAGCGTGCCGTCAGATACCGTTGTATGACAGTGAAGATCTACATTCATAAGTTAATGGTCCAAGTCTGGATATTATAGCGCATTCAGTCTGAGCCCAAAAAGATACGCCTTTGAATAAAGGGGGAATACAAATAAAAACTAAGACTCTAATTAGTTTGTTCATCAACATGTACAGCTTATAATTCGATAATGAACAAAGCCTTAACTGATTTGCCTATCGAGCCCATTAGCCCTGAGCAAAGGGCTGAGGTTACTCAAGCTACCTATAGTTATATTGAAAAGGCGTCTCAGCTTTACCACAATGACTTTGCATCCGTGCCAGTCGTATTTGATCTGTCTGGCAAATGTGCCGGTATGTACCAGCGTAAAAACCAACAGCGCCGAATTCGCTTTAACCCATGGCTGTTTGCTAAGTACTACCAACATAGTCTCGAGCAAACGGTACCCCATGAAGTGGCACACTATATTACTGATTGTTTATGGGGAGCAGGCTCTGTGAAGCCGCATGGTAAAGAGTGGAAGTCAGTAATGACTGCCTTGGGAGGAGAGCCTAAGGCCACTGGGGATTACAGTCTAGAGGGTATTCCAGTAAAACAATATCAGCGTTTTCCCTATCACTGTGGCTGCAAAACCCATTATTTGACAGCGATAAGGCATGGCAGGATCTTATCAGGAAAGGCAAGCTATCATTGTCGTTTATGCGCTCAGCCTTTACGGGTTCTAGAACAATGAGTCAGTCGCAGCACTGCCAATGGTTTGTCTATATGGTACGAGCTGATGACCAAACACTGTATACCGGTATAACCACTAACCTCGAAAGGCGACTGCAGCAGCATAAAAGCGGTAAAGGCGGCGCAAAGTACTTTCGTGGACGCACTGCAATTGAGTACGTTTATACAGAATCTGGCCACAGCCGAAGCAGTGCTGCAAAACGTGAGGCACAGATTAAAAAGCTATCAAAAAGACAGAAAGAATTGCTTTTTTAGACTAATTGTCTTATTGTATATACAGCCTATTAATATATAACCCACTGAATTAGTTAGATAAAAAATAAATAAATATGTATATACAAATGTAAATGTATATACATATAGATCTTAATATAATTTAGCAAAGGTATTGCTGAGTATGCCTCAAAAGCAAGCACAGCCACGTTATGCGGTGATTAAAACCTTTTTACGTGACAAAGTTGAGTCTCAGGAATGGGCCGCAGGAATGCAGATACCCTCAGAGCAGGCATTGACTGAGATGTTCTCTGTGAGTCGAATGACAGCTCGTCGTGCCGTCAAAGAATTAACAGATGAAGGGTTTTTTACTCGTACGCCAGGGCTTGGTTCCTTTGTAAGTCAATATTCAGCTACCCCGCCGAGTCTAGACATTGTTGATGTAGTGGCTCAGGCGCAAAAAGAAGGAAGTCACAGTCATCGAATACTGGCGCTCGATAGCGTGTTTGCAAATGAAAGCACAGCGACAATAATGGGCCTGGCCTCAGGTGCAACCATATTTCAGCTGACACTTATTCATTTTGACAACAATCGACCAATTCAGTGGCAGAGTATCAGTGTAAATCCTCAACTAGCGCCAGCATTTATGAAGCAAAAATGGCACAAGCTGGTGCCTGATGCCTACTTAAACTGGGTTGCGCCACCTACATCAGTGACCTACCAATTAAAGGCGGTAGCCCCTAAGGCCAGTCAAATTAGAGAGTTAGGGCTCTCCGAGGCAACTCACCCAGTATGCTTACAGTTGAGCAGAAAGAATAGTTTTAGATCCGAGGTAGTAAGCCTGTCAAGGATGTTACATCCTGCTGATACCTACACACTAGGTACTAATTTAGAGGCGCAACAATAATAAGTTGTGACTGCCAAAGCTCTCTGTCAAAACTCTCTAACAAAGCTCTTAATATAAAGCTAGGTAATTATTCCACTGCCACCGGGTCCATTACCGTTTCCACCCTGACCGGGTACTACAATTTTTGAGGCCTGTTCACGACGCATACGCTCAAGCTCGCGGCCCGCTTCCTCAACGGCTAACTCTGCCTTTCCGGCAAAATCCTCCGCAGCCTCACCAAGGGTAGTCCCCTCAAGGGCAAAGTTTAGAGGCATGGCACCCATGGGAGTCATCACCTGTGCTGAACCGTAATACTCTACGGCGCGATCTGGATCTTCATTACCGTCAGCTTTAACGGGAATTAGTTTGCGAATTGCACCGGTTTTTTGGTCGGTATAGTTTTCTTCTTTATACAGGCCATTGGGATCCATGGCATTTTGATTGCTATCGCTCATAGTTATTAAGTCTGTGTGATTTGAAGTGGTGGGCAATGTACCAAAGATTGTGCCTAATGAATAGGATACAGTGAGAACCGAGGATATTTGTCATTTTTTTCACTGTTTTTTTCACGAATTTGCGCGCGGTAATCTACTGGCAATAATAGCACTCAGGGCAACCATCAGGCTGGATACGACAAGACAATAAACCAACCCATATTGTTGATAAACAATCCCAGATAAAAGTGTGCCAGCCAATCGACCTGCCGCATTGGCCATATAGTAAAACCCGACATCCGTAGACACGCTATCACTTTCTGCATAGGCGATAATTAGGTACGAATGAATACTGGAATTTATCGCAAATACAGCACCATAGATCATAAGGCCTATGACTAAACTTAGAGTCGGGCTGACTCCCATGCTCAGTGATAGCGCAATGCTTGCAGGTATCAGGGCCAGCCCTGTAGCCCATAGCCATGGTGCAAGGCCGCTAAGTGAATGATTTCTCGAGCCTGTTATGTTTGGTGTCAATGCTTGTACTATGCCATAGGCGATAACCCAGCTTGCCATAAATCCGCCCACTTGAAGATGGGTCCAGCTAAGCTGAGTTTGCAGGAACACGGGAAGGGCAATCACAAACCAAATATCACGGGAACCAAATAAGAAAAATCGTGCTCCTGAAAGCAGATTGATTGAGTTGCTCTTAGATAGAATCTCTGTAAATTTGGGTTTATAGTGATTTGTAGATGACTCCAACCTTCCCCATGTAAAGAGCAATGTAAGAGCAAGTAGTAAAATCATAAAAATTAAACCGCCGCGAAACCCAAACAATGTTATCAGTGTGCCACCGAGAAAAAAGCCAAGGCCTTTGAGTGTATTTTTGGATCCGGTCAGAGCGGCTATCCAGCGGTATAGTTTTTTCTGCTGATCATTAGCAACCAGTAACTTAATGCTGCTTTTAGCACTCATTTTATTGAGGTCTTTGGCAATTCCAGACAGTGCTTGAGCCGCCATCACATAAATCAGTGACAGCATAGAGGCGTCAACTGTCAGCATAGCAAGGGCAGCTATCTGAAGACCTAAACCGATCTGAAGTGTATTATTTAAGCCTATTCGAGTTGCGAGCCAACCGCCATAGAGGTTAGTGACGATACCAAAAAATTCGTACAACAAAAAAAGGCTGGCAAGTTCTAGGGGCGAATAGCCCAACCCATAAAAGAATAACAGCACCAACATGCGCAACGCACCGTCGGTTAGGGTAAACGCCCAGTAACTGAGGGTGACGATAATATATTGATGGAGCGCTGAGGCTGGTTTCATTGGGTTTAGGTAGTGGACTGCATCAAATGGATTTTGCGATTTTAGAGACCAGTTCCATCATGCGATTAACATAACCGATTTCATTGTCATACCAAATAAGCACTTTCACTTGGGTATCATTAATCACCATGGTAGAGCGCGCATCAACAATGCCTGAGCGCTTATCATTGGTGTAGTCTGCTGATACCAGAGGGAGATCCTCGTAACCCAATATGCCTTGCAAGCGCCCTGTTGCTGCACTTTTGAGCGCATCATTTACAGCCTCAATGGTAACCTTGGTCTTAAGTTCAAAGACAATATCCGTGAGTGAGGCATTTGCCAGAGGCACGCGCACCGCAATGCCATTAAGGCGACCTTTGAGATCTGGGAATATTTCCGTTATGGCTGTTGCCGATCCGGTGCTGGTGGGAATTAATGACAACCCGCTGGCACGAGCACGGCGCAAGTCCTTATGGTACTCATCAAGAATACTCTGGGTATTGGTAATATCATGGATAGTGGTAATTGATCCGTGCTCAATGGTAAATGCTTTATGTAAAACATCGACCACGGGAGCGATACAG
>CAXRJI010000032.1:0-5187 GCA_964231105.1 Porticoccaceae bacterium
CTTGCAGATGGGCCTTGGACTCCTGAAAAGCGTGATGCTTTCGGTAAGACTGTGATTGATAAGATTGAACGCTACAGCCCCGGCTTCAAGGATCTTATTGTGCATATGGAGGTGCGAACACCCCATGAAATTGAGGCTGAAGTAGGACTGACCGAGGGCAATATCTTTCAGGGTGAGTTAACCATCGACCAATTGCTGTTTAACCGGCCATTCCCAGGTTATGCTCAGTACCGCATGCCAGTAAAGAATATGTATATGTGTGGCTCCTCTACCCATCCCGGTGGTGGTGTTTCATCGGCCTGTGGTGCCAATGCGGCACGAGAAATTTTAATTGATCTCAAGCGCCCTAATACGGTCCCTGAAGATGATTTTTATGATGAATAAATATTGAGTTAACCCCGTTGGTATAGACTAGTAATTATGAATGCACAAACTAAAAGTATCGATCCTTTTGCTGGTGAGCGACTTAAAGAGAGTCATTTCCACCCCCGTCAAGCCCTGCTCAATATACGCGAGGCTTGGTCAAGCTGGAATGGATATAAATTTGCCGATTACTACTACGATGAAGAGTTTGAGTACTTCTGTGTCCGCAATAGTTGCGGTACCTATGATATTTGTCCGATGCAAAAATACATCATTGAAGGTGCAGATGCTGAAATCATGCTTAATCGTATGGTGACACGCGATATAAAAAAACTCAGTAAAGGGCGTGTTACCTATGTCTGCTGGTGTACTGATGAGGGTCGATTAATTGATGATGGCACCATCTTTAAGTTGGCAGAGCGAAAGTATATGTTGACTTGTGGCAGTCCCTCACTGGCTTGGTTACGCAAGAGTGCTTTTGGATTTAAAAACATACAGATTACAGATGTTTCAGACACTATTGCAGCCCTATCTTTTCAGGGACCCACTACCTGTGAGGTATTAAAAAAAATGGGTCTAAAGGGTATTGAGAAATTAAAGCCCTTTAACTTCACCCACTTCGCTTTTGCTGGTGCAAAGGGTAAACCCTTGATGGTATCGCGAACAGGGTTTACTGGCGATTTGGGTTATGAATTGTGGATTGAACCAGAGTTAGCTCTTGAGCTTTGGGATGCGCTCTACGCTGCAGGGGAGGATTATGGTATTCAACCCTACGGTGAGGCTGCAACAAATATGGCACGTATGGAGGCTGGATTTATTATGCCTGCCATAGAATTTAATGAAGCCCTAAAAACCATTCATTTTCAGTATGACCAAACCCCCTTTGAGTTAAACTTAGATTGGCTGGTTGACTTTGATAAGCCGCACTTTAATGGTCGAGAGGCTCTGCTTAAGGAGCGAAAAAATGGCTCTGCCTATCGTTTGGTTAAATTAGATATTGAGGGTAATAAACCTGCTGAGGAATCCTATCTTTACAGTGATAAAGGTTGCAAAAAAGAAATAGGCTACGTTACCTCGGCCATGTGGTCGCCTGTGGTTAAGGCCAATATCGCACTGGCTATGATTGAGCCCAAGTACCTTGGCGGTGATATATGGGCGGAAATCTATTACCAAAGAGAATTGCGCTATCACAGCAAGGTAGCCAAATGTACTCTTCAGGATAAACCCTTCTGGTCGCCATCACGCGCGCGGGCAACACCGCCCCCTGTTTTTTAGGAGCATTTGTTATGCAAAACATAGAGGGTAAAGTACATTCTCTTTATAGTGGCTCCGAAGGTGAGTTGGGTAAAGATCCCTGTAATTCTATAAAAGCTGAACTTGATGGGCTAGCTGGAGATCGTCACCGATCATTTGAGCGAGAGAGTTGGGGTGCGGGTGATAAGCAACCTGAGGGTACTCGTAGACGCAATGAGCGCCAATGGTCGGCAGTTTCTATTGAAGAGTTGGCTGAAATTACAACCGCAATGGACCTAAAAGAGCCTCTGCTAGCAGCGACCTTAGGTGCCAATCTATGTCTTGAGGGTATACCTAACCTTTCGCGTTTAACCAAGGGGACTATCCTGAAATTTCCCTCTGGTGCTGAGCTTATGGTCGAAGAATATAATCCACCCTGCTTGGATATGGGCAAAAAGCTGGCGGCAATGCACAGTACAAATTCTGGCAACTCCTTGCGCGATACTGCTTTTTCAACTGCCGCTCAGTACCTGCGAGGTTTGGTAGGGGTGATTGATGTACCAGGTGTTATCAGCGAGGGTGATAGCGTCACGGTCATACCCTACCAAGTCCCTTTTTGGCAACGATAGAACTCGCCTTTAATCATTAATCCCATTAACATAGTTTCTATACCAAACCCACTGCCAAACATCAGATTCATGATCAAACAATTCCTGATAGCAAGTGCCAACGCATTGCTGTATGCAACACTAAGTGTCTCTAATGCCCATGCGGATCTTATTATCGACGGTATTTTAAGCGAGCCTGAGTGGGCTCAAGCGAGGGTATTTACAGAGTTTGTTACAACAGAACCGCTCAGCGGTGAAACTGCAAAATATCTTACAGAGGTTCGTCTGTTCACAAATGACAAGGGTATTTATGTTGGCTTTACAAATTATCAACCTTCATCAGTTGCCAAGATAGACCGACGTTTTGCTCGTGATGCGCGCATTGAAGCAGATCGCAATGTGTTTGGTGTTGATTTTGATGGTATGGGCTTATCTGCCTATTTATTTACAGTGGGCAGTGGTAACTCAAAAAGAGATGGGGTGCGTAATAGCAACGATTTTTCAAGTAGTTGGGATGGCGAGTGGTATTCAGGTACTTCCGCTGAGGATGATCGTTGGTATTCTGAGTTATATATTCCTTGGACTGTGGCACCTATGTCCAATCAGGACGATGAAAAGCGTAATATTTCAGTTTGGTTTTCGCGCGTTGTTTATTCCGAATCACTGCGCTTTGCCTACCCTAATGCGTCCTCTAAGCGGGAGAGATTTTTAGAAGACTGGCACTCCCTTGAGATTGAACAGGCTCAAGCATCTAGTTTGGACTGGTTTCCCTATATCAGTTTTCAGCAAAATTTATTGGGATCTGATTCTTCTGATTCTGAAGATGCAAAAGTCGGTTTGGATTTTATTTGGCGGCCCAACAGTAGTACTCAGTTAACCGGTGCCCTTAACCCTGATTTTGGGCAAGTTGAAAGCGATGACTTGGTTGTTAATTTATCGGCCTATGAAACCCTTCTTGAGGAAAAAAGACCCTTTTTCACTGAAAACCAAACCCTTTTTGATAGTGAGCTACCCAATGAGGATAGGCTTTTACACAGTCGGCGTATTGGTGTTGCGGGTAATTCATTAGTCGATATAGATTTGGCAGCTAAAATTACCCACTTTGGGGGCTCTACCGATTACGGATTATTTGTTGTCAGTGAGGATGACAATGATCTTTATCTGGGCGCCAATTATCTGGCAACTAGAGTGCAAAATAAGACAGATAACGTAACGCTTGGCCATCGCCTGACCTATGTGGATAAACCTCAACTCAATCGACAAGCCACGGTTCATGCAATTGATATGGATTGGTTTGCCAGTGACACTGTTGGTTTTTCCGGTCAGCTGTTTGCAAGCCATATAAAACAAGACGCTAATTTATTGGAAAACCAACAGGCAATTGATAAACAGGATTATGCTGGGTGGGTGAATTGGACCTATGCACCCAGTGATCAATGGTTTCATATATTGTATTTATCACACTACGGTGATCACTTTGATTTTAATGATATGGGTTATATGCGTCGCAATGACTTTAATGAGTTTTATGGTCAGACACGCTACGACAAGCTTCAGTATGATACGCACTCTAAATATCTTTCCAGTTATGTCGAGTTGGAGTATGGCTACAAAGAAACGACAGAGGGTGATCGTTTAGAGCTTTGGTTTAATCTTAACCATCGTCGCGTCTTTCGATCCACGGAAACTCTCTTTATCAATGTAGGTGCTCAACATTCAGGTTGGGATGATCGAATTACCCGAGGTAATGGTGATTATGCACAACCCTCTCAGTATTGGGGTGAACTAAAATATGGTAGTCGCAAAGACAAAAACTTTTCCTACAAAGCTGAGCTAAATTTTGACACTTGGGGAACAGAAAAAATCTCACCGGGTATTGTGTTTAAGCCTAAGCTCTATATTAATGAAAACCTTACTTTGGGTGGTAGATTAGAGTACAAGTATTATCCAGAGTGGCTACTATGGGATTTTGATTATGAGCAATTGGCTAACTATCAAGCAAAGTCCTTTTCAGCTGACATAAAGTTAGATTGGTATCCCTCGTCTCGACAAGAGGTGCGCTTAAAGTTCCAATGGGTGGGTATTGATGCGCAGGTGCAAAATAGCTACATACTCAATGACTGGGGCAACCTATCGCATTCTTTTTTTCAAAGTGAAAACTTTAGCTACAGTGATACCGCGCTGCAGATGCGCTACAGGTATCAGTTAGGGCCTTTATCAGATATTTATATAGTTTACAGTCGTGGCGGCTACTTTGAGAGTGGTAGTGGTAATGAGGGTGCCAAAGATTTGTTTGATAATGGTTGGCGCAATACCCATGTTGAATCTATTGTTGCCAAGGTGCGGTATAAGTTTTAAATCTTTTGTAGAAGCAACCGCATATTACAAACAGTGAAGCAAAATCAATGTCCATTAATGCTTTAACACACCATGTGCGTTTCTATCTTTATTTTTGACTTCATTGCTGACTCCATTTTTGACTCCATTGTTGATTCAATGGCTGTCTGCATTGTTTCTCGCACTAGTGTCTAGGTTGCGCAGATAAATAAATCCATTCAGCCACCCCCATTGGGTGGGTAGCATAAACCTGTTGGTTTAATTACAATCAAATAAACTTTCATTGAATTACTTGGGCTTATATCTAGAGCAAGGGGCTGAAATGCATAGCACCGAGTTTGTAAAAAGCTACATCGATGCATGGAACCATGGAGATGCCAATGGTGTTGTTGAGCATCTTTGCCGGAATGGTACCTACTGTGATGTCCCAGCTAATATACAGCTCTCCGGTGATGATTTGGTCGCAAGTTTGGTTGATTTCTTTGCCGCTGATAACCATAAATATCAGCTTATTGGCGAGGTGCTTTCTGGCAAAAATTCAATCGCCTTTCAATATAAAATGCTTCCCTCAGACTCAAGCGCAGATGCTCTCTATGGGGCTGAGTTTATGACAATTAATGGTGAAGCAGCCCTTAGAATTGATGAC
>CAXRJI010000033.1:0-13771 GCA_964231105.1 Porticoccaceae bacterium
GCGATAACATTAGCAGAGCAATCACATATAGGGTTGGTGGGCTTTTCTCGCCCCCATAGACATGTTGTCTATGCTGGGCAATCTAGATTTACTGAGGAGGCGAACAACCCATGACTGAGGCTAATATTGAACGTCTAGTAAAAATGGCTAATCAAATTGCTCTCAATATGGCCGCCAATGGTTCGGAAGAGGAGGTTGCAGAGCAGATTGCCCAGCACCTCGGTAAGTTCTGGCCACCCTCAATGAAAGATTCAGTTTCAGAGCATTTACCAGCAATACAAAGCAAACTGTCACCAGTCGCTTATAAGGCATTGTTAGGGCTTAGCAAAGAGAATTAATAACTGGATTGTGCTCAGGTGGTGACACTAGCCATATATTCCAGTTTTATTATTTGCCATAATGGTTTGCTTCTAGGTTTTATAGAGCAATTTTTTATCAATGACTCAGCTTACCCATTTAAATTCCCAAGGCGAAGCCCATATGGTAGATATATCCAGCAAGCAGGATACATCACGTTTGGCGCTGGCTCAGTCTATTGTAGATTTGACGCCGCCAATACTGGCAGCAATCACTGACAAAACTCTTCCTAAGGGTGACCTCTTTGCAACAGTGCGAATTGCAGCAATTCAGGCGGCAAAAAAATGCAGTGATTTAATTCCTTTATGTCATCCTTTACCACTGTCTAAAGTAACTGTGGATATTGCCCTAGATAAAACTCAGCTAGTGATAACAGTTGAATGTAAAACCACAGGCAAAACAGGCGTAGAGATGGAGGCCCTAACTGCGGCATCGGTAGGGGCGCTTACTGCCTACGATATGTGTAAAGGGATTGATAAAGGCATGGTGATTAGTCAGGTAAAGCTATTAAAAAAGACAGGTGGCAAATCAGGTGAATGGCTAGCTAAATAGCAATTAAAAATCAATTAAAACAAGTATTTATGCGATTTTTCTAACATTATCATAAGCAATAGTTCTAACCCTTTGCAATTCTTATTAGACCCTCTTGAATAGTGCTAGCCACAAGCCGCCCATCTCGAGAAAAAAGACTTCCATGACTCAGCCCCCGTGAGGCGCTCGTTCGACTGCTATGCATATGATACAAAAGCCACTCATCAATCCTAAAGCTATCATGAAACCAAATAGCATGATCAAGAGATGCTGCGTGTAAATTTGCATCAATAATACTTTTGCCATGGGGCAATAATGACGTGCTCATTAAACTAAAGTCTGATGCATAGGCTAGGATTGCATGATGCAGTGCCGAGTTACTTTGTTTATTATTTTCCTCTACTAAGCCCTTAGCTTTCATCCATATAAATTGTTCTGGAGGACGCTCGGTTGGGTTTAAGTAATCAACGGGCTCAACCGGTCTAATATCTATGGGTCGTAAAGAGGGTCGTCTTTTTGTTGAATCAGATGCCAACTGGCGGTCCATAGCTTCAAGTACCTTATTCCACCTAATATTGTCATCTTGCAGTTCCTCGGGGGGAGGGCATTTGGGCATATCAACCTGATGGCTTAATCCAGTTTCTTGTACTTGGAAAGACAGGGATGTATTAAAGATAGCTTTGCCATTCTGCGAGGCCACCACGCGTCTGGTTGTAAATGATTTGCCGTCACGAATATTATCAACATGAAACATAATTGGCAGGGAGGAATCGCCTTGGCGCAAAAAATAGGCATGCTGAGAATGTACTGTACGATCTGGGCTTACAGTGTCTTGTGCAGCGCGCATTGACTGAGCTAGAACTTGCCCACCAAAGAGTCGATTGTTACGTGTTTGATGATTGTTGCCGCGGTATATATTTTTATCAACTTTCTCTAGAGCCATAAGCTCCAATAGTATCTGCCAATCTTGGCTCATAGGTTTTACTCTTGTGATTTATTGGTCTGCTAGCGTTTGTCGGTGTGCTAAAAGGTAAGATTATAACTTATTGCAGTGCTTATGCCTTTAGTTATAGAATAAATGAACACTATAAATACAAACAACGTAACCCTATTTTAATCCCATCAGAAAATAATCCACTGGTATTTCATGCTGGTGAATCCATTACTAATTTACAGGACTTATTTGTGAGTAATCTAGCAGAATTCAGAGAGCAGACTCGAGAGTGGCTTGAGCAAAATTGTCCCCAATCCATGCGTTCACCCATCAAAGAAGATGGAGATCAATGCTGGGGAGGAAGAAACTATACCTTTAAAAGCAACGATCAAAAACTATGGCTAGAACGTATGGCTGCCAAGGGCTGGACTGCACCCGATTGGCCAGCAGAGTATGGCGGCGGCGGCCTCAACAAGGCTGAATGCAAGATACTACGCGAGGAGATGGCGCGAATTCAGGCGCGCTCACCGCTTGATAGCTTTGGTATTTGGATGATTGGCCCCGCACTTTTAAAGTTTGGCTCAGAGGCTCTAAAACAACAACATTTACCACCCATTGTTCGCGGTGAAATTCGTTGGTGTCAGGGTTATTCGGAGCCCAATGCAGGCTCAGATCTCGCTGGATTACAGTGTAAAGCCATAGATAACGGCGACCATTATGTGGCTAACGGACAAAAGGTGTGGACCTCCTATGGTGACAAAGCAGACTGGATGTTTTGTTTGTTTCGAACCGATCCTGAGGCGAAAAAACAGATGGGCATTAGCCTTATGTTATTTGATATGCAAACCCCAGGCGTTCAGGCCAAACCAATCAAATTAATTTCTGGCAGTTCTCCCTTTTGTGAGACCTTCTTAGATAACGTCAGAGTAGAAAAAGATCAGGTGGTAGGTGAAGTTAATCAGGGTTGGACTATCGCTAAATACCTGTTGACCCACGAGCGTGAAATGATTGGAGGCTTTGGCCTTACAGACGCTGGGTCAGATTCACTGGGTGATATTGCCACTAAAACAGTGGGGCTTACAGACGGAAAACTCAGCAATCAGATTCTGCGAGCAGATATTGCTAAATGGGAAATTGATGCCGCTGCATTTGCCTTCACAGCCGAGCGGGTTACCGATGAGGCTAAAGCAGGAGGTGGTGTAGGGGCTACCTCAGCTATGTTGAAGTACTACGGTACAGAACTAAATAAACGGCGCTATGAGCTTATGCTAAAGCTCAAGGGCAGTGACAGCATGCATTGGTCTGGTGATGCCAGCAATCAGGGCTACTTGCCACGTTTATGGCTGCGTACTAAGGGTAACTCTATTGAGGGGGGCACCTCCGAAGTGCAATTAAATATTATTGCTAAAAATATTCTTGGCCTAGGTTAAATACAGGAAAGTGCGTAATGACGTTAGTTTTAAATGAAGAACAGTTGATGCTTAAAGAGTCAGCTCAGGGTTTCCTGGAGGAAACGGCTCCCGTTGCTGCTCTGCGTAAACAGCGTGATGCCGGCAGTGAAACCGGTTATGCCGATGACCTGTGGCCACAAATGGTCAATATGGGCTGGGCTGCAGTGCTGGTGCCGGAAGCCTTTGGTGGCCTCGAATTTGGCCATGTGGGTATGGGTCAGTTAATTGAGCAGACAGGCCGTACATTGACGCCCTCTCCGCTATTTGCCACAGCTATTGTTGGTGCCAGCGCTATCAATCTGGCAGCAACAGAAGCGCAAAAGGCGAGTTATTTAAGTGCAGTTGCCGCGGGCGAACTGACTTTGGCACTGGCCATTGATGAAACAGCCCATCATAGCCCCGAACATATAAGTCTTAGTGCTGATCAACAAAAAGATGGCAGCTATCTTTTAAGCGGTAAAAAAGTGTTTGTTGCCGATGGTAATAGCGCAGATAAACTTATCGTTGCGGCGCGAACTGCCGGTAAGCCGGGTGATCAACAGGGTATTAGTTTATTTCTGGTCGATAGCGGTGCAAAAGGTGTTGAAAGGCAGCGTGTGGATATGGTGGATAGTCGCAACTACGCAGAGATCAGCTTTAAGCAAGTAAAAGTAGATGCAGACTCACTTTTGGGTGAGAAGGGCGCAGGTTTTAATGTCCTATCCACTGTGTTAGACATTGCCAATGCCCATCTATCGGCGGAATTGCTGGGTATCTGTGTTGAGACCTTTGATCGCACTTTACAGTACCTAAAAGACCGCAAGCAATTTGGTGTTTCGATTGGTTCATTTCAAGCGCTTCAGCATCGAGCGGCTCATTGGTGGAGTGAGATTGAAATGGCAAAGTCACTGGTTCTTAAGACATTACAGGGGCTAGATTCTAATGCTGATCAGATCTCAGGGTTAGTCAGTGTCACCAAGGCTAAGCTGTCTGAGGTGGCTGAGTTATCGACTAATGAAGCCATACAAATGCATGGCGGTATTGGTATGACCGATGAATACGAAATTGGATTTTTTATAAAGCGTGCAAGGCCAGCACAGACCCTTTTTGGTGATTACAGCTATCATGCTAATCGCTTTGCTAGCCTTAAGGGTTATTGATAAAGAGTCAGCAGCCAGAGACTATAGCGGTTAGAGAAGATAGTCTGTAAAGATAATAGCGGGCTTATAAATATAAATAATTGAGGAAATTTCTATGGATTTGGGTATCAGCGATAAACTTAAGCCCTTACTTGAGCAGGTAAAACATTTTATAGATACCGAAATTTTGCCTGTTGAGGAAGAATATCACCAAGAGGTATCCAAGGGGGACCGCTGGACCTACACCGAGCGTCAGACAGAAATCCTCGAGGGCTTAAAGGCTAAAGCGAAAGCGCAAAATCTGTGGAATTTCTTTCTTACCCACTACGAGGGTGGTCATGGTTTAAATACCGTTGAATATGCCTATATAGCTGAGGAAACTGGTCGCTCAGCTCTGGCACCTGAAGTATTTAACTGCTCTGCGCCCGATACGGGCAATATGGAAGTGCTCGCTCGGTATTGTACTGAAGAACAACAGCGCCGTTGGTTAGATCCATTACTAGCCGGTGAAATAAGATCAGCCTACGTGATGACAGAGCCAGATGTAGCGTCCTCTGATGCCACAAATATCTCCCTTTCCTGTGTTGCTGACGGTGATGAATGGGTGCTTAACGGAGAAAAAATCTGGATTTCTGGCATTGGTGATCCGCGCTGTGAAATTCTTATCGTAATGTGCAAGTCCAATCCTGATGCGCCACGCCATGCCCAACATTCTCAAGTGCTAGTCCCCAGAAATACGCCGGGTATTAAAATACTTCGACCCATGACTATCTTCGGCAATGATGATGCGCCCCATGGGCATATGCATATTCGCTTTACCGATGTTCGAGTGCCCAAAGAAAATATGATCTTGGGTGAGGGTCGAGGCTTTGAGGTGGCTCAAGGCCGTTTGGGACCCGGTCGAATTCATCACTGTATGCGCGCCATTGGTCTTGCCGAGGCGGCACTAAAGCTTATGTGTCAGAGATCTCTTAACCGCACAGCATTTGGCCGACCCCTGGCTAAATTAGGCGGTAATGTGGATATTATTGCTGATGCGCGTATGCAAATCGAGATGACGCGATTACTGTGCCTTAAAGCAGCATGGTTAATGGACAATGTGGGCACCGATGCAGCTCAGGTGCATATCTCTATGATTAAAACTATTGCCCCAACAACTACCCTGAAAGTAATTGATGAAGCCATGCAAATGCATGGTGGGTTGGGAGTGTCCCAAGATACACCGTTAGCAGCTTGGTATGCCGCAATGCGTACATTACGTTTTGCCGATGGCCCAGATGCAGTGCATCGCATGGTAGTGGCCCGCCACGAGTTAAGTAAGCATAGAGACTGATTTCTAAAAATAATAATAACAGGACATACTATGAAAGCGCTTGTTTGTAATGAATTTGCCACAATAGACAAGTTAAATCTGGAAGATAAACCTTTACCAAAGCCCAGTAAGGGTGAAGTATTAATTGATGTTAAAGCTGCAGGTGTAAATTTTCCTGATTTGCTAACGGTTCAAGGTAAATATCAAATTAAACCCCCTTTACCTTTTATCCCGGGCACAGAAGTTGCGGGTGTTGTAACCGCGGTTGGTGAGTCTGTTAGCAGACGCAAAGTAGGCGATAAAGTGATTGCCACCACCCAAATAGGTGGCTTTGCTGAGCAATGTGTAGCCCCAGAATACGCCACCATTGAAATGGCTGAGAGCATGTCATTTCCCCAGGCCGCAGGCTTTTCAATTACCTACGGCACCTCCTATTATGCCCTTAAGCAGCGTGCTAATTTGCAGGCGGGCGAGACAGTTTTAGTGTTAGGTGCTGCCGGTGGTGTGGGTATTGCTACCATACAAATTGCTAAAGCTATGGGTGCCAAGGTCATTGCAGCTGCCAGTTCTGAGGAAAAGTTGGATTTTGCCACTGAGGCCGGTGCTGATATGCGCATTAATTATTCCAACGAGCCCTTAAAAGACAAAATTAAGGAACTAACGGGCGGTAAAGGCGCTGACGTTATCTATGATCCAGTTGGAGGCGATTTGTCAGAGCAGGCGTTTAGGGGTATCGCTTGGGATGGTCGCTTTTTGGTTATTGGTTTTGCCTCTGGGCCTATACCGGCAATTCCACTTAATCTAGCTCTGCTTAAGGGAGCCTCGATGATGGGTGTTTTCTGGGGTTCATGGATGGCCAGACAGCCGCAAGAGGCGATGCAAAACTTTAAGGAATTGATAGATATGATTGATGCTGGCCAATTCTCACCTCTGGTGACCGAGGTCTATGATTTAGATGATTACCAAGCAGCGCTGGCCTCAATCTCAGAGCGCAGGGCCAAGGGTAAAGTGATTCTCTCTATGGCGTAACCAATATACGTTAAGAACTCGCATCATAAAAAAAGGCCGGATTACCCAGCCTTTTTTATTGCGACAGCTTATTTCTCTTAAATATTATAGAGAACACCCAATAAGCCAACCACTGTGAGCACTACGGTGTAAGGCAATGCCATTAGCACCATACGCATATAAGAAAGTCTTATAAGCGGTGCCAGCGCTGATGTCAGCAGGAATAAAAACGCCGCCTGACCATTTGGCGTAGCTACACTCGGCAAGTTTGTACCTGTATTGATAGCGATCACCAATTTATCAAATTGTGGGCGATCAATCAGACCTGACTCCAGAGCCATTTTGACCTCATTGATATAGACCGTTGCTACAAACACATTGTCACTGATAGCTGACAACAGTCCATTAGCGAGGAAGAAAACACCCGGTTGAGACGCTGGTTCCATAGCAAGCACCCACTCAATTACCGGTGAAAATAGGTGTTGCTCATGTATCACAGCAACAATAGCAAAAAATACCACTAACAGAGCTGTAAAGGGCAATGCCTCCTCAAAGGCCTTACCAATTTGATGTTCTTCAGTAACACCATTAAATGCGGTTAAAAGAACAATAATCATAAGTCCAATAAGGCCAACAGGAGCCAGATGGAGGGCTAGGGCTATCACCAAGATGCCCGCTACAACAGCCTGTGTAATTAATGCTGCATTGTCCTGTTGAGAGCGGTTTTTCTCGCTTTCTTCACTGGATTTTTTAAGGATCGCAAGCACATCCTCAGGTATCTCTGCGCCATAGCCAAGAATCTTAGTTTTCTCAAGCAGCACACAGCAGAGAAGACCGCAGGCAAAAACCGGTAGGGTGACCGGCGCCATACGCAGGAAGAACTCCATAAACTCCCAGCCCGCCTTTTCTGCAATCAATAAATTCTGAGGCTCGCCCACCAAGGTAGTAACACCGCCCAAGGCAGTACCTACTGCACCATGCATAATTAGACTGCGCAAGAAGGCTCTAAATTGCTCCAAGTTTTCAACTTGATTGGCCTTAATATTGTCATCATTGGTGTGATTATGTGCTGAATTTGCTCCTCTCTTTCCCGATGCAACTTTGTGATATACAGAGTAAAAACCCACAGAGACTGTGATAAGCACCGCTGTAACCGTCAAAGCATCGAGAAAGGCCGATAAAACAGCCCCAGCAAAACAAAAGAGAAACGAGAGTAATGTTTTTGATCTGACACCAAGGAGAATTTTAGTAAAGGTATAGAGCAACATATCGCGCATAAAATAGATGCCGGCGACCATAAACATCAGAAGCATAATAACCTGAAAATTACCCACTGTTTCGTTGTAAACTGCCTCAGGCGTTGCCATTCCCATCATAATAGCCTGCAGTGCGAGTAACCCTCCGGGTTGCAGTGGGTAGCACTTAAGTGCCATGGCTAATGTGAAAATAAACTCAGCTATCAGTACCCAGCCCATAATAAAGGGGCTAGTGAAATATAAGATAAATGGATTTAAAACTAAGAAGGCAATAATAGATTTCTCATACCATCCTGGGGAATTACCCAGAAAGTTTGTCTTAAATGCCTGAGATAATGTGGGTTCCATAGAGTTATTCCTCGTTATTTTTAAGGGGACCGACTTTTCTATACGTATGAAATTATTGTTGGTGCATTGTGTTAGACTTTTTAACCGCAGAAACCTTAGCTTCAAGGACTATATTTTGCAACACCTGCACTGTAAATCCACAATAAAAAAAGGAAATACATAAATTGGCCCATAGAAAAACAAAGATAGAATTCCATGCCAATGCCAAGTTAATGAAGCACTATAAAACAGTTGTGATAGCAGTGATAGAAGGCCATGTGGTGATAAAAATCCCGCCAGTAACAAAAAGCCCGCTAGTAACAAAAAGCCCGCTAGTAACAAAAGGCCATAACACGGCTTGTCTGGAAAACATACTATTAAATACAAAAGAGACTGAGCCGCTAAGGTTATTTTTAAAACATCGAATAACGCTGGGTCAATGGAGTGGCCTCAACTGCGAGGTTTGGAATCTTGAGTCAGATGCTAAGGCTGAGCATGGTTTTGAATTAATTGATCTGCGCAGTCTACTTATTACTTTGCCAGATACAGCCTTTTCAATGGTCTCAAGGGCTGTTCAACTAATTGAGTGGCAGGCTGCTTATCAATTCTGTAGTCGTTGTGCAGCACCCTTGATTGAGCGATCCAATGAGCATGCCATGCGTTGCAATCATTGTGATGCCGATTATTATCCCAGAATATCACCGTGCATAATTGTCATTGTTACGCATAAGGACAAATGCCTTCTCGCGCGTCAGGCTAAATGGCCCTCTGGTCGCTTCAGCGCCATCGCAGGTTTTATCGAAGCTGGCGAGAGCGCTGAGCAAGCTGTTTTTCGCGAAGTGTATGAAGAGGTAGGTATTGAGGTAGAGGATATTTGTTATTTTGGTAGCCAATCCTGGCCATTTCCCGGTCAATTAATGCTGGGTTACAAGGCCAAAGCGAGAAGCACAGATATTATTGTCGATGGTGAGGAGATATCAGAGGCTAAATGGTGGCACTATAAGAAGTTACCTGAATATGTTCCCCCTAATACAATTATGGCAGGCAGACTTATTCAGTCTTTTATTGATGAAACGGACAAACAAGTATCTCAACACTAGCCCCTTAATACTGTATTATCTATCCCTTAATTTTTGCCTGGCTATTGTATCCTGGCTATTGTATTAGAAGGTCGTTTACTTATCTGTCAAAATTGGCTAGGCCCTTGCAAGCACAATGGAGAGTAACTTGGAATTTTTTGCAAACTATGGCTTATTTTTAGCCAAAACCATCACTGCACTTATAGCGATTGGGTTGCTTCTTTCACTGATCGCTAATGCCAAACAAAAAATGCGCGATACCTCAGAGCGCGGTCATATAGAAATCACCAAGCTTAATCAGCAATATGAGCAAGTTAGTGAGGCTATGATGCTGGCGGTTTTGGATAAGTCCGAACAAAAGGCTATGCTAAAACAACGGCAAAAAGAAAAGAAGAAACAGGCTAAAGCAAGCAAAAAAGAAGCAAAGAAAAACGCTGTTCAGGCGCAAGACAATGCAGTCGCTGAGCAAAAAAACAGGGTATTTGTTATTAAGTTTGACGGCAATATAAGCGCCTCAGCGGTTACTAATTTGCGCGAGGAAATCTCTGCGGTGCTCTCCCAAGCCACCAGTGATGATGAGGTGGTGGTCAAACTGGAAAGTGCTGGTGGTATGGTCCACTCCTATGGCTTAGCCAGCAGTCAATTGGATCGACTGCGCAAAGAGAATATTCCCCTCACGGTTTGCGTTGATAAAGTGGCCGCTAGTGGCGGTTATATGATGGCCTGTGTTGCGGATAAAATTCTCGCTGCGCCATTTGCGATTGTTGGCTCAATAGGGGTGGTGGCGCAAATGCCAAACTTCAATAAACTCCTAAAAAAACACGATGTTGATTTTGAAGTGCTTACTGCGGGCGAACATAAACGCACTCTGACTGTTTTTGGTGAAAACACAGACAAGGGCAGAAAGAAATTTATAGAAGACCTAGAGGAAACTCATACCCTATTTAAGGATTATGTTGCCGAGAGACGACCACAGGTTGCAATGGATAAGGTGGCTACTGGCGAGGTTTGGTATGGCTCACGTGCTCAAGAGTTGGCGCTAATTGATGATGTTAAAACTAGTGATGAATATTTAATGCATCGTGTCAGTGAGGCTGATGTTTATGAGATAGCCTACAAACAGAAACGAAAGCTTCATCAACGTATTGGGGTAGCTGCGGAAGAGAGTGTTGATCGTTTGTTAGTAAAATGGTGGGATCGTTTAACTAATAACTCTGATAAGTATTTATAAGTTTATTTGTAATATCAATCGCGTCTCAACTTATCGCTGACTGCAATAGGGTTGGGAAAGTTAAATACCACAATATAACTGGATATTAGAAACGTGATAATGGCTGTCGCCTGGATAAGGTGAGAAGCATTGTTACTAATAAGCTGTCCTGCAAATGCGATATAGGCAATTAGCAGGGAGAACTCGCTATTTTGTCCCAACCTAAATCCCACATCCCAAGATAGGCTATTGCGTTCACTATGGGAGCGCAGTAGGTATCTATAGGTAGTAGGTTTAAGGCTTAGCATTGCAATAGCTAATATTGTTGCAGGTAGAATAATTTCTGGTATTAGCGTGAGATTAAAGCCACCGCCAAGAGAAAAGAAGAATAAAATTAGAAAAAAGTCTCTAAGGGGTTTTAAATTAAGGGCTATATATTGAGCTATAGGACTTGTAGCCAGTGATATTCCCGCTACAAAAGCGCCAATTTCCCTTGATAAACCAGCTAGCTCAGCGACTTCAGCGGCACCCATACACCAGCCGATTGCCAGTAAGAAAACATACTCACCAATGCGATCAAAGCGCGCAAATAATGGCTGTAATATATAACGCACACATACAATAGAGCCGCCCACTAACAGCGGGAGGGAAATAAGGCTGATTAAAAAGTTACTCGCAGCATGGTCACCTGAACTAATCGACAAAAGAAAAAGCAACACAAAGATAGCTAAAAAATCCTGCATCAGTAACATACCAACCACTAATTCCCCAGAGTGTTTATGATGTAGTGCAGTTGTGGGTAACAATTTAATACCGATAATGGTGCTCGAAAACATCATAGATGCACCAATTATTAAGCATTCTGTCTGAGAGTAGCCAAACCAGTAGGCAATGGTGAAACCAGCCACAGCAAAAAGCAGGGAGCTAAATAGGGTGATATGGGTCACTTCACGTAGTACGCGCAATAGTGCTTGAGGTTGCATATCCAAGCCCAGCAGAAATAGCAGGAATATAATTCCCATCGTGGCTATTTGTGCGATTAGGTCAACATCAGTCACCCAACCCATGCCGTAGGGGCCCATAAAAGCACCAAGAACTATATAGGCCACCAATAGAGGCTGACGACCAAATAGAGCAACAGAGGCTAAACAGGCGCCACCTGTAAAGATAAGGAAAAAGATCTGAAAAACATAATGATCCATCGAAGAGACCGGTGCCTGCGTTGTTTTGAAATATTGCTTCTATATATAACCTTAAGATTATACATAACAATGTAGCCCAACAACCTACAGATTAACGTCTTCTAAACAGAGGTATTGGCTGAGCGTTTGTGGATTGATAATTTTCAGAAAAATCAGTTAGGGATGCAGCGGCCTGTTCCAAATCTATATCCTGACTTGGCTGGAAGGCATTAAAACCACTGTGTTTGAGCAAATACAGCTGATCGCGAATAATGTCGCCAATCGCTCTTAGCTCGCCACTGTAATGGTAGCGCTCACGAAGCAGACGGGCTAATGAGTACCCACGACCATCGACAAATTTTGCAAATTTTATAGCGATTATCGGTAGCTGCAGAAGTGACTCAATAAAGTCAGGAATTTCTTCATTACCTTCAAGCCAGACACCCACTGGAGCTTGTTGTTGATCAAGCTCACTGGCGAACTGTTGCCACTGACTAGTGGACAGCAGCACATTGCCTGAAGAGGGAAGTGATTCTAAGTTATCCTCTGCAAGGATCCAGTTATCATCGACCACATGACCGTCTTTAAGAAGCTGGCGCATAAACTCGCTCCTTAAATTTATCAATCCCTATGCGTCTATAAGTACTTAAAAAACTTTCCTCTTCAAAGCGATTTTCGACATAGACATCTAATAGCTTCTCGATGCCGTCTGTAACTTCATCTCTTGATAGAGAGGGTCCTAGAACCTTAGCCAAAGAGGCATCTTGACCAGAGCTGCCACCTAGCTGTATCTGGTACCATTCCTGACCTTTTTTATCCACACCAAGAATACCAATATGGCCCACATGATGGTGGCCACAGGCGTTCATACAGCCGGATATATTTAGCTCTAGATCACCTAGATCATAGACATAATCTAAATCTGAAAATTTACGCTGAATAGCCTCTGCAACAGGAATTGATTTTGCATTGGCCAAGGAGCAGTAGTCGCCACCTGGACAGCAGATCATATCGTTAATTGTGCCTATATTGGGTGTAGCTAAACCGGCTGCTTTAGCCTGTTGCCACAACTCAAACAGATCAGACTTAATAACATCAGTTAGCACAATATTCTGATTATGGGTTGTGCGAGCCTCACCAAATGAAAAACGATCGGCGAGATCGGCAATCACTTCTAACTGGCTATCTGTTACATCGCCGGGTGGCACGCCGGCCGGTTTTAAGGATAGACTCACCGAGACATATCCAGGTTGTTTTTGGGGTCGAGTATTTCTCTCAAGCCAGCGCTGAAAGCCCTTGTGGGTCTCACCTAACTTATCAAGCTGTGTCTCAAGGGCAGGATTATCCACGGTCAGATAATCTGGCTGGGTAAAGAAGCTTTTTACACGGTTAATTTCAGTATCCGTCAGAGTCGCAGGGCCATCTTTAATATGCTGCCACTCCTCTTCAACACGTTGCGCAAATACTTCAGGTGTCCAAGCTCGCACCAAGATTTTAATTCGCGCTTTATATTTATTATCGCGATTACCGTAACGGTTATAAATTCTTAAAATGGCATCTAAGTAACTGAGTAAATGCTCGGTGGGCAAAAACTCTCTAATTACTGAACCAATTATTGGCGTTCTGCCAAGTCCACCACCGACATATACTTGAAAGCCTAGTTCATCCTGCTCGTTTTTAACTAACTGCAAACCTATATCGTGAAATTTAAACGCAGCACGATCTTCGGTTGACCCACAAACGGCAATTTTAAATTTACGGGGTAAAAAGGCGAACTCAGGATGGAGCGTGGACCATTGTCGAATCAATTCGCACCAAGGACGGGGATCTTCAATTTCATCCTCAGCAACACCGGCAAATTGGTCAGTTGTGGTATTGCGAATACAGTTGCCGCTGGTTTGAATAGCATGCATCTCGACACTGGCAAGCTCTGCCAGGATATCGGGAACCTGTTCTAATACAGGCCAATTTAACTGGATATTTTGTCGAGTAGTAAAGTGTACATAA